>CALKHV010000031.1 GCA_937988865.1 uncultured Propionibacteriaceae bacterium | reverse complement strand
TGTCCCTCAAGAGCAAGATGTCCCTCAAACGCAAGGTCACAGTTGCCGGGTTTGCGGCTGTTCTCGCCTTCAGCGCCCAAGCCCTCCCCTCCGTCGCGCACGCGGCCCCCGCGGCTGCTCCCGCCGTCCGGTTCATCGCCGCCGACCCGACGAACCCGGCGTCGACCGAGAAGGCCGCTGACTACCTGGTCAGCCAGTTCGTCGACGGCCCCTTCCTGACCAGCTCCTTCACCGGCGACCCCGACCCGTCCGGCACCGCCGATGCGATCGTGGCGCTCGCCGCGAGCGGCACGCACCAGGCCGAGACGCTGGCTGCTACCACGTGGCTCGCCGGCCAGGCCAACTCCTTCGCCACGAACCCGGGACGCGCGGGCAAGCTCGCCATCGCAGCGGTCACCATGGGCGGCGACCCCACCGACTTCGGCGGCGTCGACCTCGTGTCGATCATCACCACGGCCCTCGCCGCCACCCCCGACCTGGCCGACACGTTCGCGCAGAGTTTCGCGATCATCGCCCTGGGCAGGGCGGGCGTTGACGTTCCCCAGGCGGCCGTGGACGCCCTGATCGCCTCGCAGGATGCCTCGGGAGCCTTCGGTTACGTCGACGCCTGGACCGACCCGGACAATCCCGTGTTCGTCTCCAGCCCCGACACCACCGGCATGGCCCTGATGGCTCTCACGTCGCTCCCCACCTCGGACGCCGTCACCGGCTCGATCGCCCTCGCGAAGGCATGGGCTGCCGACAACCTCACCGCCGGCGGCTACTGGGACGCCTGGTCGCCCGCCAACTCCGCGGGCCTGTTGGGCAGCGCACTGCTCGAAGCCGGAGTCGACGTCACCGACACCGTCTCCTGGATGCTTGCTCAGCAGGAGCTCGCCGGCGGCACCGGTCTCCCGGCCAGCCTCGACGGGACGGATCCCGAGACCTCGGCGACGGCGCAGGGCATGCTGCTCCTGGCCGGCGTGACCCTGAACACCGCCGAATTCTCACCCATCGTGATCACCGACCCGGTTGATCCGGAGGACCCGACCGACCCCGTCGACCCGGGTGATTCAGACACCGACGGCACAGACACCGACGACACGAGCGGTTCCGGCTCGCCGACCACGCGTCCCCTGCCCGACACGGGTGACAGCGACAGCGCCCCCCTGGGCGCGCTGCTGCTGATCACGGCCGCCGGTGCGGCTGCCCTCGCAGCTGGACGCCGTCGCTGATGCGTCGACTCGCTGCCTTCCTGGCGGCGGTCCTGTCCTGCGCCGTGCTGGCCGTCGGCCAGCCGGCCGGGGCGGCGACCCTGCCCATGAGTTCGGCGGACGCCACGTGTCAGGCCTCCGGGAAGGTCTACGTCAAGGCCACCCACCAGGGTGGGACCGTGGCAGCCGGCTGCGTGATGCCGGGAACCGGTATCAAGGTGCTCCGCGCGGTCGCGTCCGTCGGGTTCGACTCAGGTTCGATGATCTGCCAGATCAACTCGACGCCGTCGACCTGCCCGGCGAAGGCGTCCGTCCAGGCGTACTGGGTCTACTGGCTGTGGACCGGATCGTCCTGGCGCTACTCGAATGAGGGCGCAGGGATCCACCAGTCGCGTGCTGGTGACGTCGAGGCATGGAACTGGGGCACGGGTGCGAACCCGCCGTCCTGGACGCCGTCGCCGGCCGCAGCACCCGCACCGACTGCGACTACGACAAAGCCGACGGCCACGACCAAGCCGACCGCCACCACGAAACCGACGGCAACCACCAAACCGACGGCAACCACGACCAGGCCAACGGCCACCACGAAGCCGACCACGTCGAAGCCCACCGCCACATCCACTCGGACGTCCTCCACGACGCGTCCGGCGACAACGTCGAACGCCGCCACCTCGAAGGCGACAACCTCGAAGGCAACAACCTCGACGCGGCCCGGGTCACCGTCCGCGATGGACTCGAAGGCCGGGGCCGCGGCCAGTAGTGCCGGGACGTCGGCCTCCGCCGCGCCGCAATCCGCCACCCTCGAAGCCTCGGACGCCCCGTCTGCCGAGGCAACCGCAACGACCCCGGCCACCCCCGACCGCGGCACCCCCTGGGGAACCCTCACGACCGTCGGCGTCCTCGCCCTCGGTGGCGTCGGAGTGGCCCTGCGGACGCGCTGGCGTTCGTGACGCGATGACCCGGCAGGTTGCCAGGGTCGAGCGTCCGATCGTCGAGGCCCCCGCTCCCACGAGCCACACCCGGCTCGTGGGACGCACCACCCACCCGTGGGGGTGGTGGGGCTGGGCACTGGGGGCCGCGGTGGCCGTGAGCCTGACGCGGAACCTGTTGCTGCTGACCCTTGTCGTGGCCGCGGTGGTGTGGGTGGTCCTGGCCCGCCGCACCGCCGCGCCCTGGGCGCGCAGCGTGGGCGCGTACTTCACGCTCGCCCTGATGGTGATCGGCGTCCGGATGTTCTTCCAGCTCACGGTCGGCGGCCTGCGCGAGGGCACGGTCCTGTTCACCCTGCCCGAAGTGCAACTCCCCGCTTGGGCAGCGGGGATCAGCCTGGGCGGCCCCGTCACACTCGAAGCTGTCCTCTTCACCATCTCGGACGCAGGTCGCCTCGCCGCCATGCTCATCTGCGTCGGGGCCGCCAACGCACTGGCCAACCCGAGGCGAGCCCTGCGGGCCGTGCCTCCTGCCCTGTACGAACTGTCGGTCGCCGTGGTGATCGCACTCTCGGTCGCTCCCCAACTCATCGAGTCCGGCGTCCGGGTGCGACGCGCGCGTCGTCTGAGGGGCGGGGCATCCCGGGGTTGGCGCGCCGTCACTGCGGTCGTCATCCCCGTCTTCGAGGACGCCATCGACCGTTCCCTGCTGCTGGCCGCGGGCATGGAGTCCCGCGGCTACGGACGCACGCACGACCAGCGCCGCGTCGGTCGCGGCACCTCGGTCATGCTGATGGGTGCACTGATGTGCGTCACACTGGGCACCTTCATCCTGCTTGGCGTCCCCGGTTCCGGACGCTGGGGAGCGCTTGCCCTCGGTGGGGGCGTCGTCGCGACTGTCGTCGGACTCAGACGCTCCGGACGCCGCCTCGCCGTGACCCGCTACCGCCCCGATCCGTGGGGCTGGCCCGAGGCGGTCGTGCTCGGCTGTGGCGCAACCGCCATCGCCATCGCAGGCTGGCTCGCCCACACCCAGCCCAACGCGATGCTGCCCCCCATCTCACCGGCGGCCTGGCCCACGCTCCACCCGGCCATGATCGTGCTCGCGCTGGTGGTCGCCATCCCCGCCGTCGCCACCCCACTCCCACCCAGGGACGAACGATGATCCGCTTCGACGATGTGACCATCTCGTACCCGGACTCACCACCGGTGCTGTCGCACGCCTCGTTCATCATCCCCGACGGGGATCTCGTCGTGGTCGTCGGCCGCACCGGTACCGGCAAGTCCACCCTCCTCGGTGCGATCAACGGCCTCGTCCCGCATTTCACGGGCGGGACGCTGAGCGGCGACGTCGTGGTGAATGGACGCTCGACACGCGACCACCGCCCCCGTGACCTGGCCGACGTCGTGGGATACGTCGGCCAGAACCCCCTCGCCGGCTTCGTCACCGATCGCGTCGAGGACGAGATCGCCTACGGCATGGAACAGCTGGGCCTCCCGCCGGTGACCATGCGCAAGCGCGTCGAGGAGACCCTCGACCTGATGAACATCGCCGACCTGCGCCGGCGTCCCCTGCTCGACCTGTCGGGCGGCCAGCAGCAGCGCGTCGCCATCGCCGCCGTCCTGGCGGCCCAGCCGCGCGTCCTCGTGCTCGACGAGCCGACGTCGGCGCTCGACCCGACCGCAGCACAGGACGTGCTGGCGGCCATCACGACGCTCGTCCATGATGTCGGCCTCACCGTCGTGCTTGCCGAGCACCGGCTCGAGCGCGTGATGCAGGCGGCCGACCAGGTGCTCTGGCTCCCCGGTGACGGCTCCGCCGAGTTGGGGCCGGCCCGCGAGGTCCTCGCTCGTGCGGACGTCACTCCACCTCTCGTCGAGCTCTCGCGGACGTTCGGTTGGCCACAGGTGCCCCTCAGCGTCCGCGAAGCCCGGAGACACGTCACGACAGAGGGGATCGTGCTCGATCCCCCTCACCCCGAGCCCACCCGCGAGCGCGGACGCACCGCGCTGCAGATCGAGAAGCTGGGCGTCCGCTATGGGGACGTCCTGGCGGTCAACGACGTGACGTGCGACTTCGCGTCCGGTGAGATCACCGCCCTGATGGGACGCAACGGAGCCGGGAAGTCGTCCTTGATGTGGGCCCTGCAAGGGGCGACGGCAAGCAGCGGCACGATCTCCGTGACGACCGGATCGACGTCGGAGGACCCCCGCGAGGTCACCGCCGGCCGGGCGCGCCAGCTCGTCAGCCTCGTGCCGCAGTCGGCCGCGGACCTGCTCTACCTCCACACCGTCGAGGGTGAGTGCGCCCAGTCCGACCGCGAGACCGAGTCGTCCGGGGGGACGACCGCAGCCATCCTCACCCGGCTCGGCGCCGACCTGGATCCCCAGCGGCACCCGCGCGACCTGTCCGAAGGCCAGCGCCTGGCGTTGGTCCTCGCCATCCAGTTGGCGGCGTCCCCCGGCGTCGTCCTCCTCGACGAGCCGACCCGCGGCCTGGACTACGCCATGAAGGCGGCCCTGCGCACGATCCTGACCGAACTCGCAGCCTCGGGCACCTGTGTCATCGTCTCGACCCATGACGTCGAGTTCGCCGCGCAGGCCACGACGCGGACCGTGGTCCTGGCCGACGGTGACATCGTCGCCGACGGCACCACCCGCGAGGTGTGCACCTCTTCCCCGGCCTTCGCACCCCAGGTGGCAAAGATCTTCCATCCCCTCCCCGTGCTCACCGTCGCGGAAGCGGCCCGGGGGCTCCGATGAGGACCTCTCGACGCTCGGTCGTCATGCTCGGCATTGCAGGAGTGATGGCCCTGATGGCCTTCTGCTGGCCCTTGCTGATCAGTCCCGGCGCCGCGCTGCAGGGCAACAGCCTCACACCCCTGGTCTTCGCCCTGATCCTGCCGGTCGTGCTGGGCGTCGTCGTCTCCGAACTGGGCCAGCACGACCTCGAGGTCAGTTCGCTGGCAATGCTGGGGGTCCTGTCTGCCGTGGGCGCCGCAGTCCGCCCCCTGGGGGCCGGTACCGCGGGAATCGAGACGGTCTTCTTCCTCGTCATCCTCGCGGGACGCGTCTTCGGACCGGGATTCGGATTCGTGCTCGGCAACACCACGCTGTTCACGTCAGCGCTCCTCACGAGCGGTGTGGGCCCGTGGTTGCCCTATCAGATGCTCGCAGCAGGCTTCGTGGGCCTCGGTGCGGGCCTGCTCCCCCGCGCCCGCGGTTGGCTCGAGGTGGGCATGCTCGCCGCTTACGGCGCCGTCGCGGCGTTCATCTTCGGAGCCCTCATGGACCTGGCGTTCTGGCCATTCGCGCTCGGTGGCGAGTCCCAGCTGTCCTTCGACCCGGACGCCGGCGCCTTGACCAATCTGCACCACTTCGCCCTCTACAACCTGGCGACCTCGCTGGGATGGAACCTCGGACGCGCCCTCACCAACGTGGCCCTCCTGCTCCTGCTCGCACCGCCACTCCTGCGCGTCCTGCGACGCGCCGCCCGTCGCGGCAACCTGCGCCCGGCTCAGCTCGACTCGTAGGTCACACGTTTCAGCACCTCGGGCCACGTGGCGTCGAGTCGCCGACCACCGATGTGGGCGGCACCCCAGATGATCGCGGGACCCACCCCCAGTGCCATGCCCAGTGCCACCCACCCCAACCAGGGTTGCCAGGCCGCGAGGAGCGCCACTGCGATGAAGGGCATGGACAGGGCGATCGACCCGGCCATGCAGGCCAGCGCGCTGAGCACCGAGACCGCGCCACCGCCGGAACCCTTGGCGAACGGGCTCGATCCGGGTGGTGGCACGGCGAACTGCCACCAGGACCCCACCAGGGTGCCCACAGCGGTGGCCGCAGCCAGCGATCCAAGGCCCGCGCTCAGGAGCGGCACGGTGTACCGCCACTGGCCGGTCAGGGCGAGGAACACGAGATCGGTGAAGATCGTGGCCGGGACGAAGATCGCCAGCAGGCCGACCAGTCGACCGAGTCGGTCATCGCGTCCGCGGATGGGAGCCACGATCTGCGTCCACAGGGCCGACCCGTCGTAGGTGATCTCGGACGCGACCGACGACGCGCTCATCAGCATCGACCCCAGGACGGGATACATCAGCACCCAGGGCTCCCGCAGCGACTGTCCCGGCAGCGGGTTGATGAGCATCGGGAGAATCATCAGGAGTGGCAGGAGGAGTGCGCCGAGGACGTTGACGACGTGGCGGGGATCCCTGCGCCAGTACTTCAGCGAACGCGCGCCGATCGCGCCGACCGGCCCGTGTGGGAGGACCCTGTCGATCCAGCCGGACGCCTTCACCTTTCCCCCACCACCACCGGACTCCAGCGGGGAGACCAGTGCGACGTCGAGGGTGTGACGCCAGACCCTCCACCCCAGCGCGAGCATGCCGACGGCCAGCGTCCCGCGAAGGACGAGGTGACCCCACCTGCCCTCGGCCGCGTCCCAGGGCAGTGCCCAGGCCCAGCCCATCGGCGTCCAGGCAAGGATCCTCGACACCCCGGCCACCCTGCGGAGCATGGCGCTCGGATCGGTCCCGACCCACTTCTGGATGAACTGCATCGCAACGACCGAGGCGATCACCACCATGGCGAGCGCGGACGCGGAGAAGTCCCGGTACCGGCGTGTCGCCATGCCCTGGGCGAAGAGCGAGGTCAGAGCCCGCGAGACCACGACGACGGTGAGGACCCCGATGGTCCCCCCGACGAGGGCCGCCACCGCGGGGACGAGGGCTGAGCTCCACGAGTACAGGTAGGCCAGGGCCAACGCCGAGGCCGTGAGGCCACCGGAGCCGAGCACGCCCACGACGAGAAGGCCCGGCATCAGGTCGCGTGCGCGCAGGGGGAAGAGGGCGAAGCGGCCGGGGTCCAGGGTCTGGTCTGCACCCGACGAGATCAGGGTGAGCATCGGCCACACGAGGGCGAGGGCGCTGAAGACGAGGACGCCGGCACCGCCCCGCTCGTCGGCGGGGTGCCCGCGCAGCAGGATGAGGCCCGCGCTGAGGGCGAGCACCACGCCTGCGATCCACAGGCCCGTGATGACCAGCCCGATGAGCTTGCCGACGTTGCCGCGGACCCCGCGTCCGAAGAGCTTCAGTTGGAGGCGGACGAGTGTCCCAACCATGCCAGTCCCTCGCTCCCCTGCTCGAATCGCGCACCCACCAGGTCGAGGAACCGTTCCTGCAGCGGCAGCCCGCCCTTGACCTGCTCGGTGGTCCCCACCGCGAGGATGCGTCCGGACGCGACGACCGCGATCGCGTCGCACATCGATTCGACGAGTTCCATCACGTGGCTCGACATCACGACGGTTCCGCCCCTGGCGACGAAGTCGAACAGGATCGTCCGGATGACCTGGCCCGACACGGGATCGACGGCTTCCATCGGTTCGTCGAGCACGAGGAGTTGGGGGTTGTGGATCAGCGCACAGGCCAGGCCGATCTTCTTGGTCATGCCGGCGGAATAGTCGCACACGAGGGTGTTGGCGTCGTCCGCGAGACCCAGTGCTGCGAGCAGGGCGTCGGCGCGCATCGACGCCTCTGCGGCGGGAACCCGGCGCAGACCCGCGACGAACCGGAGCAACTCGGCCCCGCTGAGGCGGTCGAACAGTCTCAATCCGTCGGGAAGGACCCCCATCATCGCCTTCGCGGACGCAGGATCGGCCCAGACGTCGCGTCCCCAGACCTGGACGCTGCCGTGGTCGGGACGCAACAGCCCCGTCGCCATCGACAGTGTGGTTGTCTTGCCCGCACCGTTGGGGCCGACGAGTCCGAAGAGGCACCCTCGCGGCACCGCGAGGGACAGGTTGTCGACCGCCCGTTTCGCGCCGAAGTTCTTGAACAGGTTGTTCAGCTGCAGGGCCGGCATGCCTGGTCCTGCGGGGGGTCCGACGGAGGTGCTCATGCACCCCAGTCAACCATCGCGGCGGAATACCTGCCCTAGGATCGGGGTTGTCCCCAGTACTACGGCCGCGGGCGCGCACCCGCCCCGGCGGCCCCGACGAACAGGAAGAAGAAGCATGGCTGTCTACACGCTGCCCGAGCTCGACTACGACTACTCCGCGCTCGCCCCCCACATCGCCCCCGAGATCATGGAGTTGCACCACTCCAAGCACCACAAGGCGTACGTCGACGGCGCCAACACCGCCCTCGACAAGCTCGCGGAAGCTCGCGAGAAGGGTGACTTCGCCAACCTCAACAAGCTCGAGAAGGACCTGGCGTTCCACCTCGGCGGCCACATCAACCACTCCGTCTTCTGGAAGAACATGGCCCCGGACGCCGGCGGTCGTCCCGACGGCGAGATCGCTTCGGCGATCGACGAGTTCTTCGGCTCGTTCGACGGCTTCGCCAAGCACTTCAACGCCAACGCGAACGCGATCCAGGGCTCGGGTTGGTCGGTCCTCGCGTGGGACACCCTCGGCAAGCGCCTCAACGTCATGCAGCTCTTCGACCAGCAGGGCAACCTGCCCCTCGGCCAGCTGCCCGTCCTGCAGCTCGACATGTGGGAGCACGCCTTCTACCTGCAGTACAAGAACGTCAAGGCCGACTACGTCTCCGCGTGGTGGAACGTGGTCAACTGGGCCGACGTCCAGGGCCGCTTCGAGCGAGCCAAGGCGGCCAGCGAGGGCCTCATCTGACCCTCAAACCCCAAGATTCCTGAAAAATCTTCAGGGACGCCCCTCAGCTGAGCTGGGGGGCGTTTCTGCTTGTCAATCGGATCTTCCCGCACGGCGCACCCGGGTGGCCCCGCGTGGACGAGCTCAGATTCTCGTCGGATCATTTGAAGAAACTCTCAGGATTTGCGACCCTTGAGGGGTACACCTGTTCTCCATGAGGGAGTTTCGTGAAGAAAGCAACCATCAGCTGGATCGCCGGAGGCGCCGCTGTCGCCATCCTCGCTGGCACTGGCGTCGGGGTCCAGGCGGCCGAGAAGGCCGTCAGCCTCAACGTCGACGGCCACGTGAGCAAGGTCAGCACCTACGGCGGAACGGTCGCCGATGCGCTGTCCAAGGCGAACATCACCGTGGGTTCGCACGACGTCGTCGTGCCCGCCCTCGACACGCAGGTCGCCGACGGCCAGAACGTGTCCGTGCGCTACGGCCGCCTCGTCACCGTCAACCTGGATGGCAAGGCCACGTCGGTCTGGACGACCGCCACGACCGTCGACGGCGCGCTGACCGAGTTGGGCGTCCGCGAAGCGGGCGTGCAACTGTCCGTCGACCGCTCGCTGACCCTGGGACGCGAAGGCCTCAGCTTCACCGCCGTCTCGCCCAAGCAGATCAGCGTCACGGTGGACGGCAAGGCCACCAAGTCCACCTCGACCGACGCCACCGTGGCCGATGTGCTCGCGACCATGGGCGTCAAGTTCGACTCCAATGACATCGTCAAGCCCGCGCTGACCACAGCAGTCACCGAGGGTGCGGCCATCAAGGTCTCCCGCGTGAAGATCACCTCCGACAAGACCTACGTCGCGGTCGACAACAAGACGATCACGACGAAGGACTCCAGCATGGCCAAGGGCACGACCAAGGTGACGGTCGCCGGCTCCGACGGCAAGCGCACGATCACGTGGCGCGTCACGACGGTCGACGGCAAGGTGACCCAGCGCACCAAGGTGGCGTCAGCCATCACGACGCAGCCTGTGACCAGGAAGATCGTGGTGGGCACCAAGGTGGTCGCGACGACCTCCTCGTCCTCGTCCGGTTCGTCATCCTCCTCCGGCGCTGGCATCAACCTCGCCAACTCGGCGATGTGGGATCGCATCGCAGCCTGCGAGTCGGGTGGCAACTGGAGCATCAACACCGGCAACGGCTACTACGGCGGCCTGCAGTTCAACATCGGCACCTGGCTGTCGGTCGGCGGCGGCGATTTCGCCTCGCGTCCCGACCTCGCCTCGCGCGCCGAGCAGATCACGGTCGCGAACCGGCTCTACGCCCAGCGCGGCCTGCAGCCCTGGGGTTGCGCGCACGCAGCCTGACACACACGGCATCACGAAACAGGGACCCCCGCGCGGGGGTCCCTGTTTCGTTGTCACGAGCTACGCGTCGAAGTCGCGGAACAGCCACGACGGCACGTCCCGCCCCGACCGCCACGCGTCCCAGACCGTCCAGACGACGAAGGGAACGCTCGCGAGGGGCGTGTCGAGCTGCGTGAGGCGCGTGAACGGGCGGGGATCAGTCACGGGGGTGAAGCCCACCACACCCGCCCGGTTGGACGCTGATGACGCGCACACGTCGAGCACGCGTCCCTCGTGGGTCACGCGCAGCCAGGCATGGCCGCTGTGCCACCACGGACGCCCGCTGCCCATCCGCACACGTGCCGCATGGACTACGGTGACGTCGAATCCCAACCCCCGCAAGACCTCGGCCAGCGCGAGGTTGTACTGATTGCAGTAGCCTCGCGAGTTCCTGAACGCCTCCCCCGGGGCCTCCCACAGGTGCCACGCCGAGTACTTGGTGAACTTGTCGTGCACCAGCACCGTCGCACGGTCGACCAGCGCCCACCCCTGCAGCCCTGATGCCCGGCAGACGCGAATTGCGTCCGCGATGGTCTCGACACCCTCGGGACGCACGCGCTCGGGTCGCGGCGCCCGCACCACCACGGGCGCCAGGGCTCCGGCCGCGACCACGGGGAGTACCCACGCGAGTCTGGTCATTCCTGCGTCCCTTCGTCGTTGCGCCGAGTGCGCAGCCGCTGGTGCCACAGCGGCCTGTAGGGCACGTTGGTCGCCAGGTCGGTGTGCACTTCGAGCATCTTGTCGACTGATGCCTGCCAGGTGAACTGCTCGGCCCGCGCACGGGCGGCGAGCCTCAGTTCGGGCGACAGACGGGACGCGAGACGTTCGATCGCGTCGGCGATGCCCACCGCGTCCGGATTGCCGTACTCGCCACTCGTGGCGTCCACGAGTTCGTGCGCTCCCCCACGATTCGACGTGACGACCGGGGTACCACAGGCGAGGGCCTCGAGGACGGCGAGCCCGAACGTCTCGGCCGGGCAGACAGAGAGTGAGATGTCGGCGCTCGCGAACCGCTTCGCCACCTCGTCACGCCCCTTCACGAAACCGTGGAAGGCCACGGGCGCATCCCCGGCGATGCCCCTCAGCTCGTCCATGTCGGGTCCGACGCCGTACATGTCGAGTCGCATGCCGACACCGCGCCGGTGCAGTTCGACAGCGGCCGCGACGCCGAGCTGGGGACTCTTCTCGCGCGACATCCGTCCCACATAGCAGAGCTTGAGGATGCCGTCGTCCACGGGCTCGCCGACACGGGGGTCGAAGGTCACCAGGTCGACTCCCAGGGGCACATAACGCAGGTCGGCTCCGGTGTCTGCGAACTCCTCGGCCGCGTACTTCGAGGTCACCACCACGGCATCGAAGGCCTTCGACAAGTAACGGTTCAGCGCCCCGACGGCCGTCTCGACGCCGAACTGGCGCCGCAGGAACATGCTCAGCATGTCGTCCAGCCGCTCGTGGCTGAACAGGACCGACCCCACGCCACGCTTGCGGGCCCACCGAGCGGCTGGCGAGAGCGTCCACTTGTCCGAGACCTCGATGCTCGTGGGGTTGAACCGGTCGAGGGCGTCCAGCGCCCGCCACGGCGCCGCGATCATGCGGTAGTCCTTGCTGATCCGGGGGGCCCGGACGCGGACGACGATCCCGCTCTCGGTCTCTTCATAGCCGTCGTCGGCCCCCGGGATCACCAGGATCCGTTCGTGCCCAGCCTCGATGTAGCCCTTGCCCAGGGCGTCGATGGCCACGCGCATGCCGCCCGACACCGGACCGACGAAGTTGGCGAGCTGGGCGATCCGCAACTGGGTCAAGAGGGCTCCTCAATCGTTCCCTTGGAGCCTAGTCGCCATCTCGGGTCATCTCCCACCGAAGGCGGGTTTCCTTGCGTGGTCAGCCAACGCACCCAGAATCGGACGCAGGACGGGCCGCTTCCCTGCGTCCTCAAGGAAACCGCCGCAGGTGGGGCGGCAGAAGCCTGCTCAGTCCTGCAGCAGCGTCCGGTCCGAGAGCACAGCACCCTTGATCCGGGAGAACTCGTCGAGCAACGTCTGGGGTGTCATCCCCTCCTTGGCTGCGGAGTCGACGTCGAGGATGATCTCACCGTCGTGCATCATGATGAGCCGGTTACCCATGTCGAGGGCCTGCTTCATGTTGTGCGTGACCATGAGGGCGGTCAGGTGATGGCGTTCCACGGCCGCGGTGGTGAGACGACTGATCAACTCAGCGCGGGCGGGATCGAGCGCGGCCGTGTGCTCGTCAAGCAGGAGGATCCGGGGTTCCAGGAAGGTGGCCATCAGCAGGCTCAAGGCCTGCCGCTGCCCGCCCGACAACATCCCGACCACAGTGGTGAGTCGGTCCTCCAGCCCGAGTTCGAGGGTGGTCAACTCCTCACGGAACCGCTCACGCCGCCGACGGGTCACTGCCAGCCCCAGGCCACCCCCGCGTCCACGGACGGTCGCGACGGCGAGATTCTCCTCGATCGTCAGGTGAGGAGCCGTGCCCGCCATGGGATCCTGGAAGACGCGCGCGACGATGCGGGCCCGCTTGTACTCGGGTTGCTTCGTGACGTCGTGCCCGTCGAGACGGACCATCCCCTGCTCGGGGACGTGGCGTCCGGCAACGACGTTGAGGAGCGTGGACTTGCCCGCTCCGTTCGATCCGATGACCGTGACGAAGTCGCCCTCGGTGAGGGTCAGGTCGACCGAGCGGAGGGCAACCCGCTCGTTGACGGTGTGCGGGAAGAAGGTCTTGGTGACGCCGGTGAGTTCGAGCATCAGACCGCGACCTCCCCCGCCACGGAAGCGTCCCGGCGGGCCCGCCTCTTCGACCGCCAGTGGCGCAGTGGTGCCCACCTGGGCAGCACCATCGCCACGACGACGAGCACGGCCGAGATGAGCTTCATGTCGTTCGGGTTGAATCCGACGTTGAGGGCCACCTGGATGACGCCCCGGTAGATGACGGAACCCAGGACCACGGCCAACGTGGCGATCCAGACCGTCCGCGACCCGAAGATCGCCTGCCCGACGATCACGGACGCCAACCCGGCCACGATGAGGCCGATGCCCATCGAGATGTCGGCGAAGCCCTGGAACTGCGCCACGAGCGCACCACAGCCGCCCACCAGTCCGTTGGAGATTGCCAGCCCGTAGACCTTGACGCGCTCGGTGCTGATGCCCTGGCTGCGGGCCATGGGTTCGTTGTCGCCTGTCGCCCTCAGTGCCACCCCGATGTCCGTGGCCAGGAACCAGTCGAGGACCAGCATCACGACAGTGACCAGCAGGGCGAGGATGCCCACGCTCACCCAGGTGCCGATGAGGTCGTTCTCGCGCAGCGGGGTGAAGATCGTGGTCTGCCGCAGCAGGGGGAGGTTCGCTTTCCCCATGATGCGCAGGTTGATCGAGTAGAGCGCGATCTGGGTGAGGATGCCGGCGAGCAGCGGGTTGATGCGTCCTGCGGTGTGCAGCAGCCCCGTCACCGTGCCCGCCGCCATGCCGGCCACCACGGCCGCCAGGCTGGCGAGGATCGGGTGGACGCCCGCGATGATCATCACGGCCGCAACCGAGGCGCCTGTGGTGAACGAGCCGTCGACCGTGAGGTCGGGGAAGTCCAGCACCCGGTAGGTGAGGTAGACCCCCAGCGCCATGATGGCGTAGAGGAGCCCGAGCTCCAGGGCGATGATCACGTCAGCCTCTCGTCACGCGGGCCGGGATCAGCCGGTGATGGTTTCAGTGGCCCGGGACGTCAGCGACTCGGGCAGGGTGATCCCGATGCGGGTCGCAGCGGCCGGGTTGATGACGATGGAGTACTCCGACTGGGTCTCGACCGGGATGTCGGCGGGCTTGACGCCATCCTTCAGGATCTTGACGGCCATGTCGGCCGTCTGCTGCCCCATCTTGTAGTAGTCGACAGCGACGGACGCGAGGACTCCGCGCTTCACCGAGTCACCGTCCGCGCTGACGACCGGGGTCTTGGACGCCTCGGCCACCTGCAGGAGCGACTCCAGCGCCGAGACGACCGTGTTGTCGGTCGGCACGTAGAACGCGTCAACGTCGAGGGACTTGGCGGCCTGCTGGACCTCGGAGGAGTTGGTCACGGTGGCGGTCTTGATCTCGAGTCCCATCTTGGCCGCAGCCGCCTTGGCCATGGTGACCTGCACCTCGGAGTTCGACTCCGCCGAGGAGTAGACGATGCCCACGGTCTTGGCGTCCGGGGCGACGTCCTTCACGAGGGCGAGCTGCTCGTCGATGGGGTTCATGTCGGACGTCCCGGTGATGTTGGCCCCGGGCTTCTCCCACGAGGTCACGAGGCCGGCGGCCACAGGGTCGGTCACGGCCGCAAAGAGGATCGGCTTGTCGGTGACAGCCTGTGCCATCGCCTGGGCGACGGGCGTCGAGATGGCGACGACCAGATCCTTGTCGGTGAACGTGTTCGCGATGTTGGTGAGAGCTGCCTGGTCACCCTGGGGGTTCTGGTAGTCGTAGGTCACATTCGTGCCCTCGACGTACCCGAGTTCCTTCATGCGGTCCTGGAAGCCCGAGCGGACGAGGTCCAGCGACGGGTGCGACACGATCTGCGAGATGCCGATCTCGACACTCTTCGTCGTGCTGTCGTCCGAGGAGCCACAGCCGGCGATCAACAACATCGCCGCGGCGACGGCAAGTGCGCGCTTACGCATGATTTCCTACCCCTTCAAGGTCTGGACGCGACGGGCGTCCACAGTGTCCGGGCCCACCGGCGCGGTCAGGCCACAAAGTAGCCGAGTGAGTCGATCAGTGGGACGCGTGTCCAAGAAGTGGACGAACCAAAACCGCTCTGACAAGCACGAACGCGGCACCCCGGGGGGTGCCGCGTTCGTGCAGTGATCCCTGCGTCAGGCCTTGGCCTCGTCCTCAACAGCCTCGGTGACCTCGTCAGCAGCGGCCTCGTCGGCGTCCTCGGCTTCAACACCCTCCGCCTCGACGACGTCGGCCACGGGGGCCGTGGCGACGGGGGCCTCGGCGACGACCGGCTTGGCCTTCGGCTTCGGGTTGACCTTCTCGGTCACCAGCTCGATGACCGCCATGGGCGCGTTGTCGCCCTTGCGGTTGCCGACCTTCGTGATGCGGGTGCAGCCGCCGTCGCGGCCTTCCATCTTCGGGGCGATCTCCTCGAAGAGCACCGCGACGACCGAGCGGTCGGTGATGGTCTGCAGCACCAGGCGACGGGACGCGAGGTCGCCGCGCTTGGCCTTGGTGATCAGCGTCTCGGCGAGCGGCTGCACGCGACGCGCCTTGGTCTCCGTGGTGGTGATCCGGCCGTGCTCGAAGAGCTGGCTGGCCAGATTGGCCAGGATGATCCGCTGGTGGGCGGGGCTGCCGCCGAGGCGGGGTCCCTTGGTGGGCTTGGGCATTTCTCGTCTCCAGGTTCAGCTTGCAGTCTGTGGTGTGAAGTCTGCGGTGCGGGTCAGTACTGCTCGGTCTCGGCGAAGTCCTCGTCGTGATCCTCGTCATAGCGCTCGACCGCGCTCAGCGGGTCGAAGCCGGGGGCCGAATCCTTGAGGGCGAGGCCCATCTCGTGCAGCTTCAGCTTGACCTCGTCGATCGACTTCGAACCGAAGTTACGGATGTCGAGGAGGTCCTGCTCGCTGTGGCTGACCAGCTCACCGACCGTGTGGATGCCCTCGCGCTTGAGGCAGTTGTACGAACGGACCGTCAGGTTGAGGTCCTCAACCGGAAGGGCCAGGTCTGCCGCGAGCTGCTCGTCGACGGGCGACGGGCCGATTTCGACACCCTCGGCGTCCACGTTGAGCTCGCGGGCGAGCCCGAACAACTCGACGAGCGTGCGTCCGGCCGAGGCAACGGCGTCACGCGGACGGATGGCCGGCTTGGTCTCGACGTCGACGATGAGTCGGTCGAAGTCGGTCCGCTGCTCGACACGGGTCGCCTCGACCTTGTAGGTGACCTTGAGCACCGGCGAGTAGATCGAATCAACGGGGATGCGGCCGATCTCGGCGTTGGGGTCGTTGTTGAGGACGCTCGACACGTAGCCGCGTCCGCGCTCGACGACGAGCTCCATCTCGATCTTGCCGGCGTCGTTCAGCGTGGCGATGTGCATCTCGGGGTTGTGGATCTCCACCCCCGCGGGCGGGGCGATATCGGCTGCCGTGACCGCTCCGGCACCGGCCTTGCGCAGGTACATCGTGACCGGCTCGTCCTCTTCGGACGAGATGACCAGGCCCTTGAGGTTCAGGATGATCTCGGTGAGGTCCTCGACGACGCCGTCGATGGTCGAGAACTCGTGCATGTTGCCCTCAACCTTGATGCTGGTCACGGCAGCGCCCGGGATGGACGAGAGCAGGGTGCGACGCAGCGAGTTGCCGAACGTGTAACCGAAGCCGGGCTCCAGCGGCTCGATCACGAAACGTGACCGGTATTCGCCGACGACTTCTTCCGTCAGGGACGGGCGCTGTGCGATGAGCATGTTCTTCCTTCCCGCGCCGCCCACCATTTGACGGCGCGAACACTCCACCGGGATCCTCCCGGGGAGGGCAAGACGAGTGCCCCGCGTCCCCCGCTGTCACACAGGGGCCGCGGACGCAGGGACTACTTGGAGTAGAGCTCGACGATCATCTGCTCCGAGACGTCAACAGTGATCTGTTCACGGGTCGGGAGCTGGTGCACGAGGATGCGCATCTTGTTCGGACGCACCTCCAGCCACGCCGGGACGACGCGCTCACCGTGGGTCTCGCGGGCGACGACCAGCGGGTGCAGGTTGAGGCTCTTCTCGCGCACGTCGATGACGTCGTGGGCAGAGACGCGATAGCTCGGGATGTTGACCTTGTGGCCGTTGACGGTGAAGTGACCGTGGACGACGAGCTGGCGGGCCTGACGACGCGTGGCCGCAAAGCCTGCACGGTAGATCACGTTGTCGAGACGGGACTCCAGAATCTGGAGCAGCATGTCGCCCGTCTTGCCCTGGACGCGGGACGCCTCCTGGTAGTAACGACGGAACTGCTTCTCGAGCACGCCGTACGCGAAGCGGGCCTTCTGCTTCTCGCGCAGCTGGAGCGAGTACTCGGAGTCCTTCGTGCGGCCGCGGCCGTGAACGCCGGGCGGGTAGGGACGACGCTCGAAAGCCTGATCATTGCCGACCAGGTCGGTCCCGAGTCGACGGGACTTCTTGGTCATGGGTCCGGTGTAACGGGCCATTGTGGTTCAGTCCTCTTCTTCTCAGACGCGACGGCGCTTGGGCGGGCGGCAACCGTTGTGGGGCACGGGGGTGACGTCAGAGATGGCCCCGACCTCCAGCCCGACGGCTCCCAGCGAACGGATGGCGGTCTCACGGCCGGAGCCGGGACCCTTGACGAACACGTCGACGCGCTTCATGCCGTGGTCCATGGCCCGACGCCCAGCGGCCTCGGCGGCCATCTGCGCAGCGTACGGGGTGGACTTGCGGGAGCCCTTGAAGCCGACAGTGCCGGCGGACGCCCAGGCGATCACAGCACCGGTGGGATCGGTGATGGCAATGATCGTGTTGTTGAACGTGCTCTTGATGTGGGCCTGACCGGCCACGATGTTCTTCTTTTCCTTGCGGCGCACCTTCGTCTTCGCGGCGGTGGCGCCCTTGCGGCTTGCAGTAGCCATAAGTTCCGGTTCTCTCCTGGAGTTCTACGTGTGTGGGCTCAGCCGACGGAAGTCAGCGAACCTTCTTCTTGCCGGCGACAGCCTTCTTCTTGCCCTTGCGGGTACGAGCGTTCGTGCGCGTGCGCTGTCCACGGACGGGCAACCCACTGCGGTGACGACGGCCCTGATAGGTACCGATCTCGATCTTGCGTCGGATGTCGGCCGCGACTTCGCGGCGGAGGTCACCTTCGACCTCGTAGTTGCCCTCGATGTGATCACGAAGGGCGACGAGCTGCTCGTCGGTCAGCTGGTGAACACGGATGTCGCCACTGATGCCAGTGGCTTCCAGGGTTTGGGCGGCGCGGGTGCGTCCCACACCGTAGATGTACGTGAGCGCGATCTCGAGGCGCTTCTCGCGCGGGAGATCGACTCCAATGAGGCGTGCCATAGGTGCGTACCTTTCAATGAATCGGTCCTGACTCCCTGTTTCCTGCAGGCCCCGTTGGGGTGTGAGTCCGGTCGTGAACCGCGAAGGTGTGAGGCGTGACGCGTCCCCGCTGCACAATGGACCACATGGGTCCGGCGGGGCCCCGGCCTTCGTCCGGGGGTGGAGCCGGAATGACTTCCGACCTTGCGTGCACGTTGTTTCAGTTGTGACGGGTGGGCGATCGACCCTCCCGTGGTGCTGCGGCCCGCCGGGCCAGAGCCTGGGCTCAGCCCTGGCGCTGCTTGTGGCGGGGGTTGTCGCAGATCACCATCACACGACCGTGCCGGCGAATCACCTTGCACTTGTCGCAGATCTTCTTGACGCTCGGCTGAACCTTCATCGAGCAACTTTCTGGTCTGTCGACCCGGGCACAGCAGTGCCTGGGTCTGTGGTGGATGAACTGTGGACTACTTGTGGCGGTAGACGATACGTCCGCGAGTCAGGTCATAGGGGGACAGTTCGACGACCACGCGGTCGGTCGGAAGGATGCGGATGTAGTGCTGTCGCATCTTGCCGCTGATGGTGGCGAGAACCCGATGGCCGTTGGCCAGCTCCACGCGGAACATCGCGTTGGGCAGCGCCTCCACCACCGTTCCCTCGAGTTCGAGGGCTCCCTCTTTCTTGGCCATGCACTCTCAATCTGTTTGACTGGCCCACGCGAATGAATTGCGTGGGCACGAACGATCACCGGACACAGGTGACCGACGCCCAACTCTACGCCGGGGTTGCACGCGCGGCCAAATCGCGCCGACCGGCCCGGATGCGTCCGTCAGGCGAAGATCCCACCGATCGAGGCAACCTGTGTCGCGTCCAGCCGGACGCCCGCCGCCGCCGCGTTGCGCGCAACCTGCGCGGGTGTCGTCGCCCCCGAGATCACGGACGTCACAGGCGACTGGTTGAGCAGCCAGGCGATGGACGCCTGGCCCATGTCGAGGCCCGACTCGGTGCACCACGCACGGAACGACTCGAGGGCGTCCCAGTTGACACCCTCCAAGCGCTCGGGGTGGCTCGCCAGACGGGACCCTTCCGGCGCAGGGACGCCGGGCGCGTACTTGCCGGTCAACAGCCCGTTCGCGAGGGGGAAGTAGGGCAGCAGGCCCAGGCCCAACTCGTTCATCGCCCCGAGTTCGGCGTCCTCGATGCCGCGCGCCAGCAGCGAGTAGTGGTTCTGGGCGCTGGTGAAGCCGTCGAACCCGTGCTCGCTCGCGACCCCTGCGGCCTCGCGCATCTGCGCTGCCGAGAAATTGGAATGGCCGTACCAGCGGATCTTGCCGGCGTCCACGAGCGACTGGAGGGCACCCAGGGTCTCGTCGACGGGGGTCCCGGCGTCCGGGGTGTGCATCTGGAAGACATCGATGACATCGGTCCGCAAGCGGGTGAGGGACGCCTCGCATGCGCGCGCGACGTAGGAGGCCGATCCCTTGGGGCCCCAGGCCTCGGCACCCGGGGCGGATGCGCCGCTGTGACCGAACTTGGTGGCGAGCACGACCTGGTCGCGCCGCGAACCGAGCACTTCGCCGATCAGTGATTCAGACACGCCGCCGTTGTAGATGTCGGCGGTGTCGAGCAGGGTGATGCCGGCCTCGATGGCTGCCGAGATCACCGCATCGGTGCCGGCGGCGTCGATGGTCGCGCTCCCGGGGCGTCCGAAGTTGTTGCAGCCGAGCCCGATGATGCTGACGAGTGGTCCGTTCACGCCGAGTGTTCTGGTCTCCATGCGTCCCACTCTAGGACGCGACTCCAGCCGGGCCTCCCCGGCTCAGGACGCGAATATCCCGATCACGGGGTCCCACTCGATCACCGTGGTCTGCTCGACGAGGCCCTCGAGCTGGAACGGGTCGTCCGCGAGCGCGCGTGCCACACCGTCGGCGTCCGGTGCCTCGAAGATCAGCAGGGCGCCGCCCGGTGCGATGTCGACCAGAGGACCCGAGGCGCGCAGGGTCCCCGCGTCCACGAGGGTGCGAAGGTACTCACGATGGGCGGGTCGCACCTCCGCGAGCTGGGGCGAATCCACATAGGTGTAGGTGACGGCGAAGAAGCTCATGATTCCCCTCTCACAGCAGCAGGGCCAGGAAGATGACGATTAGGACGATGAGGACGACCGTCCCGCCCGCGGCCCACTTCGCGAGCCCCATCGGGTTGCCCCCGGACGGTTCGACCTCGCCCGGCGGAAGCGTGCCCTGCTGGACGACGATGGCCGGTTGTCCATAGGTACTGCGCACGGGGAGCGCTTCGGCGACCGGCAGGAGTTGACCCAGGGTGGACGCAGCGTAGATGCCGTCCAGTAGCCGCGAGTAGTCCTCCTGGTCGATCGTCCCCTTCGTGAACGCCTCGTTGAGTCGCATGGCCAGATCTTCGCGCTCGGCGTCGTCCACCGGCTTGTCCGGGGTGCTCCGATACTTCGACGAGATGGGCAGGTTGCTCACGCCTCCAGCCTAACCCGGGGGTCCAGACCGGTGTGGTGGGCCGCGAACGCCAGCAGGTCGGCCCACTCGTCGGCCACCATCGCCAAAGGCTTGCCCGGGCCATGGCCGGTTGCGGTCTCGATCCGGGTCAGGATGGGCGCCCCGGACGCCTGGGCCTCCTGGAGGGCTGCGGTGAACTTGTGGCTGTGCGCCGGAACCACCCGGTCGTCGTGGTCGCCGGTCAGCACGAGGGTGGGCGGGTAGTGGGTCCCGGGGACCACGTTGTGCAACGGGGAGTAGGCGAGCAGGACCGCGAGGTCGTCGGCGTCGTCGGGGTCGCCGTAGTCGCTCATCCACGCGGCGCCGATCGTGAATGCGTGGTACCGGACGAGATCGAGGACGCCCACCTGCGGCAGGGCACAGCCGAAGAGTTCTGGACGCTGAGTCATCGCCGCGCCGACCAGCAGTCCTCCATTGCTGCGCCCGTACAGGGCGAGCCGGGACGAGGTGGTGACCTCGGTGGCGATCAGATGCTCGGCCACGCCGATGACGTCGTCGAAGACGCGTTGCTTGTTGTCGAGGCGCCCACCGTCGTACCAGTCGACACCGAATTCACCGCCGCCGCGCAGGTTCGCGATGGCGAGGACTCCACCCGCCGCGAGCCACGCCGCCCAACCCGGGCGGTAGTCGGCGAGGACCGGCAGGTTGAACCCGCCGTACCCGTACAACAGGGTGGGACGAGGTTCGTCCAGCTCGACACCATCAGGAACGACCAGGAAATAGGGCACCGGAGTCCCGTCCTCGCTGACGGCGCTGCGCCGCTCGACGGTAATGGCCGGGGCGACGGACGCCGAGTCATCGACCAGGTGCAGTGGGGTCACCTCACCGGTCGCGGTGTCCACTCTGAAGCTGGTGGTGGCAGACGTGAGCGAACTCATCCCCACGAAGACCTCATCGCTGGACGCCTCGGCCGACATGCCCACCACCGCACCGCCGGGGACGTCCAGGGTGCCGAGGTCTGCACCGTCGAGGGCGTGACGCCGGAGGACCGGCCGGGCGTCCACGAGGGTCTCGATGACGAGCGCCGACCGGGCCAGGGCAACCCCGACGATGGTCGCGTCCCCCTCGGAAATGACCGTCTCGAAGGCAGCCTGCCCTGCGCTGATCGCAGCAGTGGCGATGCGGACGACGCGTCCGAGGGGTGCCTCCGCGTCGGTGAAGAAGTAGTGGTGACCCGCGGACGTCCCGACATAGGCGAAGTTCGCGTGGAAGTCGTCGACGAGTGCGACCGGTTCGCCGGCCCCCTGACGTCCGTCCACGGTGACGATCGGGTAGACCCAGACCTTCGACTCACGGTCGGTGCCGCGCGAGATGGTCACGACGAGCGAGGCGTCGTCGTCGGTGACCTGCGGCCACGCCGACAACCGGTCGTCCTCGGGGAAGCTGACCACGTCGAGGTCGGCGTCCGCATCGGTCCCGATCAGATGGATCATGAGGTGACCCCCGGACAGGGCCTTGGTCTCGGTGCCCTCGACGCGGCCGGAGTCCGGGTAGGCGAGGTAGCAGAAGGATCGTGCGTCCGGGAGCCAGGTGGGCTCGGCGAATTTGGTGACCAGCGCGACGTCCTCGACGGGCTCGCCGGTCCCCAGGTCGAGCAGCCGGATGTGATTCCAGTCCGAGCCACCTTCGGACACGCCGTAAGCGAGGAGCGCCCCGTCGGGGCTCACCGCGAGGCTGGCCAGGGACGAGGTGCCGTCGACCGACCAGGACGCCGGATCGAGGATCGCGGGGGCATCCGCCAGGCCGTCGAGCGTGGACGCGACGTGCCAGGTGTCCTGGGCCTGCGTTCCGTCGTTGCGCGAGACGAGGTACCGACCGGCCTTGTGCACGGGCACTCCAGCCCTCGGACGCGCGAGTACGCGACGCATCGCGTCACGGAACCACTCGCGTTCCGGACAGTCGGCGAACCACGCCTCGGTGACGGCCCGCTGGGCGTCCACCCAGGCGACGACCTCGGGGTCGTCCGGGTGCTCCAGCCAGCGGAAGGGGTCGGGCACGACGTGTCCGTGCGCCACCAGTGCGTCGTTGCCGTGGCGGGTGGGGGGGTATTCGGGACGGGTCACCCCTTCACCCTACGGCTGGCGCTACGTCGTCGCCACAGGGGCCAACAGAGCCTCCAGACGATCACGCAGCGGCTGCGTCCCGGGCAGGTGGCCGCCCATCGTGAGGGCCAGGGGCAGGGCCCCGACGGGGGCGTCCAGCGACTTGACGAGGAAGGCAGACATGTCGACGTCGCTCGGGATCGGGGACAACTCGCGGATGGCCGCCCTGACCTGGCCCCAGAGGTCACGATCGTCCATCGCCCCACGGATGGTGGTCGGGGCGCCTGGCGCGGACCTCCACGGGGCGCGGAACACGTGGGTGCCCGCCCCCACAACCTGTTCGGGGACGCCGGGGAGGCGCACGATCGCGGTCGTCCCGACCGGGACGACGGCGTCCACCACCAGCTCGTCCGCCGGGCCCTGGCCCGGGACGAGTCGCCAGGCGACAGACGCCTCGCCGTACGGAGTGATGTGTGTCGTGGATGCGTGTCTGAAGCTGCCTCCGGGCATGGGTTCGATGAGGAGACTCCGGTATCCGGCCTCTGCCATGCGCAGACCTGCGACGCGAGTGTGCAGCCAGTCGGCCACCGCGCCCAGTGCGTAGTGGTTGAAGGACGTCATCTCGCCGGGGTTGATCGAGCCGTCGGGCAACATCGAGTCCCACCGCTCCCAGATTGTGGTGGCGCCCATGGTGACCGGGTAGAGCCACGAGGGGCAGCCGGTCTCTTCGACGAGGCGAATGGCCGTGTCGTGGTGGCCGGTGAGGGTGAGCGCCTCGGTGATGAGCGGCGTCCCGATGAAGCCCGTACTCACCCGGAAGCCGGCGAGGCGGGCCAGGTCGGCCAGCCGGTCACCCGCGTAGGCGAACTGGTCATCGTTGAGCAGGCCCCAGCAGATGGCCTGCGCGTAGACGGTCGGTGCGTCCGAGTGGATGAGACCGTCAGGGGTGACGAACCTGCGCTGGAAAGCCGCCTTGATCCGGACGGCCAGGGACGCGTACTCGTCGACGACTGCCTCTTCCCCGAGGACACGGGCTGCCTCGGCGACTGTGGACGCACAGCGGTACCAGCACGCGGTCGCGACGACGTCGAGGTCGGCCTTCGCCCGGCCCGGTTGGTCCGGGGGTGCGTCCGGGTCGAGCCAGTCACCGAACTGGAAGCCCCCCAGCCACAAGTCGCCCGTCGCGATCGAGGTGATCTTGTCGACCCAGCCCTTCATCGAGCCGAGCTGGCGGCGGAGGATCTCGGCATCGCCAGTGGCCCGGTAGAGGTTCCACGGGATGATCGTCGCCGCGTCCCCCCACGCTGCGGCAGGCATCGCCACGTCCAGGACGTTGGGCACCACGACCGGGACGTTGCCGTCAGGATGCTGCTCTGCCGCGACGTCCCGCAGCCAGGACGACAGGAAGCCGACGGAGTCGTGCAGATAGGCCGCGGTGGGTGAGAACACCTGGATGTCACCGGTCCACCCGAGGCGCTCGTCACGCTGAGGGCAGTCGGTCGGGACGTCGAGGAAGTTGCCCCGCATGCCCCAGACCACGTTGGAGTGCAGTTGGTTGACCAGTTCATGGGAGCTGTCGAACCAGCCCGTGCGCGTGAGCGCACTGCCCAGGACGATCGCCTCGATGTCGGACGCGTCGAGTTCGTCGACGCCCTCGACCTCTGCGTACCGGAATCCGTGGAAGGTGAAGTGGGGTTGCAGGACTACCTCGGCGGCACCGGCGAGGACGTATCGGTCGGTGCACTCGGCCGTGCGCAGGGGACGCGTCCCCAACTCGTCATGCTCGAGCACCTCGGCCTGCCTGACCACGACCTTGGCGCCGGGTGCGTGACCGCGGACCGTGAGGCGGGGGAAGCCGACGACGTTCTGTCCGAAGTCGACGAGGAGCTTGCCCGCGGGTGAGCGCCAGACTCGCTGGGCGTCGACCACCTGGGTGATGCGCACCGCGGGGCCTTCCGGGGCGACCAGCGTGTCGAGGACGTCGTCCAGCACCTCCACGGGGCCGGCGTCATCACCGACCAGGGGAAGGCGGAGGTCCTGGACCTCGCCGTCGTAGAGGTCGTCCGCAAGGATGTGCGTGGCCCGGGCTCGCCAGGAACCGTCGGTGGCGAGGGTCAGGGCGGCACCGTCGGCGGTCACGACCTCCACCTGCGCCAGGGCGGCAAGACGTTCACCGTAGTGGCACGTCTTTCCCTCCCAGCCCAGGCGTCCGCGGTACCAGCCGTTGCCGAGCAGGATGTCGATGGTGTTCGTGCCTGCGGTCACGAGGTCGGTCACGTCGTAGGTGAAGGAACGGACGCGGTGGCTGTAGCTCGTCCAGCCGGGCGTGAACCAGTCCTCGCCCACCCGGGAACCGTTGAGATGCACTTCCGCCAGTCCGTGTGCAGAGAGGTACAGCCGGGCTGCGACGACCTCTCCGGGCACCTCGAATCTGGTGCCGACCGCGGGAGCAGGCGTCCGGTGGGCACCGATCCCACGGGGACTGATGAAGCGGGCTGTCCAGTCGAGTGCGGTCAGGCCGGCCTCGACGACGCCGGCCTCGCTCCAGTCACCCCACTCGTCGCCCTTCACCCGGACGCGGACCCGCGCGCACTCACGGGACTCGAGCGGCGCGCCCGGCCAGTCCACGAGCACCCGCTCACCCGACTCCACGACATGGGACGCCGAGGTCGTGACGCCCGCCCAGGGCGTCCGGGTCACCTCGACCTCGTACGCAGCCTGCGTCCACCCCTCCGGAGCGTCGGACAGGTGCCAGGAGAGGCGGGGCGACCGCTCCCCCAGTCCCAGGGCCGGCTCGCCGGCCGGGCGATGCTCGAAGCGGACGTCGAAGGGACGTGGAGACATGGTGGCTCGTTTCTTGTGGTTGCCGTGTCAGACGGCGTCGACGGGTCGGGGGCGGGCCAGACGCAGGGCTGCTGCGTCCCAGAGTGACTGTGACAGCCCGAGATCGCCGGGTGCGTGCCTGACCAGCGACGACGACGCCGCCGCGACGCCTCGCAGGTCTGCGAGCCCTCCTGTCAGGGCCTTCAGCGCGCGGGCCTGCACCAGCAGGTTCCCCAGCGCGGTGCCCTCGGCAGGTCCGGCCACCACGGGAAGCCGGGTCGCCTCGGCCGTCAGCCGGCACAGGAGAGTGTTCTGCGACCCACCGCCGACGACGTGGACGACATCCACCGTTCGGCCGGCCAGGCTGCAGGCCTCACGAATTGCCGTGCGATAGGCCAGGGCGAGCGAGTCCAGGATGCACCGCGTGAACTCCCCCGGCGTGCGGGGTACGGGCTGCCCGGTCTCGGCTGCCATCGCAGCCAGTCGGCCCGGCATGTCGCCTGGTGGGATGAGCCGTTGGTCGGCCATGTCGACGACGGTGACCAGAGGAGGTAGCCCGGATGCCTCGGCGAGCAGGTCGACGAGACGAACGTCCAGACCCTGGCGCGTCCACTCATGGATCGATTCGGTCAGCACCCACAGACCCATGACGTTCTTGAGGTAACGCACCGTGCCGTCGACGCCCAGTTCATTCGTGAAATTGGCCTGCGCCGAGGCTTCGGTGAGCACCGGGTGGTCGAGCTCCAGTCCGACGAGCGACCACGTCCCCGACGAGATGTAGGCGAAGTCACTGTCCGTGGCCGGCACGGCCACGATGGCGGACGCCGTGTCATGCCCTCCCACCGCGACGACCTGCGCGCCACTGTCGACCACGGACCTGTCGACCGGCCCGAGGATGGTCCCGGGTTCGACGAGATCGGGCAGGACGAGGTCAAGCGGAAGTCCGTACAACCCGGTCAGGTTGGCGATGGTCCGGGTCGACCAGTCCCGCGTCCTCGCGTCGAGCAGACCGGTGGTGGACGCCATGGTCACCTCGGCGACGCGCCGCCCCGTGAGGTGGTGCGAGATGAGGTCGGGCATGAGCAGGAGCGTCCGGACGTCCACCCACTCCGGTGCACCGGCATGGGCCACGAGCTGGTAGATGGTGTTGAAGGGCTGCACCTGCAGTCCACATCGCCCGTAGAGGGCGGACGCGTCGATCCCCAACCGCTCCGGGACGCCGTCGGTCCTGGAGTCCCGGTAGTGGTAGGGCTGGACGACCAGGCGGCCGTCCGCGTCCACCAGGCCGTAGTCGACACCCCACGTGTCGACCCCGATACCGACGAGCCCGCCCTCTGCGGCCGCGCGCCGCTCCGCCTCGGCGAGCCCCGCACGGACCTCTCCGAAGATGCGGTCGGCGTCCCAACGCAGTGTGGTGCCGGTCGCGAGCGGATCGTGCACGAAGCGATGGCACTCCTCCAGCAGGAAACGTCCATCGGCCAGGCGTCCCAGGATGACCCGGCCACTCGTCGCCCCGAGGTCGACGGCAGCGAAGCACAGGGCCATGGAGATCAGGCTCCCCTGGTCGGCCGACTGCCGACCGGGAACGTGAATGGGCGGGCGTCCGGCGCCGCGCGGCGGGCGAGTGAGGTCATCGTTGATTCTCTTCCACGTATGAATCGTTTCAAACGTCAACGTACTCTTCACGCACAGAATTCGTCAAGGGATGACGGCGTTCCCCCGACAGCGGCTCGTGAGATTCCTGTTCCCCGGCCCCCCGTGGCGGCCTAGGATTGAATTGTTTCAACCCGAGATATCAGAAAGGGGGGGTCGATGTCGACCCGCGCCGGGATCAAGGACGTGGCCGCGCTCGCTCGCGTGTCCGTCGGAACCGTCTCGAACGTCCTCAATCGGCCGGACTCCGTCGCCGAGGAGACACGCCAACGCGTCGAGGTTGCGATCAAGGAGCTGGGGTTCGTCCGGAACGCGTCCGCCCGCCAGCTGCGTGCAGGCCATTCCCAGATCGTGGGCGTCGTTGTGCTCGACCTGTCGAACCCCTTCTACACCGAACTCGCGCGCGGCATCGAGGACCGGCTGGCACTCGACGACCACACCCTGATGATCTGTTCGTCAGACCAGGACCCCGCCCGGGAACGGAGTTTCCTCCGGCTCTTCGCGGAGCAGGGCGTCCGGGGAGTACTCGTCACGCCGATGGAGTCGACGGCTGAGAACCTGGACGCCCTGTCCAGGTACGACATCCCGGCCGTCCTCATCGACGCCCTGAGCGGCAGCCACGCGTCCGTGGGCGTGGACGACACCGAGGGCGCGCGGCAGGCCGTGGCCCACCTCGTGGACGAGGGCCACACCCGCATCGGATTCCTCAACGGCCCGATGAGCCTCGAACAGTGCCAGCATCGGCACGCCGGTGCCGTCGCAGCCCTCAGGGAGCGAGGAATCGACCCGGCCGAGGCCCTCGTCGAGATCAACCTGGATTCCATGTACGCGGACGCCGGGCAGGATGGGATGGAGGCCCTGCTCGACCTTCCGGTTCCGGTGACGGCCACCTTCTGCGTCAATGACACGGTCGCGCTCGGGGCGATGCGCGAACTGCGCCTGCGCAACCTGTCCATCCCTCGCCACATGGCCATGGTGGGCTACGACGACGTGGCCTTCGCGTCCGAACTCATGACCCCCTTGTCGAGCGTCAATCAGCCCATGCGCAAACTTGGCTGGACGGCGGCCGACCTGCTCCTGAGGGGTGCTCCCGCGAGTGAGCACGTGGTGTTCACCCCGGAACTCGTGGTGCGTGAGTCGAGCCGGCGAAATCCGAAGTCACGCCGGCATCTCTGAGCGGCGACTCAGAACAGGCCGATGATCTCGCCGTTGGCGTCGAGATCGATGCGTTCGGCGGCGGGGCTCTTGGCCAGACCGGGCATCGTCCGCATGTCGCCTGCGATGGCGTACACGTAGTTGGCGCCCCCGGCGAGGCGCACTTCACGGACCGGCAGGCGCCATCCGGTCGGGGCTCCACGCAGCTTCGGGTCGTGCGAGATGGAGAGGTGGGTCTTGGCGATGACGACTGGCGCTGAACGGTAGCCGAGGGCTTCGAAGCGATCGAGCTGCTGGTGGGCCGCGAGATCGAAGTCGACGCCCGCTGCTCCGTAGATCTTCATCGCCACCGCTTCGATCTTGTCGGCCAGTGGCAGGTCGAGGTCGTAGGTGTAGCGGAACTCGGTCTGGTCCTCGCAGGCCTCCACGACGGCCCTTGCCAGGTCGCGCGCCCCGTCGCCGCCGTCGACGACGTGGGTCGCAGTCGCGCAGCGCGCGCCCGCTTCGGCTGCCACCTGACGAATGACGTCGTGCTCCGACTCGTGGTCACCGGGAAACACGTTGATCGCGACGACCGGCGACACGCCGAAGCTTCGGACGATGTCGATGTGTTTTCGCAGGTTGGCGACCCCCGCGAGGACGTCGCCCGGGTTCTCCTGCAGCATCTCCGGCGGTAGTGGCTTCCCCGAGGCGATACGGAAGCGTCCGGAGTGCATCTTCAGGGAGCGCACAGTCGTGACGAGCACGGCAGCGTCCGGGTGCAGGCCCGACACCCGGCACTTCACGTTGAAGAAGCGCTCCGCTCCCATGTCGGCGCCGAAGCCCGACTCGGTGAGAAGGTAGTCGGACGCATGGATGCCCACCTGGTCGGCGAGAACTGACGAATTGCCCGTGGCGATGTTGCCGAACGGTCCGGTGTGCACCAGGACCGGCGTGTTCTCGATGGTCTGCATGAGGTTGGGCTTGATGGCCTCCTTCATGATCACGGCCATCGCGCCTGCAGCCTTCAGGTCCTCGGCGAGCACCGGCTTCCCCGCGAACGTGAAACCGACGACGATCTGACCCAACCTGTGACGCATGTCTGCCAGGGAGGTCGCCAGCGACAGGATGACCATCACCTCGGACGCTGCCGTGATGTCGAATCCAGACTCACGCGGGACGCCGTCAAGTTTTGCGCCGAGGCCCTCGACCACGTTGCGCAGCGCCCGGTCGTTCACGTCGAGGACGCGGCGCCACGTGATCGAGTGCGGATCGATCCCGAGTTCATTACCGTGGTGAAGATGGTTGTCGACCATCGCGGCGAGCAGATTGTGGGCTGCCGTGACCGCGTGGAAATCTCCGGTGAGGTGGAGGTTGAGCATCTCCATCGGCACGACCTGGGAATAGCCGGCACCGGCCGCTCCGCCCTTGACGCCGAAGGTCGGGCCCATCGACGGCTGCCGCAAGGTGACCGTCGACGCGTGACCGAGCTTCGCGAGGCCCTGGGCGAGGCCGACCGCCGTCGTGGTCTTTCCCTCGCCGAGGGGGGTCGGAGTCAAAGCGGTGATGAGGACATACTTGCCGGCCGGACGCGTGGCGAGATCGTCGATCGCAGCGAGATCAACCTTGGCGACGAAGCGCCCGTAGTGCTCGAGCCGGGAATCGTCGATGCCCATGCTCGCCGCGATGCGCTCGATGGGTTCCAGGCGCGCCGAGCGTGCGATGTGGAGGTCGGAGGGCAGCGGCTCGCCAGACACGGCTGCCTCAGTCCGCGAGCGGGGCGAAGCCGACGCCCAATTCCGCCAGCATGGCCTCGCCACCGTCGGGCTCGGTGAGCACCCACAGGCCGGCCTTGCTGATCCAGATGGTGTTCTCCCAGTGTGCGGCCCACGAGCCGTCGGCGGTCACGACCGTCCAGTCATCGTCCAGTGTCACGGCTTCCTCGGTACCCAGCGTCAACATGGGTTCGATCGCCAGGCACATGCCCTCGACAAGCTTGGGCCCGCGTCCGCGACGTCCATGGTTGGGAACGTCCGGCTCCATGTGCATCGACGAACCGATGCCGTGCCCCGTGTATTCGCGGATGATCCCGTAACTGGGGTCGGAGGCCCTGATGGACGCCTCGATCGCCGACGAGATGTCGCCGACTCGTCCACCCACCCGGGCGGCAGCGATGCCGGCCCACATGGATGCACCGGTGTCGGACGCGAGCTTTCGCGTCCGCTCGGAAACCTCGCCCACCAGGAAGCTGCGGGCGGCATCGCCGTGCCAGCCGTCGACGATCGCTCCGAAGTCGATGCTGACGAGGTCACCCTCGTTGAGCACTCGATCATCGGGGATGCCATGGACGATCGCTTCGTTGACCGAGATGCAGGCGACGGCCGGATAAGGGGGATAACCCCATTGGGCGCCGTAGTTCAGGAACGATGATGTCGCGCCATTGGTCGCCAGCACCTCGCGTCCGATCTGGTCGAGCTCGTGGGTGCTGACGCCCGGACGCACGGCCGCTCCCATGGCGTCCAGCGCCTCGGCGACCACCAGGCCCGCCCTGCGCATCACACGCACCTGGTCGGGAACCTTGAGCTCGATCCCCCGGCTCATGCGTGCTCGACGACCCCGTCGAGCGCCGCGATGATGCGCGCTGCCACCTCGTCGATGTCACCCTCGCCGTTGACCTCGAGCAACATGCCCCGCTCGCGGTAGATCGCAAAGAGGGGTTCGGTCTCGTGGTGGTACACGTCCATCCTGTGGCGAATGGTCTGCTCGTTGTCGTCGGGACGGTTCTCGAGCTCGGCCCGGTGGAGCAGCCGCGCCACCAGGTGGTCGTCGTCGCCGACGAGCGAGAGGACGCAGTCGAGCTCGTGACACAACTCGGTCAGGATCAGGTCGAGTGCCTCCACCTGTGCCACCGTCCGCGGGTAGCCGTCGAGCAGGAAGCCCTGGTCGCAATCGGGCTCCATGAGCCGGTTGGCCACGACGGCCGAGGTGACGACGTCGGGGACGAAGTCACCGGCGTCAATCAGTTCCTTGACCCTGAGGCCCAGCTCGGTGCCCTCGCGGATGTTCTTCCGGAAGATCGAGCCGGTCGAGATCGCCGGGATGCCGTAGTTGGCCGCGATGATCTTGGCCTGGGTGCCTTTGCCCGCACCCGGGGCGCCCATGATGAGCAGTCTCACTTGAGGAATCCTTCGTAGTTGCGTTGCTGCAACTTGCTCTCGATCTGTTTCACGGTGTCGAGCGCGACGCCGACGATGATCAGGATGCTTGTGCCGCCGAAGGGGAACTTACCGGTCGCGTTGATCAGCACGAACGCCAGGGTCGGGATGAGCGAGATGACGGCCAGGTAGAGCGCTCCCGGAGCGGTCAGTCGGGACAGGACGAAGGCCAGGTAGTCCTCGGTCGGCTTGCCCGCGCGGATGCCGGGGATGAAGCCCCCGTACTTCTTCATGTTGTCGCTGATCTCGACCGGGTTGAACGTGATCGACACGTAGAAGTACGCAAAGAAGATGATCAGCAGGAAGAAGACGATGTTGTAGACCGGGTGGTCGCCCTTGGTGAAGTTGCGGGCGATCCAGGTGGCCCCCCAGCCATCCGGGCGGAACGTGGCGTACAGCACCGGAAGGTAGAGCATGGAGGACGCGAAGATCACCGGGATGACACCCGACTGGTTGACCTTCAGGGGGATGTAGGTGGTCGTTCCGCCGAAGAGGCGCTTGCCCACCATGCGTTTGGCGTACTGCACCGGGATGCGCCGCTGGGCCTGCTCCACGAAGACGACGGCCGCCATCACCAGCAGCCCGACCGCGATGACCAGGGCGAACACGAGCCAGCCGTTGGCACCCGGACGGTCGGTCCGGATGGCCCACAGCGAGGTGGGGAACTGGGCTGCGATCTGCGTGAAGATCATGACCGACATGCCGTTGCCGACGCCGCGGTCGGTGATGAGCTCGCCCATCCACATGATGATCGAGGTGCCGGCGGTCATGGTGAGGATCATGACGATCACCGGGAAGATGGAGGTGTCGTAGACGATGCCGTCACAGCCCGGGAAGAGATTGCCGCTGACTGCCATGGTGACGAACGCGGTGGCGTTCAACACCGCGAGCACGAGCGTCAGGTAGCGGGTGTACTGGGTGATCTTGGCCTGCCCGGACGCCCCCTCCTTCTTGAGGGTCTCGAGCCGCGGGATCACGACGGTCAACAGCTGCAGGATGATCGAGCTGGTGATGTAGGGCATGATGCCGAGCGCGAAGATCGCCAGCTGCAGGAGCGCACCACCCGAGAACAGGTTGATCATCGAGTAGAGGCCGGCGTTCGTGCCACTCGCGGCCTGGACGCGGCACTCGTTGATCCGCACGATGTTCACGTTGGGCACGGGGATGACCGACCCCAGTCGGAACACCGCGAGGATGAACAGGGTGAACAGGATCTTCTTGCGGAGATCCGGCGTCCTGAACGCGTTGGCGAAGGCGGAAAGCATCCGGGCCCTCTTTCATGGCTGGGCGGGTGGGGGACGCACTGCGTCCACCGGTGGTACCTGGGCATGCCGCGGCCGGAGCACACAGCCTCGGCAGCCTATCAAGTGCACCCGCGCAACCCCACATCGAGGCGCTCCCCCTGCAGCGTCCCCGCGGCCGGGCCGGCAGTCGGCCCCAGCGTCGGTTGCACGCGTCGCCCCGCGGGAAGACGCCGTTCGGACGCACGATTCCCGAGCCGCCGTCCAACGATGCCAACGAATTGGTAACGATCGGTCGCCGGCCCCCGGGCAGTGTTACCGGCCGACTGATTGTGCGGGTACGTTCACACTCATCACCGACTGGGGTTGGCACGGGCAGACGTCCGCATGGCCACCCCACCCCTCACACCTGGAGGAACATTGGGTCGCAAGAGGCTCTTTGGTGCAGCCGCTCTCGTGCTCGCCGGATCGCTGGCGCTCGGAGCATGTGGCACCCCGGCCAAGAAGGCCGACACCGACAGCTCGACGACGGCTGAGAAGACGTCACTGAGCGTGATGTGGAACCAGCCGTTCTACTCGTACAACAACTCGACGAGCTTCGGCAACGCCACAGCCAACACCAACATCATCTACATGACCAACGACTCGCTGACCTACTACGACAAGGACCTCAAGCTCCAGCCCAACAAGAGCTTCGGGTCCTACGAGAAGGTCTCCGACGATCCGTTGACCGTCAAGGTCACGATCGCCGACACCGCGACCTGGTCCGACGGCACGCCCGTCACCGCCGCCGACCTCATCCTCAACCACGGCGCCGTCTCGGGGCTGTACAACACCCTCACCGGTGACGCGGCCGACGCCCTCTACAACGAGGACGGCTCGATGAAGGAGTCCACGGGCTCCGACGTCTACTTCGACGCCAGCTCGGCCTCGTGGAGCCTGATCAAGGAGTTCCCCGAGATCAGCGATGACTCCAAGACCGTGACCTACAAGTACACGAAGCCCTTCGCCGACTGGGAGTACAACCTCATCGGCGCCGGACTGCCGGCCCACATCGTCGCCAAGCGCGCGCTGGGCGAGGCTGACGCCGCCAAGGGCGCACAGGCTGTCGTGGACGCCTTCAAGAACAAGGACAACGCTGCGCTGGCCAAGATCGCCAACGTGTGGAACTCCGACTGGAACTACTCCGAGATGCCCACCGACAAGGACCTCGTCGTCGGCACCGGTCCGTACGTGATCTCGGACTTCAAGAAGGACCAGTACATCTCGGTCGCGAAGAACGCCAACTACAAGGGCGAGCACGTTCCCTCGATCGACACCGTGACGGTCCGCTTCAACGAGGACCCCATGGCCGGCGTTTCTGCCCTCAAGAACAACGAGGTGCAGATCATCCAGCCGCAGGCGACCGCTGACGTCCTCAAGGCTGTCCAGGCCATCGACACGGTCAACGTGCAGACTGGCGACGAAGGCACCTACGAGCATGTCGACCTCACCTACAACAACAACGGCCCGTTCGACCCGAAGACCTACGGTGGCGACGCCGCGAAGGCCCAGAAGGTCCGTTCCGCGTTCCTGTCGTGCATCCCGCGCGTCAAGATCGTCAACGACATCATCAAGCCGCTGAACCCGCAGGCCGAGGTTCGCCAGTCGTTCAATGTGGTGCCCGGCTCGGCGAGCTACGCCGCGACGATCGCCGCGAACGGCATGTCGACCATGTACGCCGATGTTGACGTCGAGAAGGCCAAGACGCTTCTGGCCGACGCAGGCGCGAAGAACGTCAAGGTGCGTCTGCTCTACGCGCAGGCCAACCAGCGCCGCATCAAGGAGTACCAGCTGATCAAGGAAAGCTGCGCGGCTGCCGGCATCACGGTCGTCGACAACGGCAATCCCGACTGGGGCAAGAAGCTGGGCGACAAGACGTACGACGCGTCGCTGTTCGGGTGGCAGTCCACCTCGACCGCCGTCACCGAGTCGGACGCCAACTACCGCACCGGTGGCCTGAACAACTTCGGTGGCTTCTCCAGCACCAAGGTTGACGCCCTGTATGACGAGCTCCAGACCACGACCGACGTCGCGCGCCAGGTGGAGATCAACAACGAGATCGAGAAGATCCTCGTCGACGATGCCTTTGGCATCACGATCTTCCAGTTCCCCGGCATCACCTCCTGGTCCAAGACGGTTGAGAACGTCTCGGCCCTGAAGCTCTCGCCGACCATCTTCTGGAACTTCTGGGAGTGGAAGCTCGCCGCCTGATCTGCGTGATCTGGCGTTGACATTGCTCTGAACAGGTGGGG
>CALKHV010000030.1 GCA_937988865.1 uncultured Propionibacteriaceae bacterium | reverse complement strand
GTGGTCAAGCAGGACCTCCCCACGCTCGCGTCCAAGGCTCTCGATCTGCTCTCGAGACCCGCGGGCAGCGAAGGCATCCACGTCGAGGTGCCCACCTCCCTGATCACGCGCGCGTCCTGCGGGTGCGATCCGTCCATCAAACCCGAACGACCGCCGGTGGAGATGCTTCGTCGCCACCACATCTTCTGAGAAAGGACCATCATGGCCCCGTCCGTCAACGCACTCCTCTCGTTGCGCTCCCAAGGGTGCGGACTCGTGCTCGACCTGCTCCATGGTCGCCTGCCCGCAATCGTGCACTGGGGCGCCGACCTGGGTGACATCACGGCGGACGACGCCACCACCATGGTGCTTGCGGGGGTGGCACCCATCGTGGCCAACGTGGTCGATGAACCGGTTCGTGTGGCCCTGCTGCCAGAACACTGGACCGGCTGGGTCGGGCGTCCGGGTCTCTCCGGCTCGCGGGCCGGCACCGACTGGTCCCCCCGCTTCACCACGACGAGGGTCGCCGTCAACGGCGAGGTCGTGGACGCTGCCGGGCCTGACGCGACCTTCCTCTCCCTGGCTGCGGCCGTTGTCGAGGTGGACGCGTCCGACGACGTCGCTGGTCTGACCCTTTCGTTGACGATCGAGCTGACTCCGAGTGGCCTCCTGCGTTCCCGGGCGAGCCTGCACAATGCGTCCGACGACCTGTACGCACTCGATGACCTGGTGCTGACCTACCCCGTGCCCCCGGTCGCACGGGAGTTGCTGGACTTCTCGGGTCGCTGGGGCCGCGAACGGGTGCCGCAGCGCCGCGACTTCATCGTGGGGACGCACCTGCGCGAGGGACGCAAGGGGCGGACCGGCGCCGATGCCGCAACCGTGCTCCACGCAGGCGTTCCCGGCTTCGGGTTCGGTGACGGCGAGGTCTGGGGCGTCCACGTCGGCTGGAGCGGGAACCACACCCACTACGCCGAACGCCTCTCCACCGGCGAGCAGGTCGTCGGCGGCGGGGAACTCCTGCTGCCGGGCGAAATGCGACTGGAGCCGGGCGAGGCCTACACGAGCCCGTGGCTCTACGGCTCCTACGGGATCGGCCTCGACGCGGTCGCGCGTCGCTTCCACCGCCACCTTCGAGCGCGTCCGAACCACCCCTCCATGAGGCGTCCGGTGACCATCAACGTCTGGGAGGCCGTCTATTTCGATCACGCCATCGAGCCGCTCCTCGAACTTGCCGAGAAGGCTGCGTCCGTCGGCGTCGAGCGGTACGTGCTCGACGACGGCTGGTTCGGGGCCCGCAGGGACGACCACGCCGGGTTGGGTGACTGGACCGTCTCCGCGGACGTCTGGCCGGAGGGCCTGCACCCCCTGGTGAACAAGGTTCGTGGACTCGGCATGGAGTTCGGCCTGTGGTTCGAGCCCGAGATGGTGAACCTCGATTCCGACGTCGCCCGCGCCCATCCCGAGTGGGTGATGGCCACCGGCGGACGCACTCCCGTGCTCTCGCGTGACCAGCAGGTGATCAACCTGGGCATCCCCGAGTGCTACGACTACATCCGGGACGCGATCTTCGCGATCCTGGCCGAGTACGACATCGGCTACATCAAGTGGGACCACAACCGCGACCTGATCGACGCGGGGACGCGTCCCTCGGGTCTGGCCGGCGTCCACGACCAGACGGACGCCGTCTACCGGCTGATCGACGAGATCAAGGCTGCGCACCCGGGGCTCGAGATCGAGTCCTGCTCGTCCGGTGGCTCACGCGTCGATCTGGGCATCCTCGAGCGCACTGACCGGGTCTGGGTCTCTGACTGCATCGATCCCCACGACCGGCAGCAGATGATGCGCTGGACGCAACAACTGATCCCGCCGGAACTCATGGGTTCGCACATCGCGTCCGGGGTCTCCCACACGACCGGACGCAGCCACGAGCTGAACTTCCGTGCTGCAACGGCGATCTTCGGTCACCTCGGTATCGAGTGGGATCTTCGCCACGCGACGGAGTACGAGTTGGCCGAACTGGCCGAGTGGATCGCGTTCTACAAGGAGCACCGCGACCTGCTGCTGGGCGGCGACCTCGTCCGCCTCGACTTCCCTGATCCGTCCCTCACGGCGTTCGGCGTCGTCGCACCCGACAGGAGCCGTGCGATCTACTCCTTCGCCTCGGTCGACCGCTCCGACGTGGCCCTGCTCGGGCGGCTCCGCCTGCCCGGGCTCGATCCCGAACGTCATTACCGGGTGGCCCCGCTCGTGGTGGGGACGATTCCCTCTGGCCTGCGTCCGCCGCTGTGGTGGGGCGTCAAGCGCGACGTGACGAGCGAACTCGAAGACCTCAGGGCCGGACGCCCGGCCCGCTTCCTGCAGGTGGGCGACGATCTGGGAGTGACGCTCAAGGGATCGATCCTGGCGAGCAACGGGCTGACCGACGCACCGGTCAATCCCGACCATGCGCTGATCTACCTGGTGGACGCGGTCGACTGATCGATGGGGCGTCCTCACCCCGGGTGCGTCCTCGCCCCGGGGTGGAGGACGCTGGCTTCGGCGAGGGCCTCGGTGATTGCGGCCGCGACCGTCTGCGCGCGGATCGCCGCCCTGTCACCGATGAGCGACAGGGCCACTGCCCGGGAGCCATGTGCAGTGGCCACGCCGACAAACACACTGCCGGCGGGTTGACCGGTCTGAGGATCAGCGTCGGGCCCGGCGACGCCGGTCGTGGCCAGCCCGAGATCGGCCACCCGTCCCTGGACGCTGCAGGATTGCCGCGCGCCCTCGGCCATCTGCCGTGCGACGAGGGGATTCACGGGGCCATGCGTCGCCAACAGGTCGGCGTCCACTCCCAGGAGGCTGTGCTTCAACGCCGTGTCGTAGGCGACAACACCACCGGTGAACACCTTCGATGCGCCCGGCACGCCGACGAGGTCCCCGGCCAGGAGTCCGCCGGTGAGTGACTCGGCGGTCGCGACCGTCCAGCCACCCAGGGTGAGGGCCTCGATCAGGGCCCGGGCGCCTCTCATCGGCTCGACCTCGAGTCGACGGCCCATCACCACGCAGTCCTGCAGGTCGTAGCCCAGACGGGTGTAGAAGTCGATCGCCGCGGCGTTCACCGACCGGACCATGAACTGGATCTTCGGCGCACCACACTCCCCCAGCCAGGCTTCCGCTGCAGCCATGAGCGCGCGTCCGATTCCCTGGTGTCGTCGGGTGGGGTCGACCGCGAGGTAGTACACCCAGCCGCGGTGCCCGTCGTGGCCGACCATGGCCGTTCCCACGAGTGCCTGGGCGTCGATCGCGGCGAGGATGGTCGACGCAGGCCCCTCCAGAGCCCGGAGCAGGTCGCTGCGTGGCTCGTTCCATGGTCGGGTCAGTTCGCAGGCGTCCCAGAGGGCGATCGCCTCGTCAGCCTGAGCGCGCGACAGGTGGGTGATCTGCATGAGGCGAACCCTACGGTGCGGTGTCCCCCTTCGCGGAGGGGCTCGGCGTGGGACAGGCAATCTCGCCATCCCGACGGCGCACGGCACGTGACCCGTTCGGGCCATCGGGGCGCGCGAGGAAGTTGGCCCGTCCGGTCGATGCGTCCGGGCCGGTCAACCGACGACGCTTGGGGAACCGCCCAGGTTGGAGCGGCTCACCCGACCAAGGAGTAGACATGCCTCTCATCGAAGTCAACGTCATCAAGGACGTCTTCACCCCCGAGCAGAAGAAGGAGATCATCACCCAACTGACGGCCGCCATGGTCAGGATCGAGGGCGAGAACATGCGTCCGGTCACGTGGTGCGTGATCCGCGAGGTCGCCAGCGGCGACTGGGGTGTCGCAGGCAACCCCCTGACCACCGCTGACGTCCGGGCACTGGCGGCCGGCGCCGGGGTCTGACCCTTGCCGGACCCCACCCGGCGGGACGAGACTGACCGGATGGCGACGACGGACGATTGGCGTGACGCCGAGGTGGCCCTCACCGAGGGACGCTGGATCGAGGCCTCCGCGGCGTTCGCCACGCTGGCCGCCGCTACCGGTGAAGCTCGAGCCCATGTTGGAGTTGCCCAGGCTGCGTGGTGGCTCGATGACGCCGACGCCGCGCTCGGCTCCCGGGAAGCCGCGTACCGGGCCTTCCGCGAGTCCGGCGATGATCTCGGTGCCGCGCGCGCTGCTGCGACCCTCGGCTATGACTCCATGCTCTTCGGTCAGGGCGTTGCCGTCGGACGAGGCTGGCTGGCGCGCGCGGCCGACCTTCTCGGTGGGCGGGTGGACGTGGCCGAAGCCGGTTGGCTCGCTGTTCGCCAGGCCGAGGTTGCGCTCAATGTCGACCACGACGCCGCGACCGCCCTGGCTGCTTCCACGCGAGCTCTGGACGTGGGCCACACTGTCGAGGACGCGCAACTGGTGATCGTCGGCCAGGCCCTCGCGGGCCTCTCGAAGGTGAGGCTCGGGGATGTCAGCGGTGGCATGCCGCTCCTCGATGCGGCTGCGGCGGCCGCCACCGCCGGAGACATCAACGACCTGATGTGGGTCGGGAAGATCTGCTGCTGGCTGATCAGTGCGTGCCAGGAGGTCCACGATCTCGGTCGTGCCGGGGAGTGGTGCGCACGGGTCGAAGGCATCTGCGTCCAACGGGAACTGGCACCGTTGTTCGCCGTGTGCCGGACGCAGTACGCCTCGATCCTGCTTGCCGGAGGACACTCGCTGGAGGCCGAGTCGACACTCGTCGACGTGCTCGATCGCCTCGCCCAGTCGAAGCGCCTCAGCCGGTTGGACGCGGTCGCGCAGCTCGGTGAACTTCGCCGACGGCAGGGGCGCTTCGCTGAAGCCTCCGACCTCCTGCACCAGGCGGGCTTCCGCCCCGCAGCCCTGACGAGCCTGGCCCAACTCCGCCTCGACGAGGGTGAGGTTGATCGCGCCTGGTCCACGATCGCCGAACTGCTCAGGGCGATTCCATCCGAGCAGTTGCTCGAGAGGGTCGATGCCCTGGCTGTCGCGGTGACGGCCGGCGCCGCCGCCGGGCGCAGACCTGAGGCGAGCGCCGCCGCGGAGGAACTGCGGACGATCGCGGCCAGAGTGGACACCCCCGCGTTCCTTGCCCACGCCGAGGCTGCCGGCGCACGGCTGGCCGGCGGAGTCGCAGCCGTCGAAGGATGGCAGGACGCGGTGCGAGGATTCCATGTCGCAGGGCTGGCCTTCGACGAGGCTGACGCCCGACTGGAGCTCGCCCGCGCCCTGCGCGAGCAGGGGGACGAGGCGGGGGCCAGGGAGCAGGAAGAGACGGCCAGGGTGGCTCTGTCGCCGCTGCGCGGCGACGTCGGCGTGGCCGCTGAAGGGTCAGTCCTCACCGATCGTCAGGGCGAAGTACTCCGACTCCTCGCCCAGGGACTCAGCAACGCTGACATCGCGGCGCAGTTGCAGCTGAGCGAGCACACCGTGCACCGCCACATCGCCAACATCTACACCGCACTCGACCTTGGCTCGCGCGCCGCTGCGGCGGCGTATGCGGTCAGACACGGGCTGAATTGAGGCTGTCATGAACCACGAATCGTCCGCGACCGGGGCCACCGGGCCAGGGCCGCGCATTCGGGACGTCTTGTTGCTGGGTGTCGCTCCCCCGTCGGACGCCGCGTCCACGCTCGCCGAGGAGGACGTGGACGACCTCGGTTTCGTGACCAACGTCACGAAGGTGGGGATGCACGATCCGGCCGCGTCCGACGAGCTTTTCTCCCTGCTCACCACGACCGCCGAGGCAGCGGGGCTCTCGACCGTAGATCGGGGGGTCGCCACCGTCGTGGCCGCCAACCTCATCGGCGACTCCTACTGTCCACTCGCCTATGCCAGGAAGCTGGCCGAGGTGGCCTCCCCCGAGTTCGCAGCCTCGCTGCTGCGAGGCTCGGACGAACTGCTCGATGAGCGGGGACGCGCCATCGCGGCGTGGGCACGAATCATCGCCCAGTCGCCCCGGTCAGCCACTGCCGCGGACCTGGAGGCCCTGCTGCGGGTCGGATTCGACCGCGCCCAGATTCTGCGCCTGACGCTGTTCATCACCTTGCGGATCGCGTTCGCCACCCTGAACGGGGCGCTGGGCGCGCGACCCGAAGCGGCCTACGTCGACCTCCTGGACCCGATCGTGCGCGAGGCGTGGAAGGTCGCTTCCGGCACGCCGGACTTACAACTTCAGGGGGCCTCGGCGTCCGATCGCCCAGACCAGGAGCGCGACGGCGCCAACGGCGATCCCGGCTGAGCAGATGGCGGACCATCCGCCGACTGTCCACAGGACGCTGGCCGCCGCCGAACCTGCGGCGCCCCAGAGGAAGTTGTTGGTGACGAAGGCGATGATGAATTAACTCCGTCGGGCGATTGCCAGCCAGGCCAGTGCGGCGCAGTTGACGACGACTGTGACCCAGAAGACCAACTGGAACGGCTGCTTGCGCGTCTTGTGGTGGTAGACCTGTTGCGCGACGAGGGCACCCGGCCAGCCGCCCAGCAGAGACACGGTCTGGAGCGTCGACTCGCTGACCCGCCACGTCCCCCTGACTGCTGCGGACTTGTCAGCCCGATACAGCGCGAAGGCCGCTCCGCTGAACAGCACCGACACCGCCACTGCCAGACCGGGCAGGAAGCCGAGCACGGCCAGGACGCCCAGCAAACCCAGAAAGAGGATGGCAACAAGACCGGCGACGCGCACCCCGCGTGTGCTCGGCGTCCGTCGTTGCGGGGATTCCCGGTACTGCACCTCGGTGGCGCGGAGCCGGTTCCGGTCGTCGTGACTCGTCCTGAACGTGACGACATCGCCGACAACGGGGCGGGGGCCACGCGTGATTGCGCTCGCGTGAATGAAGATGTCCGGCCCACCCGTGGTTTGCGTGATGAACCCGAATCCGCGGCCGTCGTCCCATCGCGTGATCACGCCTTCCTGCCGCATCTTGCCCCTCCACGTCAATTGCGTCCGGCCCGGACTGTTGACCATCTTCACACGGCTGCCAACGTCCGGGGTGGCCTCCCACGCGAGGGTCGAGCCACTCGTCCAGTGCTTCCCTCAGGCACATTGGTAGCGTGCTGCCGTGGACCACGCCGTGAACCTGAGTCAGGACGGAGTTGTGCTGCGTCCGTTGTCCGTGTCGGACGCGACGGGTCTGCGACTCCTCGTGGACGCCGAGACCTGGGCCGGGATGAGCGCACCGCTCCCTGCGGATGACCACGCCATGGCCGGACACCTGCGAGAGATGATCGACAGCCCCGCCCTCCTGGCTTTCGCCGTCGAGCTTGACGGACGCCTCGTCGGTCGAACGAGCCTGTACGACGTGATGCCCGGGCTCCGCGTGGACGTCGGCAACACCATCTACTCCCGGGACGTGTGGGGCACGCGGGTGAACCCGACCGCGAAGCTGCTGCTGCTGGGGTATGCCTTCACCGAACTGGGTGTGGGGCGGGTGGCGCTGCGCTGCGACCACCGCAACGTCCGCTCCCACCGGGCCATCGCCCGACTCGGCGCGAGCTTCGAAGGGACCCTCCGACGCTTCCGCCCGGCCGCCGACGCGACGATCGCCGACGTGGACTACTTCAGCGTCCTCCTGGACGAGTGGCCCGGCGTGAGAAGCGGCCTGGAAGCTCGTCTTGCCTTGTGAGCGGCCCGGCAGATCGGAGGGGTGATGCTCACCCCCCGCTGCGGACGATCCCCGCTGACTGCCATTCCCGTCGGGTGAGTCCATACTCCACGTCACCGTGCTCGTCGCCGTCGATCCTGACCGGCCAGTCAGCGACGAACGCGCGCACGAACCGCAGTCCAGCCTTCTCCATCACGCGACGCGACGCGGTGTTCACCGCCATCGTCTGGGCGTACACGCGCTGCGCACCAAGCTCGGAGAATGCCTTGTCGATCAAGGCCAGTGAACCCTCGGACGCGTAACCACGGCCCCAGGACGACGCCACCAGACGGTAGCCGAGTTCAGGTTCGTCGTCGGGGTCCCCCCGATGGGGACGGAGGTGGAACCAACCCAGGAATTGGCCGCTGGCCTTCTCGATTGCCGCCCAGAACCCCCAGCTGGCTCCCCGCTCGTAATACGCAAGAAATGCAGGAAGGGTGTCGCCGGCGATCTCCTCATAGGAGGTTGGGTGGCCACCGTTGATGTAGCGCATCACCGCAGGATCGGCATCCAGCGCGACGAGCGCGTCCACGTCATCGGTGGTGAACCTGCGCAGAAGCAACCGAGGGGTTTCCAGATAGACGAACATGCCCGATGTTAACCCCGGGCTGCCACTGGCTGGAATGGCCACGCTCGCGGAGGGGTCCTGCTGGTCCTCCTCGTCGTGCTCGCCCATGGCCTGACGTGGGACTTCCTGATGGAGCCCGACCCGGCATGGTTGCCTGACCCGCGCATAATGTGGGGATGATCTCCCAGGCTGCGGCCGAACGCCTCCAGAGCGCCGGTGTGCGCTGGAATCCCCGCTCCGGCGATCGATTTGTCGTCCGTGCGGACGAACTGGCCGGCGAGGTCTTCACGCTCGCCGACATGACCATCGAGGCGCGGGAGTACCCGACGGGGACGCTCCTGGCGTTCAACGGGACCACCGAGTGGGCACTGGACTCCGTGCGAATCGACAACGCCCTGTGGCTACCGTCGGAGGAACAACTCCGCGAACTGCTCGGCGCACTTTTCGTGAGCCTGCGCCGCACGGATGCCGGCTGGTTCGAGGTTCTCGCACAGCACCAGGGCCAGGAGGCGCAGGCCTTCGAGGCCCCCTCGGCCGCCGACGCGTACGCCGCCGCACTGCTCGACCTCGTCAAGTGGGTGCGGGAAACAACCTGACCAGCGTCGTAGATGAAGGTGAGCCGAACGACGTGATCGGCGCGATGCGGTGAGGAGCCTTGTCATCCGACCTCCGGCGTTACAGTGACGCATGTCTGTCACCCGCATCCACAACTTCGCCATCTCCCTCGACGGGTTCGCCACCGGCGAGCCGCAGTCCGCCGATGCACCGTTCGGTCACGCCGGGCAGCGCCTGCACGAATGGATGATGGCCACCCGCTTCTGGGACCCGCAGGGAACCACCGGTGTCGACGACGCCTTCGCCCAGCGCCATAGCGACGGCATCGGCGCCGAGATCATGGGCGCCCACAAGTTCGGCCCGCCCGGCTGGC
>CALKHV010000029.1 GCA_937988865.1 uncultured Propionibacteriaceae bacterium | reverse complement strand
AGGCGCCCTGCCGAGGGCTGGTTCGGGGTGTGTTCCCTTGCGTCGGCAAGGAAACTCCCTCCAGGCCGGGCTGGATTTCCGCGGCCCGTCGGTCTTGTGGCAAACTTGGCAGCTGTTGACCTGCACCGTCGGCTCCTGCCACAGGGGGATCGTCCGATCGCGGGAACACTCACTCCATTTCAAGTCGAGGTGACCTGTGGCACTGGCGAGGATTCCATCATGAACAAGCTCATTGAAGCGGTCGATGCCGCTTCGTTGCGGGACGACATCCCCAACTTCCGCCCGGGCGACAGCGTCCGTGTGCACGTGAAGGTCATCGAAGGCACCAGGTCCCGCGTCCAGATGTTCGCCGGCGTCGTCATCGCGCGCAACGCCGGTGGCATCCAGGAGGCTTTCACCGTCCGCAAGGTCAGCTTCGGCACTGGCGTCGAGCGCACCTTCCCGCTGCACAGCCCGATCATCGAGAAGATCGAGGTCGAGCGTCGCGGCGATGTGCGTCGCGCCAAGCTGTACTACCTCCGTGGCCTGCGCGGCAAGGCTGCCAAGATCAAGGAGAAGCGCGACTGACGTTCGCTTCGCGACGGGCCCCGGGTTCCCACTCGGGGCCCGTCGCTGTGTCTACCCCCGCCGCGTCCCCCGGGTGGACTGTGGCCTCGTCCTACAATGGGGGAGCGGTTGGCGGAACCCCGCCCGGCGAGGCCGTCATGGAAGGAACCCTCTTGAGCGAGTCCACGCCGCCCCCCGGCCAGGCCACTGGTCGACCCGGCTCCGCGTCGAGGGTAGTCGGACGCACGTTCGCCGCGATCAAGGAACTGACGATCATCATCGTCGGAGCCTTGATCATTTCTGCCCTGGTGCGTGCCTTCATCGGCCAGATGTTCATCATCCCCTCCGGTTCGATGGAGAACACCCTCCTGATCAATGACCGAGTCGTCGCGCTGAAGGTCGCGGACTTCCATCGTGGTGACATCGTGGTCTTCGAGGATCCGGGGAGTTGGCTGGTGGAGCCGCCCGCTCAGCGGGGCAGGGCCGGGCATCTTCTGGAGATGATCGGCGTGCTCCCGTCCACGAGCACGAATCACCTCATCAAGCGGGTGATCGGGATGCCGGGTGACACGGTCACCTGCTGCGATGACGAAGGGCGCATGAGCGTGAACGGCGTCCCTCTGGATGAATCCAGTTACCTGTACGGCGAGAATGGCGCGACTGTGGCGCCGGCGAACGTGCCCTTCACCGTCGTGGTTCCGAAAGACCGTCTGTTCGTGATGGGCGACCACCGCGACCGCTCGGGCGACTCGCGCTGCCACCTGGCCGACGTCAGCGCTGACGGTGCCCCGGCCGGCATGGCGGCCTTCGTCCCCATCTCCAAGGTGGTCGGCCCAGCCGTCCTCATCGCCGCACCGTTCGACCGTGCGAAACGGCTTCGGGTTCCGTCGACCTTCGAGAACATCCCGGACGCCACGGGTTCGCCGCCCGAGAAGCCGTCGATCTCGCCCGAAGGAGTCGGCTGCTGAGCCAGATCCGTCCCGGGAAGGGTCTCTACGGCTACGAGCGAGCCCTCGGAAGGGCTGGCCTCGGGCCGGTTGCCGGCGCCGATGAGGCGGGACGCGGCGCCTGCGCAGGGCCCATGGTGACGGCGGCCGTGATCCTGTCAGACCTGCCGTCCCGCCAGATCACAGGTCTCCGCGACTCCAAGCTCCTGACCGAGTTGGCGCGCGAGCGCGTCTATGCCGAGATCATGACCAAGGCGGTGTCCGTGGCCGTCGTCCGTGTCGAACCGGCCGAGTGCGACGCGCTGGGCATGCACGTGGCCGATATCCAGGGTTTGCGACGAGCGCTGCTTCGTCTGGATGTGCGTCCGTCCTTCGTCCTCACCGACGGATTCCCGGTCGACGGCCTGGGCGTCCCGGGTCTTGCCGTGTGGAAGGGTGACCGGGTTGCGGCGTGCGTGGCGGCGGCGTCAGTGGTCGCGAAGGTGACCCGCGACCACATCATGGCCCAGTACGCCGACGAGTACCCCGAGTACGATTTCGCGGACCACAAGGGATATTGCACGGCGGCGCACCAGGTCAAGCTGGAGTCCCACGGACCCTGCGGCATCCATCGGTGGTGCTTCGACAACGTCAGGCGAGCGGCTAGGCTGGTGGAACCATGAGCGCTGAAGACCTTGAGCAGTACGAGAGCAAGCTCGAACTCGACCTGTACCGCGAGTACAAGGACGTCGTGGGCATCTTCACGTATGCGGTCGAGACCGAGCGGCGCTTCTACCTCTGCAACGCCGTCGATCTGAAGGTGCGAACCGAGGGTGGGGACGTGTACTACGAAGTGTCCATGGGCGATGCCTGGGTCTGGGACATGTACCGACCCGCCCGTTTCGTGAAGTCGGCGAAGGTGCTGACCTTCCGTGACGTCTCGATCGAGGAGATCATGCACTCCGAGCTTGAGGTCCCCGACGGCAAGTAGCTGTTCCCTGGCCGGTCGTGCTTCCAGGCCCTGTGGATGACTTCCGACCCTGCTCCACCTGTGGATGGCTGACAGGAATCTCCTTCCTTCTCCCACACTCCCAGTGGAGGTGTGGACATGGGAAGAACTGCAGGTGGACGCAAGGGCCCTCTCGCGACTGGCGAGGGCCACGACCAGGTCGTTGGACGCCGGGGTGAGGGGTTGGCCGCCGAGTACCTGGAGCGGTTGGGCTGGACGATCCTCGACCGGAACTGGCGTTGTCCAGCGGGTGAGCTGGATCTGGTCGCGCTCGAACCCGGTCCGGACGCACGGGACTGCGTGGTGTTCGTCGAAGTCAAGTGCAGGACTGGCATCGGCTATGGCGACCCTCTGGAGGCGATCACGGTCGCCAAGGTGTCGAAATTGGTTGAGTTGTCCAGGCTCTGGTTGCGCTCCCACGACGTCCGCGCACCACGTATGCGGATCGACGGGGTGGGCGTGCTGGACGTCCGCGGGCGGCGTCCCGAGATCGCTCATGCGAAGGGGATCACCCAATGAGCGGCAACGCCTGGTCCGTCGGCCTCGTCGGCATGGAAGGGCGGATGGTCGAGGTCGAGGCGGCGATCGGGGGCGGGTTGCCGCGCACCGTGCTCGTCGGTCTGGCTGACACGGCCCTCTACGAAGCGCGTGACAGGTGCAAGGCGGCAGTGGCGAGCGCTGGCCTGTCATGGCCGTCGCAACTCGTCACGATCAACCTGACCCCGGCCACGCTGCCGAAGTCCGGTTCCCACTACGACCTGGCCATCGTGGCTGCGCTGCTCGCGGCTTCGGGGGAAGTGCCCGTGGACGCGTCCCGCGCCACCGTGCTCATGGGCGAGTTGGGCCTGGACGGACGCGTGCGCCCGGTTCGGGGCGTCCTGCCAGGTCTGTTGGCGGCCGTTGATGCGGGCTTCGACCGGGCGATCGTGCCGGCGTCCCAGGTCGGCGAGGCGAGCCTCGTCGATGGCATGACCATCTGGGGCATTGCGACGCTCAGTGAACTGGTCGACGTGCTGTGCGGACGTCCGGTGATGCCGGTCGAGCCAGCGTCCGAACAGCCGGTGCAGCCAGTCGGACGCGGGTCCGACCTGTCCGACGTCGTGGGCCAAGGTGCGGCGAGGTGGGCGCTCGAAGTGGCGGCAGCCGGTCGCCACCACTTGTTCCTCCACGGTGCACCGGGTGTCGGCAAGACCATGCTGGCCGAGCGGCTTCCCTCGGTGCTGCCCGATCTCACGCGCGCCGAATCGCTGGAGGTGTCGGCGCTGCACTCCCTGGCGGGTGCCAACCTGTCGGATGGGCTCATCACGCGTCCGCCCTACTCAGATCCCCACCACAACGCATCCATGGCGTCGCTGGTCGGCGGCGGCGCGCGTGTGGCGCGTCCGGGTGCCATCTCGCTGGCTCACAGGGGTGTGCTGTTCATGGACGAAGCGCCGGAATTCGGGCCCAAGCTGCTTGAGGCACTCAGGACTCCGCTGGAGTCGGGTTGGGTGGTCATCGGACGTTCCGAGGTCATGACCCGGTACCCGGCTCGCTTCCAGCTCATCCTGGCGGCCAATCCGTGCCCCTGTGGCAGGTCCGGAACCAAGGGTGCAGCTTGCACGTGTGCGCCCATGGCGATCCGTCGGTACGCCGAGAGGCTCAGCGGGCCGATCCTCGATCGCATCGACATCCAGGTGCAGATGCAGCCGGTGCGTGCCGCCTACCTTGCGGGGGCAGTCGAGGTGGCGGAGTCCAGCGAGGCGGTGGCCAGGCGTGTGGGTGCGGCACGTGAGAGACAAGCCGCACGGTTCGCCGGCGTGCCCTGGAGCACGAACGCTGAGGTCCCGGGGGCGGTCCTCAGGCGTGATCTCCCGCTCCCGGTGGGTTGCGAACTGCTCGACGAGGCCCTCGTGCGTGGCCAACTGAGCTCGCGAGGCGCCGACAAGGTCCTTCGCGTGGCGTGGAGCATCTCCGACCTTGCCGGTGCTGATCGGCCGACCAAGGATCACCTGCGCGTTGCCATGGCGATGCGACGAGGCCACGATGTGGTGGGTGCAGCATGAGCTGGACATCGGACCGTCGGGCACGGGCGGCTCTCTCTTCCGTGTGCGAGGCGGGAAGTCCGAAGTTGGCGCAATTGCTGGCTGCCTTTTCGCCCGAGGAGGTCTGGACGGGGCTGCTGGGCCGGGACGAGAGTGCCTGGGGTGCTCGGGCGGCGCGCCTCGATCTTGAGGCCCTCCTCGGACGCTCGGACGAGGAGGGGATCCGCTTCGTCATCCCCGGGGACGACGAGTGGCCAGACACGCTGTCGGTGCTCGACCACGTCGAGTTGAACGGCATGGGTGGCGGCCCGGTCGGACTCTGGCTGCTGGGGCCGGGGCACTTGGCGCGGCACGCGGGTCGGTCGGTCTCGATCGTCGGATCCAGGGCGTCCACGAGTTACGGCGACCACGTCGCCCTGGAACTTGCGGCCGACCTCGCCGCAGGGCAGCAGGCGTGGACCGTGGTCTCGGGTGGGGCGTACGGCATCGACGCAGCTGCCCATCGGGGTGCGCTGGCTGCACAAGGGCGCACGATCGCCGTCCTCGCCGGCGGCCTGGACTCCGCCTACCCCCGAGGGAACGCCAGGCTGTTCGAGCTCATCCTTGCCGACAATCTGCTCGTGAGTGAGGTGCCCGCAGGCCACACCCCGACCAGGGCCGGATTCCTGGCCCGGAATCGATTGATCGCCGCCCTCGGTCAGGGCACGGTGATCGTCGAGGGGGCTGCCAGATCCGGTGCGCACAACACCATCGCCTGGGCCGCGGCGTGCGGTCGTCCGGCCATGGCTGTGCCGGGCCCTGTGACCTCGGGTATGTCAGTGACGCCACATCGACTGATTCGTGATCGCCGGGCCGAACTCGTATCGGACGCTGACGATGTCCGCGCGGTGGTGGAACCTCTCGGCCTTGCACCGGAGCTGCCCCTCGGTGGGGCGGAGCGTCGACTCGACCTGCTCTCGCCATCGGCGAGGACCGTGCGTGAAGCCATGCCGGGCCGGGGGTCGGTCGACGTGGGGGCATTGTCCGTGACGTCGGGTCTGCCGCTGCCGGGCGTGCTGGCGTCATTGAGCGAGCTCACCGAGGTGGGTCTGGTCGAAGCGGTAGGAGCCGACTCCTGGCGTGTGGTGCGTCCTGCTTCGCGGTAGCTCACAGAGGTCAGCAGGCGGTGAGGACGCCTACTTCGCGGTCGAGATTTGGTCGCTCCATGCGGCCTTCGCGCCCGTGTGGCCGGCCAGCGTCACGGTGCCCAGGAAGCCAAGGGACACCACGACCACCAGCACGGAGGCAAGGGTCTTCATGGTCGACGACTGGAGGCGAGAACCGGCGTTCACGACGCGCGGGACGAGCACGAACCAGATGGCGAGTATCACCACAACCCCGAACACCAGCCCGACCGCACCCGCAAGATCGCCCATCTCGGTGTGCTCATGGACGAGGTCGAGCTGGGCCTTCACGGCTGGATCGGCCTGCTGTGCGGCGGTGAGCCCGTTGATCAGTCGGTGTTCGAGTTGTTCGCCGGACTCTTTGGTGATCAGTGCGCTGGCAGTGGCGATCACCGCAAGAGTCAGGGTCGGCCACTTGAGCCATGCCCGCCACGTGGGACGCACCGCCAGCGCGATGGCGAACAGCGCGGCAATGGGGCCGAGAACCACGACAGCGTGGAGCACGAGGATGTGCACGGGGAGTCCGCTGAACAGGTCGAACATTTTGGGGGTCCTTGTCTGGGCAGTTGCCCTGGTACGGGGAGTCGGGCACACGGCCCGGAACCAGTGTGGACCTCCTCGGATTACTTGACAATTCAATGGTCATCTCTGGCCGTCGTGAGTCGCGAGCTCCTCCGATGGTGTTGACTTGTCCAGACCCCGCCGTCGTCCCACGAGAGTTGACCAACGTGCTGTCGTACTTTGATGCCCTGATACTCGGAATCGTCGAAGGGCTCACCGAGTTCCTCCCGGTCTCGTCGACCGGCCACCTGAACCTCACAGAGAAGCTCCTGGGCCTCACCGTCGACGATCCGCGCGTCACCGCCTACACCGCCATCATCCAGTTGC
>CALKHV010000028.1 GCA_937988865.1 uncultured Propionibacteriaceae bacterium | reverse complement strand
CTGCTCCTCGACTGGCTGAAGCCGCTGCTCGGACGCACGAGGATCAGGGTCCGTCCCGTCCTGGACTGCAACCAGATCGTTCCTACGGACGCATACGAGTGCCCACCGAAGATGCGGGAGGCCGTCGGTCTGCGGAACCCCTACGAGGTGTTCCCGTGGTCCACCCGCCGCTCGGCCCGCCTCGACCTGGATCACACCAATCCGTACCAGCCGGGCTCGGACAGCGACCCACCACCACCGGGGCAGACCCGTCCTGACAACCTCGGACCGTTGACCCGCCGCGTCCACCGGGCCAAGACCCACGGCGGCTGGCAGGTGGCGCAACCCATGCCCGGGATCTTCCTGTGGAAGTCACCGCTGGGCTACCGCTACCTCGTCACACCCAGCAAGACCTGGGCACTCGACGAACCCGGGCGCGCCGCACGGGAGGTCTCGGACTAGAGGCTCCCGAGCCAGAACCCCACGAACGTGGACGCCACGCTCAGCACGAGCATGCCCCCAGCGTGAGCCGTCATCCGCCAGCCCTCGCCTGCCCGCAGCAGGCGCGCAGCCTCGACGCTCGCGGTGCTGAACGTCGTGAAACCGCCCATGAACCCCGTGCCCAACGCCAACTTCAGCGTGGGGTCGCCGGTGTGCGCCCCCCACCAGCCGGCGATCACCGCGAGCATGAACGACCCACTGATGTTGATCACGACCGTGCCCAGGGGGACGCCGATCCGCGGCGCGCGGCGGCTGATCTCGGCGTCCACGATGAATCTGGTCACCGCACCCAACCCGCCGAACAGGGCCACCACAAGGGCGATCACTGGACGCCCCTGCGATAGACGTGGTGCCACAGCCTCCGGACCAGCCGCAGGGCCAGACCAGCAGCGAGAACGCCGCCCACGACGCTGGTCAGCCCGTAGGCCAGCCCCACCATCCAGGCGTCCGACCGGACGAGCTGCAGGATCTCGACAGAGAACGTGCTGTAGGTGGTGAACCCACCCAACAGCCCTGTCCCGAGCCCGAGTCTCATCCCGCGCCGCCAGCCGCGGTCGCGTCCGCTCTGGGCCAGCACTTCGAGCAGGGCACCGAGCAGGAACGCGCCCCCGAGGTTGATCGCGAACGTGACCCACGGCCACTGGCCGGTTGCGGGTGCGAAGGTGGCCTCGAGCCAGGCCCGCAGGGCAGTGCCCGCGCTGCCGCCAACCAGGATGAGCCCCAGCCACGCCGGACGCACCGGCAGGTGCACCACCCGCAGCCCGGGGATCGTGTGCGTGGGCGTCGGTGAGCCGGCTACCACGGGGCAGGGGCCTTCCAGTCGACGACCGCCACGGGGACGATGATCACCGGCCGGTGCTGGTGTCGACTGAGGTGCAGGGCGACCGATTCGGCCAGGAATTCGCGCAACCGTTCAGAACTCGAGGGACGCCGGGCACCCACGATGAAGGCGGACGCGTCCACGGCGCGGGCGAGGTGCGTGAGTGCGCGGTCGGGGCGTCCGGCCAGGTAGCGGAACTCCCACGGGCCGGCGTGGTCGGCGAGGGTCTCGGTCAGGAAGGCCCGGATCGCACGTTCGCGCTCCTCCCAGTCGTCGTCGGCCTGGTCGGGGTCGAGGTCGGTGTGGCGGACGCTCCCGTCGGGGAACTCCTCGTCCACGATCCTCGACTCGTCAACGTACCCGAAGTAGAGGGGGACGCCGCCCAGGGCGTCCGACCAGGCAGCGGCGGTGAGCGCGACGAGCTCGGACTGTCCGGGGACGACGGCCACCACCAAGGGGTGCCCCGGCACAGGGACCATGCGTCCGGCGCTCGGCTGTGGTACCCGGTGGAACGCCATCATGACCTCACTCCCCGGACGGTTGGTGCAGCAACAGACGGACGCCACGGCGGGCGAGCAGCAGCACCAGGATGAGCCCTGTCACGGCGAAGAAGCCGCCGAGTTTCACGCTGTCGCCGAACAGGAGCGCGACGAGTTCCAGCACCACGAACTTGCTCCCCACGAGCACGCCCCACAGCATCAGGAACGCGACGACCTTTCCCACGGGCGTGTCGGCGGCCTTGAAGCGCTTCTTGGCCCGGTTCTTGATGGCCACGACAATCTCGAGCACCACCTTGAGCAAGACCGCGGTCAACAACGACAGGCTGAACGTCTCGGTGATCACGGCCGGCATGTACTCCACGGCCAGGTTCAGGACGATGACGTAGACGAACACGTCCACGAGGTGCTCAGGCGTCAGCCACGTGGGAAGGGGGGATGGACGCGCTGCGCTCTCAGACATGGGACAAGCGTCCCGGCTCGCGAGACGCCGCGCAAGCAGTCTCAGACACGGACGGGCTCACCACCACCCCTGCCGTTTCGCCCAGCGCAGCAGGACGAGCGACAAGGTCACCATCACGGCGAGCAGGGCCGCCAGCCATTCCCAGTGGGTGGTCGCATTGACGATCACATTCATGCCCACCACCGACGAGATGGCCGTGACCGGCAGGGTGATCGCAGCGATCACCGCCAGGCGCTCCGCCGCGATGGTCATCTTCGTGTCGGTCCGTGCGCGGTAGTACTCGGTCACCCCGGCGAGGAAGTCGAGTTGGCTGCCGCTGATCCGGGCGAGGCGGTCGTACTGGTCCTTCGTGTCGCGCATCGACCCGAGCCGGGACTTGTCGGCGTCCGCCAGGAGTCGGATCGCGCGTCCATAGACCTCGGCGCTCTGCGTGGTCATCGTCCGGACCGTCAACAGCGCGTGTCGTGCGCCGAAGAGTTGCTCGAGCGTCCCACGGGGGTCTTCGTCACCGGCGTGGGCCATGACCCGTTGCTCCAGCAGGCCGACGTCGCGGGCGAGGGTGTTGACGAACTTCTCCTCACCCAGCGTGAGCATCGAGACGATCCGGTGCGACAGTTCGGCGGGGGACGCGGGCCTGAACCTGCCCGCGAGCATCTTGGCGGCCACCTCGTCGGTCTCGCCGAGCAGCCGCTCCAGCGGGACGCTCGGGTTGCGCGGGCCGTGGGTGGTGATCAGGAAATGACTGCCGACGAACTGGTCGATTTCGAGGTAGTGGACGTGGCCGTGCTCGCCGGAGTCGGGGCGATGGAGCACGACGAACAGCGTCTGCCCGTAGACGTGCAGCCGCGGGACGTGGTTGCGTTCCAGCACGTCCTGCACAGCGGTGGGGTGGACGCCGAAGACGTCCGTGAGCAGGGTCGCGGTCTCGGCGTCCGGTTCGGGGAGGTCGAGCCAGAGCCAACCGGTCGGGTCGGCCAGCAGGGTGGGTAGGGCGTCCATCGTCCGGAGTGTGGACGCGTGGCTTGCACGATCGACCCAGATCAGGCGTCCATCTGCCATGACTTCAGTCTAGGAAGGTCGACCTGGCCCGTTGCGGTTCGTTGGCAAGGGGGATTGGAGAGTCACGCTGACAGAACGCGCACCCAGTTGGCGCCGTGTCCGGTGGGTGCGGTGGCGACGACGCTGAGGTGGCCGGACGCATCGATCCCGTAGACGGTCGCGGTCGTCGACTTCTCGCCGACGACGACCGCGCGTGTGCCGTCGGGGGTGACGGCGAACCCGCGCGGCTGGGCCTCGGTCGGGACGAGGTCGACGACCTCGGTGAGGTGACCGTCCGCGTCGAGAGCCACGGACGCCAAGGTGGACGCCGACCGCTCGCTGGCCAGCACGAACGCACCGGCGACGTGGACGTCCGCGCCCCAGATGAGGTGTTCGGCGATGGGGTCGGCGCCGAAGCGGGAGTGGGTGAGGCCCGCGTCCGGGTCGACGATGGTGACCTGTTCGGCGGGGGTGAGGACGCCAGATTCTGCATCCCGGTCGAATCGGATGACCTCGCCGGAGAACTCGGTCACGAGGTAGGCGGAGCGTTCGTCGGGAGCGAGGACGAGGTGGCGCGGGCCGGAACCCTCGGGGGCGGCGACGGAGGGCGGGTCGAGCGGGGCGAGTGTTGCCCCGTCGAGGGCGAACTGGGCGACGAGGTCGGCGCCGAGGGAGACGAAGTAGGCGTGACGTCCGTCGGAACTGGTGAGGACGCAGTGGAGGTTGGGGTAGCTGAGGGTCGCTGTGGGTGGGTCCAGATGTCCGTCGATGACGGGCCAGAGCGTGCCCACGCCGGCGTGATAGGCGGCGCCAAGGAGCGCCTCGCCACTGGGGGCGAGG
>CALKHV010000027.1 GCA_937988865.1 uncultured Propionibacteriaceae bacterium | reverse complement strand
CGAATCTGTGGACAAACAGGCCGAAGCTCCCGGCTGTGGACAACTACGACAACCGGATCATCACCTTCGACGAGTCCGTCGACCGGTCTGCCGCGAGGGCAAAACCCCTTGCCGCATCGCCGATGGACACCTCGTGGGTCATGAGCGGGCCGACATCGAGACCGGAAGCCATCAACTCGAGCGCCTCACTGATCTCGTCGATGAACCGGTAGGAACCGCGGTAGTCGATCTCCCTCGTCACCAGATTTCCCAACGTCGCGGAGACGTCGCCCCCGGGGAGATTCCCCACCTGCACCAGGACGCCCCCACGCCTGACCGCGGCGATGACCGAGCCCAGCGTCCCGGGCACCCCGGACGCCTCGAACGCGACGTCCACGTCGGTGGGCAGGGCGTCCACACCGGGTTCGACAACCACGGACGCGCCCATCCGCGACGCGATCGCCCTGGCCGCCGGTGACGGGTCCACGGCCGTCACCACGGCCGCCCCCTTCGCCCGAGCTGCGGCGACGACGAGCGCCCCGATGGGTCCCGCGCCGTTGACGAGCACCGTGCGTCCGCCCAGGTCACCCGCCCTGGACACAGCGTGCAGCGCGACCGCGAGTGGCTCCGCCAAGGCCGCCTCCTTCGTCGACACCCCCTCGGGCACCACACGCAACTGGTCCGGGCGGACGGCGCGGTACCGGCAGAAACCACCCTGCTCATGGGGGAGGAAGGCGGCCGAACCGAAGTAGCGCACCTCGGGCCAGAGGTTGGTCCGGTGCGCAAGGTCCGCGGGCATCGCGTGGTCGCCGACCAGCGTCGCAGGGTGCAGGGCGACAGGGGTTCCGACCTCAATCCCGCGAGCCGCCAATTCGGCCACCGCATCGGGCCCGATCGCCGCGACACGGCCCGCCACCTCGTGACCGAGGATCAACGGTTCACGGAGCACCGCCGTCCCGGACGCACCGTGCTTCCAGTACGACAGGTCGGAACCGCAGATACCACCCCACTCCAGCTCCACAAGGACGTGACCGGGCGCCGGCACCGGCTCCGCGACGTCGTCGATCCGCAGGTCGTTCGGCCCGTGCACCACAACAGCCAACATCTCGTCCTCCGCTCCCGCCGAGCACCCGCGTCGGCACGACTCCAGCGCACCACGTCCGCAGCCAGGCGTCCACCGTAACCACGATTCGGGCCCTCTCGGCGACGGGCGTGGCCGAAGTCGGTCCCGCGACCTCGCGGCGCCACCGAAACACGCTCCCGAGCCAGCGCGGGACCAGGAACGGCCACCACGAAGCGCGAACCCGCGCTCCGGCTGGTGTCTAGGCTCGACCCGTGGGTCTTCTCAGGAATCGCGACTACCGCTGGTGGTTCGCCGGCGACACGGCCGGCGCGAGCGCCGTCGCCCTGCGCGCCTTCGTCGTGCCGCTCTTCGCTTTCGGGCTCACCGGTTCGACCGTGCTCGCCGGCGTGGTCGGCACGCTCACCCAGGCCCTCGGCACGCTGGCCGCCATCCCCGGCGGCGTCGTCATCGACCGCCACGACCGCCGGCGTCTCATGCGGCTCTACGCTGCGTCCGGGCTTGTCATCTGGGGAACGATCACCATCCTGGCCGCAACCCGGCACCTCACCTACCCGGTCTTCGTCCTCCTCGCGGGCCTCGGCGCCCTCCTCGCCGGGTTCTTCGGCCTCGCGACGGACGCCGCCCTCCGCTCGCTCGTGTCGACCACCGAGTATCCCCGGGCCGCGGCCGCCAACCAGGGACGCGACGCGGCGGTGAGCCTGGCGTCCGGGCCCGTGGGTGGCTTCCTGTACGGGCTCGTCTCGTGGCTCCCCTTCGCGACGGCGCTCGTGGGGTATGCCATCGCCGGCCTCGCCACTTTCGGCATCCGCGCCGACCTCAGGCCGCCCGCCTACGACCAGCGGAGCATCGTCGGCGACATCGCTTCCGCCGGACGCTGGATCTGGGGCAAGCCACGCCTCCGCCACCTGCTGCCGATGATCATGGTGGTCAACTTCGCCGTCGGGGGCATCTTCGTCGGGTTCCAGCTCTGGCTGCTGTCGCAGGGCTTCACGCCGCTGCAGATCGGCTGGCTGTCGGCAGCCGAGGCGTCCGCGCTGCTTCTCGGCTCGCTGATCGCCGGGGCGGTCGTGCAGCGAATCCCCACCGGGGCCCTCGTCGCGGTGACGCTCGGGCTGCTCAGCCTGGCGCTCGTCCCCACGGTCGCCTCCGGGCGGTACGGGGTCATCCTCACCAGCGCCGCCGTCGGGAGCCTGCTCATCCCCTCCCTCAACACCGGGCTTCTGGGCTACCTGTTCGGCCTGGTGCCGCCCGAGTTGCAGGGACGCGTCCAGTCGGTCATCACCGTCGCCGTCGGCGGACTCGCAGCCCTTGCCCCGCTCACCGCCGGCTGGGCACTGCAGGCACTCGGCTACCGGACGACGATCAGCACCTTCCTCGCCCTCCTCATGGCAGCCACGCTCGCCGCGGCCGCGTCACGGCCCATCCGGGAAATCCCACGTCCGGACGCCTGGGACACCTGCCCCTTGTGAGCGTCCACTCACTCCTGCGGATGTGTGTGAACTCAGACAGAACCGCAGGAGTGAGTTGACGCTCACTTCTCGCGGAGGAAAGCGGGCTTCACCAGCATGCTCGCGGCGGCGATCCCGACCAGCACCAGGGCCGCCGGGAAGAAGGCCGCGTGGCGCATGGCGGTGGCGAACGGCGCGAGGAAGACATCCGGCAGTGCCTGGTGCACGCCCTCAGGAGCCGCCCCCGGACTCCCGCCCGGCAGGTTCGCCGCCAGTTGCCACGCGATGATCGCCGCGATCGCGGCCGAACCGAGCACCGAACCCAGCTGGCGCGTCGCGTTGTAGACCCCTGACCCCGCTCCGGCCCAGCGCAGGGGGAGGTCGCGGGTCGCGGACATCGACAGCGGCCCCCAGATGCTCGAGTTGGCCACGCCCATCACCGTCGCGGGCACGAGGAACCACAGCACCGACACATCCGGACGCATCAACAGCGCATTCGCCAGCAGGCACAGCCCGAAGGCGATGAATCCGAAGAGCACGAACGGCTTCGTCGGACGGTTGTTCACCAGCTTCCCGATCACCGGCGCGGCCACGAGCGACACCACCGCGGTCGGCAGGCCGAGCAGGGCGGCCTGCGTCGGGGAGAGTCCGCGTCCGGTCTGGAAGTAGAGCATCATCGGGAAACTCATCGAGACCACGATCGCGCCCATCACGAAGATGCCCACGTTGGCGGCGGAGAAGTTGCGGTTCGCGAAGAGCCCGAGGGGCATGAGCGGCTCGCCGGACGTCCGCGCCTGCTGCCAGATGAACACCCCGAGCACCACCACACCTGACCCGATCACAGCCCAGATCCAGGACGGCCACCCGAGCGACTGGCCCTGCTGCACACCGAAGACCACCATCATGAGGCCCAGCGCGTTGAGCAGCACGCCGGCGATGTCGAAGCGGTGCGCATGCGTCTCCAGCTTCGGCACGTACCGCCAGACCGCCGCGATCGCCACCAGTCCCACGGGGATGTTGACGAAGAAGATCCAGCGCCAGCCGACCGAGTCGATGAGCAGACCGCCGAGCACCGGCCCGATGAGGGACGCCACGGACGCCGTCGCCCCCCACAACCCCATCGGCGCACCGCGGCGGTGGGGCGGGAAGATCCGCGTGATCACGGCCATCGTCTGCGGGCTCATCAGCGCCGCCCCGAGCCCCTGCACCGCCCGGGCCGCGATGAGGGAGGTGATCGACCCGCTCAGCCCGCACCACAGGGACGCAAGCGTGAACACGGCGAGACCCGCGATCGAGAGGTTCTTGGGACCGAAGCGGTCACCCAGGCGTCCGCTGATGAGGAGGGGGATCGCGTAGGTGAGCAGGTAGGCGGAACTCACCCAGATGACCTGGGTGACGTCCGCGTCCAGTGACACCATGATCGCGGGGATGGCCACCGACACGATCGTCCCGTCGACGAGCATCATGAAGAAGCCCAGCGCCAGGGCCCACAGTGCGGGCCAGGCGCCCGGGGCTTCCATCTCGTCTGCGTGGGGTGAGGTCACCCGCACAGAGTAGGCGTCCGCTGTGTCAGCCGCAGTACTCGAACGCCAGCATCCGGCCGCCGCGGGCGATCACGGTGACCGTGTAGTCCGACACGAGCCGCGTCGAGGGGTGGCGGTCAGCCAGCGACGTGGCGGGACGCACGGGCCACGACACGTTCGCCGCCAGGATTCCCTGCTCGACGGGAACCGCGATGAAGGGCAGTCCCGACCCGGTGAAGGTGACGAAGGCGGCGTCCTCCAGAAGGGCCCCGGACGCGTCCCTGACCGGCGCGATCCCCCAGGCCATCACTCCGTCGGCAACGCGATGGTCGGTGTCCGAGGTCGTGTAGTACAACGAGACTCCCGCGCACAACGGCGCGTTCAACGTGGCGAGTCGACTGACGGCGAGCCTCGCGGCCGGCCGGTCGCGAGCCAGGTAGCACTCGGCCAGCAGCTCACCCCGCCGTAGCGCCACCACCGCGGACGGCCCGGAGAAGTCGTTCGGCGTCCGCAACACGGACGCCAGGGGCTGTCCCCACCTGCCGGCGTCGAGGCCCACCCGATCGGCGCAGGCCTGCGCCGCCTCGACCGGCGTCACGTTCGCCCAGTTGATGAACGTCTCGCGCGGGGCGGTGTTGTACCCGACCAGGCAGTGGCGCGTCGGGCCCGCGTCACGCGCGATGATGATGTCGCTGCCCCCGGGCACGGTGGACGCGTCCCAGACCGCAGTGGCGTCCACCGGACGTATGTGCTCGTCGACGGTCAGCTCACACCTCGATCGGACGACCGCGAGCGGCACGTCGAGCGTCCCATCGGGGGAGAAGTCGAGGTCATCCGGGACGCGTGGATACGCGGCCGGCAGGGTCACGGACGTCCGGGAGGCGCCGTGGTCCTCGAAGTCCAGGCTCGGGCGCCACCAGGCAACCCCGACCACCAGCGCCACCCCCAACACCGCGTAACCCGCCTGGTGCGCGAGCCGGCGGTGTCGATGAAGGCGGACGCCCTCGATCACGCGCCCGGTTTCAGGCACGTGGTGATGGTCGTCGGACGCGTGGTCCAGCGTCCCGCCCAGCGGCACCCTCATGCTCGAATTGTCACCCCGCGAACCCGGGTTGTGAACCCCCCCGGACATAGGTTGGGGCGATGAGGCCCGAACTGCGCCAGATCGTCCTCGACACCACGGACGCGCGAACCCTTGCCAACTTCTACCGCGATCTCCTGGGCTGGGAGTACCGCCCCGGAGATGAACCCCCGGCGTCCGGGGAACCTGACCCTCGGGGCGACGACTGGCTCGTCCTCGTCAACCCGGACGGCCGGATCGGGATGGCCTTCCAGGCGGTCGACGACCTGCCGCCGACCACGTGGCCGGACGCCGGCGTCCCCCAGCAGGCCCACCTCGACCTGAGCGTCCCGGACGTCGACGCCCTGCTCGCCGTGCGCTCACGGGCCGTGGGGATGGGGGCGACCCTGCGATTCGACCGGCTCGACGACCCGGACGAGCCGCTGTTCGTCTTCGCCGACCCGTCGGGGCACCTGTTCTGCGTCTTCGTGGAGTGACGAGGGGCCAAAGCGTTCATTAGGTGTGCACTTCTCGCGGGTCTACCACGGCGAAGTGCACAGCTAGCGGACGGGCCCAGCCCCTGACCGTGTGGTAACTTTTGGACGCCGAAGCCACACCCGAACCAGGAAGTCCCCCGTGTCCACGACCGTGCGTCCCACCGTGCCCATCGCCGTCCGACGCGCCCGCTGGGCCGTCTCGGCACTCTTCCTGCTCAACGGCGCCGGCATGTCGTCGATGGTCCCCCGCTTCCCGCTCATCAAGGAGAATCTCGGGCTCACCAACACCTTCTTCGGCCTGGCCATCGCCCTCGGACCGCTGGGTGGCCTGATCGCCGGCCTCTGGACGTCCCGGGTCATTCGACGCCTCGGCTCGGCCAGGGTCGCACTCGTGGCCCAGGCCGCGCAGGTCATCATCTTCACGTTCGTCCTGAACGCCCCGATCCCGGCCGCCTTCGCGCTCGGCATCTTCATCATGAGCGCCACCGACGTGTACGCCGACATCGCGATGAACGCCCACGGACTTCGCGTCCAGAAGTTGTACGGACGCTCGATCAACAACTCGTTCCACGCCTTCTGGAGTGTGGGCGGCGTCATCGGCGGCAGCATCGGGGCCCTGTTCGCCGGCATCAACCTGCCGCTTCCGTGGCACGCCGCGATCATGGCGACGCTGCTGCTCAGCGTGAACCTCATCATCCGTCGACACATGCTGCCCGGCCCCGATCACGACGAGGTCGTCGAGGAATCTGCCGGCAAGGTCCGCATTCCCCGCAACCTGCTGTGGCACATCATCGCGCTGGGCATGGTGGCCGCCTTCGCGGCGTCCATCGAGGACTCCGGCTCGACCTGGAGCGCGCTCTACCTGCACGACTACCTCGGCGCGACGCCCGCCATCGCCGGTCTCGGGTTCGTCGCCCTCATCGGCGCCCAGACCATCGGACGCTTCACCGGCGACCGCCTCGTCGACCATCTCGGCGACCGCGGCGCGGCCCGCCTCGGCTGCTCCGTGGCGACCCTCGGCATGGCGCTGGCCCTGGCCTTCCCGTCGATCCCGTTGACCCTCCTCGGCTTCGCCGCTGCCGGCTGGGGCGTGGCCACTGTCGTCCCGGCCGTCTTCTACGCCGGCTACCACATCCCCGGCCTGCCCCATGGCGCCGGTCTGGCGATCGTCAACTGGCTGCTGCGCTTCGCCTTCCTCATCGGTCCACCCCTGGTCGGACGCATCTCCGACGTCGTCAACTTCCGCGTCGCCCTGCTCGTGATGCCCTTGGCGACACTCATGGTGGTCCTGTTGTCGGGTCACCTCTCCACAGGCCGTTCTCACGAGGAGCAACCAGCCTGAGTCGGGCGGGTCAACACCCCGCGGCGGCCCCGCGTCCGGGCTCTGTTAGCGTCGAGCCAGGCAGACAGGAGCACGATGACCGACAACCTGGCCGGGCTCAGGGCCCGCCGGAACCAGGCCCTTCTGGGCGGTGGTGCCGCGCGCATCGCGACACAGCACGCGCAGGGCAAGCTCACGGCGCGCGAACGTCTCGCGCTCCTGCTCGACGAGGGCTCCTTCCAGGAACTCGGCGCGCTGGCCACCCACAACACCACCGACTTCGGGATGGCCGAGAAGCGGTACCCGGGCGATGGCGTGATCACCGGCTTCGGCAAGGTGAACGGACGCCGGGTCGCCGTCTTCGCCCAGGACTTCACCGTGCTCGGCGGATCGTTCAGCGAGGTGCAGGCCAACAAGATCAGCCGCATCCAGGACCTGGCCACCGAATCGGGCATCCCGATCATCGGCCTCAACGACTCGGGCGGCGCGCGCGTGCAGGAGGGCGTCCGGAGTCTCGCGGCCTACGGTGAGGTCTTCTACCGGAACGTCGCCGCGTCCGGGGTGATCCCCCAGATCTCGGTGATCATGGGGCCATGCGCCGGCGGGTCGGTCTACTCCCCCGCGCTGACCGACTTCACGATCATGGTCGAGGGCACGTCCAACATGTTCCTCACCGGCCCGGACGTCATCAAGGCCGTCACAGGCGAGGCGGTGGACGCCGAGACCCTGGGCGGCAGCCACGTGCACAACGCGCTGAGCGGCAACGCCCACTTCTCGTGCGTCGACGAGCAGGAGGCCCTCGAACTGGTCAAGCTCCTGCTGAGCTACCTGCCCCAGAACAACACCGAGGACGTCGCGGCCCTCACCCCGCACGATTCGGCCGACCGCATGGACGAAGCCCTCAACACGATCATCCCGGCGTCCGACACCGACCCCTACGACATGCACGACGTGCTCGCGATGATCTTCGACGTGGGCTCGCTCCTCGAGGTGCAGTCGCTGTACGCGCCCAACGCGATCGTCGCCTTCGGACGCCTGGACGGCCACTCCGTCGGCATCATCGCCAACCAGCCGACCCACATGGCGGGGGCGCTCGACATCGACGCGTCCGACAAGATCGCCCGGTTCATCCGCATCTGCGACATGTTCAACGTCCCGCTGGTGACCTTCGTCGACTGCCCCGGCTTCCTGCCGGGCGTCAATCAGGAGTACGCGGGCGTCATCCGTCACGGCGCGAAGATCATCTACTCCTACTGCCAGGCGACCGTCCCCAAGCTGTCGATCGTGACGCGCAAGGCGATCGGCGGGTCGTACGTCGCGCTGTCGAGCAAGCAGATGGGCAACGACGTGGCGTTCGCCTGGCCGACGGCGCAGATCGCGGTCATGGGGCCCGAGGGAGCCGCGCGGCTGCTGAACCGGCGCGAGATCGCGGCGTCCGACGACCCGGCCGCGACCGAGAAGGTCTTCGTCGACGACTACCGGGAGAAGTTCTTCAATCCGTACCGCGCCGCGGACGTCGGCCAGATCGACGAGGTGATCGAGCCGCGTGAGACGCGTCCGCGCCTGATCCGCGCGCTCGAGGTGCTGCAGACAAAAGTCCGGACCAACCTGCCCAAGAAGCACGGACTCTTCCCGGTCTAGGGGCGCGCCATGGACAATCTCGGTTTCGGCCTCTACATGACCGTGTTCGGCATGGGCACGGTGTTCGCCCTGCTCAGCCTGCTGTGGCTGGTGCTCTGGCTCATCGGACGCCTGGATCGCGTGCCGGACGCGAACGTGGCGACTGCGTCCGAAACCCCCGTCGCCACCCCGCCCCGGACGCCGAAGGTCGTCGTGGACGCTGCGTCCGGAGCCCTGACGAACGACCAGCTCGCCGCGATCGCGATCGCCGTGATCACCCACGCCGAGGTGCGCCGCGCCCAGGCCGCCCCCGAGATGCGGGCGCACCAACCGGGAAGCCATCTCTATGCCAGCCGCTGGGTCGACGTCGGCCGCGGCTACCAGAACCGCGCCTGGCGCCGGAAATGAGGATGCGATGCGTCGCTACACAGTCGAGGTGAACGGCACCGAGCACGTCATCGACGTCGAGGAGCACTCCGCGAACGCCTTCCGCGTGCACATCGGCGGGGAGGTCGTCGACGTGCACCTGACCGACCACCAGGACCTCGCGCAGGCCCTCATCACGCCCCACGTCGTCCCCGGACGCGCATCCGTCGCTCCGATCGAGCCCGTGAGGGTGACGCCGCGCCCGATCATGACGACCGCGCCGGTCCAGCGTCCGGCACCTGTTGCGGGCGGCGCAACCAGCGCCGGGACGCAGACCGCCCCGATGCCGGGCGTCGTGCTGTCCGTCGCGGTCCAGCCCGGGAACGGGGTCCTGCGCGGGGACGTGTTGATGGTCATCGAGGCCATGAAGATGAAGAACGAGATCCGTGCCACCCGGGACGCCCAGGTGCGCGCGGTGCCGGTGGCGGTGGGCGACCAGGTGAAGTACGGCGACACACTGGTCGTGTTCGAGGCGGACGCATGAGCGAGGAGACCGTCCGGCAACTCCTGCAGGGAATCACCTCGCTGACGTGGCCGTCGGTCGTGATGATGGTCGTCGGTCTGACTCTGATCTACCTGGCGGTGAAGAAGGAGTACGAGCCCCTGCTGCTCCTGCCGATCGGTGCGGGCTGCCTGTTGGCGAACCTTCCACTGTCGCCGCTGATCGGTGAGCACGGGCTGCTGAAGGCCCTGTACGACATGGGCGTGGGGAACGAACTCTTCCCGTTGTTCATCTTCATCGGCATCGGCGCGATGACCGACTTCGGGCCGCTGCTCGAGAACCCGAAGATGGTGCTGCTGGGCGCGGCCGGTCAGTTCGGCATCTTCCTGACCCTGATCCTGGCGCTCCTGCTGGGGTTCGACCGCAACGAGGCGGCGTCCATCGGGATCATCGGCGCGATCGACGGACCCACCTCGATCTACGTCAGCGGCAAGCTCGCCCCGCACCTGCTGGGGCCCATCACGGTCGCGGCGTACTCGTACATGTCGCTCGTGCCGATCATCATGCCGCCGGTGATGCGGCTGCTGACCACGAAGAAGGAACGCCTCATCCGCATGCCGTACTCGCAACGCGAGATCACCCAGCGGACGCGCATCCTCTTCCCCCTGATCGTCACCGTCGTCGTCGGGACGCTGGTGCCCTTCGCGCTGCCCCTGATCGGCATGCTGATGCTCGGCAACCTGATGCGCGAGTCGAAGGTCGTTGAGCGGCTGACGGGGGCGTCCCAGAACGAACTCGCCAATGTCGTGACCCTGTTCCTCGGGCTGGCGATCGGCTCGACGATGGTCGGTGCAGACTTCCTGCGGCTGTCGACCCTGGCGATCCTCGGGCTCGGACTCATCGCGTTCGTGCTCGACACGGCGGTCGGCGTCCTCTTCGGCAAGCTGATGAACGTCCTGAGCGGCGGGCACTTCAACCCGCTGATCGGTGCGGCCGGCATCAGCGCCTTCCCGATGGCAGCCCGCGTCGTGCAGAAGGAGGCCAGCAAGGACGACTTCGAGAACTTCCTGCTGATGCACGCGATGGGGGCCAACGCGGCGGGCCAGGTGGCGAGCGTCGTGGCGGGTGGCGTCCTGCTGGCGTTGATGGGTGCCGGGTAGGTCCCAGCCGGCCCCGACAGGGTTCAGCGCCCGTCGCGGAGGTCGCGGATCTCTTCCTCGAGGTCGGCGATCTGCTCCTCGACGTCCCGCTCCTCGTCGCGCTCGCGGTCGCGCAGCTCGGCCCGGCGCTCGCGCTCGCCCTTCTCGTCCGTGAACAGGACGCGGGCCATCAGGGCGGCGCCGCCGAACATGAAGACCAGCATGATCAGGTAGCTGAGAAGATTCTGACCCCACATCACGAACCGTACGCTCGACAGGATCGCAGCGACGATGCCGACCAGGCCCAGGACCGTGAGCACCTTGGCCCCCGTCGAACTGGTGTTGAAGAACCACCACATGACGCCCGCGATGAACGGGACGACGAGCAGTCCGCCGGGTGCGTCCCAGCCCCCGAAGCCCCATCCGAATCCGGACGTGACGTGCACGCTCGTCGCGAACCAGTAGAAGCCGACGACGAGCATGACCAGGCCGACGAGGAATTGCAGCAGTGCGTTGCGAGGGTGCATGGGCGTCCCTTCCGGATCGTCTGCAGTTTACGGTTCAGCGCGGAGGCGCCCGACTGGTGTCATGGTCGCACCCTCATCTGGGCGTGACCCTCCGGGTGGCGAGGTCGACCACGAAGTGCTCGTCGTCGGGGGTGATGCACTCGATGGTGTCGCCGGGATGAAGTCGCGGGTCGGAGCGATAGCGCGCCTCAAGGGCTGCTTCCCTTGCGTCCGAGGGGTGGTCGTCAGCGTCGACCAACAGCGCTGCGATCTCGTCGGCGAGGGCGATCTGGGCCTCCGTCGGACCGGACGGGTCGGCCATGTCGCCGAAGCCGTCCCAGAGCAGGAGTTCGTCCCCGAATCGATGGGC
>CALKHV010000026.1 GCA_937988865.1 uncultured Propionibacteriaceae bacterium | reverse complement strand
GGCACGACCGAGCGTCCGGTGGCGAGGTAGATCGTCACCGGGGTCGTCGGGACGCCCTCGAAGCCCTCAGCCGGGTCGAGCTCGACGACCGTGTCCTTCTTGGCGGTGATCGGCTCCGTGGCCGGATCACCCTGCTCGACGGTCACGTTGGTGAACCCGGCCGCCGTGAGGGCGGCCCTGGCAGCGTCCTCGGACTTGCCCTTGATGCCCGTGGGAATCGTGGCGAGCTTGGGCCCGTCGTTGATGGTGATCGTCACCGACGACCCGCGCTCGACCTGCTGGCCGGCGTCCGGGTCCTGCTCGGTGACATTGCCCTTGGTGGAGTCGTCCGGTCCTTCCACGTGCTTCTCGACGGGCACCAGCCCGGCCACCTCCAGCACCTGGGTGGCGGCCAGCAGGGTGGTTCCGCGCACCGGGGGCACCTCGACCATGACGACGTCGGTGCCGTCGCCGGGACGCATGATCTCCCACACCCCGAATCCGAGCGCGGCCACGAGGGCGAGCACGAGCGCGCCGATCAGCCAGGGCACGACGGGACTCTTGCTGCGCTCGGGCTCCTCGTCGGCGTCCAGCGGGACGATCGGTTCGTCGGGAGCGTCGGTCGTGGGGAGTGCGGTCGTGAGGGCGGTCGCCTCCGGCACGACCGCCACCGCTGCGGGAATGACCGCGGTCACGGTCTGGCCGCTGAGCAGTCGGGCGATGTCGTCGCGCATCTCGCGTGCGTCCGCGTACCGATTGGCGGGGTCCTTGGCGAGCGACTTGAGGACGATGGCGTCCATGTCGGCCGTGAGCTGGGGGTCGAGCTGGCTCGGCGGCACCGGGTTCTCGCGGACGTGCTGGTAGGCGACGCTGACGGGGGAGTCGCCGACGAAGGGCGGGCGTCCGGTCAGGAGCTCGTAGAGCAGGCAACCGGCGGAGTAGATGTCCGAACGGTGGTCGACCGTCTCACCGCGCGCCTGTTCGGGCGACAGATAGGACGCCGTGCCGATCACGGCCGCGGTCTGCGTCATCGTCGCCGAGGTGTCGGCGACGGCGCGGGCGATGCCGAAGTCCATGACCTTGACCACGCCCTGCGGCGTGAGCATGACGTTGGCGGGCTTGATGTCGCGGTGGATGATCCCGGCCTTGTGCGAGTAGGCGAGGGCGTCGAGCACACCCATCGAGAACTCGAGCGCGCGTTCGGGCAGGATGCGGCGTCCGTCGCGGAGCAGGTCGCGCAGGGTGTGGCCGGCGACGAGTTCCATGACGATGAAGGGGACGCCGATGCCCGTCGCGGGATCGTCCTCCTCGCCCGTGTCGTAGGTCGAGACGATGTTCGGGTGGTTCAGTCCAGCCGCGGACTGGGCCTCGCGCCGAAAGCGGGCCTGGAAGGTCGGATCGGTTGCGAGGTCGACGCGGAGGCGCTTGACGGCCACCTCGCGTCCGAGTCGGGAATCGCGGGCACGCCAGACCTCGGCCATGCCTCCCCGGCCGATGATGGCCTCGAGGTGGTAGCGACCGCCGAGCACGGTGGGCTCATTCATCGCGGATTCCTTTCGTGCGACACAACAGGCGTTGCCGGAGCAGCATTGTCATCGGAGGGCCTCCACGACAGCCTTGAAAGTGGGTCCGGCGAGGCGACCGCCGGCGATCTCTGCCCGTTCGATGTTCGCGTCCTCGATGAACACGGCGATCGCGACCTCGGGGTCCTCGGCGAACCCGACGAACCACGCGTACGGCGGACGATCGGGATCGGACTGCGCCGTGCCCGTCTTGCCCCCGACCCGGACGCCGGACACCGCCGCCGGGCCGCCCGTGCCGTCGGTGACGACGCCGACCATCATGTCCTGCAGGAAGCGCGCGTTGCTGGCCGTCATGGCCTCGCTGAGCTGGGTCGGCTGGTGGCTCGACAGCAGGGCGAGGCTCGGCGAGCGGACCTCCTGGACCAGATAGGGTTCCATCACCGTGCCGTCGTTGGCGATGCCCGCCGCGACCATCGCCATCTGCAGCGGGGACGCGGCGACGTCGAACTGGCCGATGGACGACAGGGCCGTCTGGGGGGCGTCCGGGGCTGCGGGGAACTTGCTGGCGACCGCGTTGAGGTCGCCCCCGACGGCGGAGTCGAAGCCGAAGCGTTGTGCCTGCGTCCGAAGGTCGTCGGCCCCGATGGTGAGCCCCAGCTTGGCGAAGGCGGTGTTGCAGCTGATCTCGAGGGCGTGCTGCAGGGTTGTCGTCGTGCCCCCGCAGTCGACCTCGTTGGTCAGGACGACGCTGCTCTGCGGCAGCGTGAACGACGAGGGGGAATCGAGTTGCGTGGTCGGACGCAGGCCCTTGTCGAGGGCCGCTGCGGCCGTGACGAGCTTGAACGTCGAGCCGGGTGGGTAGATCTCCCGGGACGCACGGTTGGCCATCGGACGATCGGTGGACGCCTGCAGCGCCTTCCACGAGGCCGTGGCTTCGGTCAGGTCGGTGCTGGCCAGAGTGTTGGGGTCGTAGCTCGGTGTGCTGACCATCGCGAGGACCGCCCCCGTGCGCCAGTCGAGCGCCACGACGGCGCCCTTGCGTCCGGCCAGGCCGTCCCAGGCGGCCTGCTGCGCCTTGGCGACGACGGTCGTCCCGATGGACGCGCCCTGCCGCTTCGCACCCGTGACCATGTCGACGAAGCGGTCGACGAACTGCGAGTTGTCGGTGCCCGCGAGTTCGGTGTTGTAGACCTGCTCGAGACCCGACCGGGCGAAGTCGTAGGAGTAGTGGCCGGTGATCGGCGCGTAGAGGTCGCCGTTGAGGTAGGTGCGGCGGTAGGCGAAGCGTCCCTCGTTGGGGATGGTCTGGGCGACGGCGCTGTTGCCCACGAGGATCGCGCCGCGGAAGCTGGCGAACTCGGCGTCCCTGGTGCGGCGGTTGAGCGGGTGGGCGTTCAACGAGTCGCTCCGCACCAGGCTGATCCACGTGGTGTTCGCGAGCAGCGCGAAGATCATCAGGGCTGCGACGATCGCGACGCGGCGGATGGGGGCGTTCATGCGATCACCTGCGTCAGGTCGTCGGCGCGGACGGTGATCTGGTCGCCCGTGTCCCCGTCCGCGGGGGTGGACGTGCGCACCGGACGCCGGGCCATCTGGCTGATGACGAGCAGGATCGCGATGATGACCCAGTTGGCGATCAGGCTCGACCCGCCCTGGCTCATGAACGGCGTGGTGAGGCCGGTGAGGGGCAGCAGCCGGGTGACCCCGCCGATGATGGCGAAGACCTGCAGTGCGAAAACGAAGCTCAGGCCCGCGGCGAGCAGCTTGCCGAAGGGGTCGTGGGCGGCGAGGGCCATGCGCAGGCCTCGGGCGATGATGAGCGCGAACACCATGATCACCGCCATCAGGCCGAGGATGCCGAGTTCTTCTCCGATGGCCGCGGCGATGAAGTCGCTCTTGGCGAGCGGCGTCAGCCCCGGACGTCCGAGGCCCCAGCCGCGTCCGGTCAGGCCCCCCCAGGCGTAGCCGAACTGGGCGCTGATGATCTGCAGGTTCTGGTCGAAGTCCTCGAAGGGGTGCAGCCAGGCGCTGACCCGGACGCGGACGTGCCCGGCGAACGTGAAAGCGCCCCAGCCACCCACCAGGGTGAGCAGGACGCCGAGGATCGCCCATCCGACGCGCTCGGTGGCGACGTAGAGCATCATCACGAACAGGCCGAAGAAGAGCAGCGACGTACCGAGGTCGTTCTCGTAGACCAGCACAGCCAGGGAGGCGACCCACATGATCGCGATCGGTCCGAGGTCGCGCATGCGCGGGAAGCCGATGCCGCCGAACCGCCAGCCGGCCAGGGCGAGCACTTCCCGCTTCTCGACGAGGTAGGCGGCGAAGGCGATCGCCAGCACGATCTTGGCGACCTCGGCGGGCTGGAAGGAGTAGCCGAGGAAGCGGATCCAGATGCGCGAGCCGTACTGTTCGCGTCCGAGGCCGGGCACGAGCGGCAGCAGCAGGAGCGCGAGGCCGGCGAGGAACAAAAGGTACGGGAACCGTTGAAGTCGCCGGTGGTCACCCAGGAAGACCACGGTGAGACCGAAGAGCACCATGCCGAGGACCGTCCAGATGAGCTGGGTGCGGGCGTCGTGGCGGATCGGCTCGGGGATCTGGTCGATCCGGTGGATCATCGCCAGGCCGAGCCCGTTCAACAGCAGGACGCAGGGCAGCAGCAGCGGGTCGGCGTAGGGGAGCTTCCAGCGCACGAGGGCGTGCGTCGCCACACCGAGCGCGACCCAGATCGCGACGACGATCGGCCAGTCGGTGGGGATCGTGCCGTAGAGGTTGAGATTGGTCAGCGCCCAGCCGCCGAGGCCGAGGGCCACGGCGAACAGCACCATGGCCAGTTCGACGTTGCGCCGTTTGCGGTAGACGACGACGGTCTCGTTCGCGGCCGCGCTCATCCGCAGTCCTGGTCGGGTGACGTGGGCGTGGGTGAGGTGGTGGTCACCACCTGCGTCTGGGTGGCAGAAGAGGACGCAGACACCGATGCGGACGCAGACACCGACGGTGACCCGGTGACCGACGGCGAGCCGGTGACGGACGGGGACGCAGCAGTCGACACCGAGGGTGTCGACGAGGGTGTCGCCGATGGTGAGTCAGGGGGGACGCCGGCCCGCTGCGCGATGCAGGCGTCCGCCTTGAGTTTCAGTTCCGCGAGCGTGGCCCGGGCTGCCTCGAGCGAATCGGCGTGCAGCGTGGAGCGCACCTGGCCGCGGAAGTAGACCGGCAGGTCGTCCACCAGCGTCGGTTCCGATTCGACGAGCGTGTGGAGCGACAGCCCCATCACCTGGCCGGGGATGCCCTGGTAGATCCCCAGCTTCCCGTCGGCCTCGCCGACGAAGAACTGGGTGCGTCCGTAGGCGTACGCACCGCCCGACAGCGTCCCCAGGATCAGCAGGACGATCGCCGGTATGACGAGTCGGGTGACCAGCCGCCGGCGTGACCGGGTCGACTGGGGGGCGTAGCGCAGGCGTTCGGCGTCCTCCGCGGACGCCCCGGCTCGCGGTGCAACCGCCACGACGGTCTCGCCGGCGTCCAGGGACGCCGCGCCGGAGCGCAGGGGTGTCACGACCGACAGGTCGGGGATCGAGGTGCTCAGGACGGCCCCGTACGACTCGTTCTGCTCCGCGTCCAGTGCCCCGGACTGCTCGACGACGTCGGCGACGACGAGGGTGATGTTGTCGGCCCCGCCACCGGCGTGGGCGGCCGCGACGAGGGACGCCACGACCTCGTCGAGGTCGGGTTGGCGCAGCAGGTTGCCGATGACGCGGTCGGTCGTGAAGCCGCACAGGCCGTCGGAACAGAACAGGTAGCGGTCGCCCAGTTGGACGTCCATGAGCTTGAGGTCGGGCGCGTGGGTGGCCTGCCCGTTGAGCACCTTGAGCAGCAGCGAGCGGTGCGGATGGGTGGCGGCCTCGTCCTCGTCGATGCGTCCGATGTCGATCAGCGACTGCACCCAGGAGTGGTCGTGGGTGAGGCGGTGCAGGCGTCCGTCGCGCATCAGGTAACCGCGGGAGTCACCGATGTGGACGATGCCCAGCTGCGTCCCCGAGAACATGGCGCCGCAGACGGTGGTGCCGGTGCCTTCGAGGTCGGGGTCGGCGTCGACGAGGTCGGCGATGCGGTCGTTGGCGCGGTTGACGGCCCCCGCGAGGGCCTCCAGCATTCCCTCGCCCTCGAAATGACCATCGGACGCCCGGATCTCGGTGATCGCCACCGCACTCGCCAGGTCACCGGCGGCCGCGCCGCCCATGCCGTCGGCCACGACCAGCATCGTCGGGGACGCGTAGGCGGAGTCCTGGTTGTTCTTGCGGACGAGCCCGATCTCGGAGTGGCCACGGAAGGCGAGGGAGAACGCCATCAGCGCTCCAGCCTGATGTGCGTACGTCCGATGCGCACCTCGTCGGTGGCGCTGACGGGTGTGGGTGCCTCGATGCGGACGTTGTTCACGTACGTCCCGTTCGTCGAGTGGAGGTCTTCGATGAGCCAGCGTCCTGAACTGTCCTCGAAGACCTGGGCGTGCTGGGCGGACGCGTAGTCGTCGTCGATGACGAGTGTCGAGTCGCGCGAGCGTCCGATCTGCAGGACGCCGTCGAGCGGCAGCCGGAGCCCGGCCTGTCGTCCCTCGGTGACGACCAGGCGCTGCAGCGCCCCCCGCTTCTTCCGCTTCACCGGGGCCGGCGTCGCACCCGCGGACGCCAGTTCGGGCGAGGTGGCGGCGACCTTGCGTCCCCAGATGTCGGTGCGGATCACGTTGGCGGCGAACGCGATGAACAGCCACGTGAGCGCGAGGAAGCCGAGCTTCAACGAGGCCGCGATGAGCTCGGCCACTCACACCCCCGCAGGGGAGTGGACGAGCATCCTGGTCGAGCCGATTTCGATCTTGGTGCCCTCGTCGAGGGCGGCGGAGGTGACCTTGCGCCCGTTGACGGTGATGCCGTTCGTCGAGCCGAGGTCCTCGATGCGCGCGGTGAGCGCGTCACCCGCACCCACGACGATGATCTGCGCGTGCCTGCGCGAGATGCCCGGGTCGTTGATACGCAGGTCGGCCTCGGAACCGCGTCCGATGACCAGACCGGGAGCGACCAGCGGGTGCCGGACGCCGTTGACCTCGAGCACGAGCGGACTGCGCCGGATGGCCGTCTCGCTCACGGCCGTGGCGGTGACCACGCCGGCGACCGCCGCGCTGGCGACGGTGAAGCGTCCGGTGGGCAGGGCTTCGTCACGTTCGTAGGTGATCGAGATGGGGCCGTTGAAGACGTACTGCCGCTCGGCTGCGTGCTCGCGCAACTCGGCGGTGATCTCGGCGTTCAGCGTCCGCGAGTAGGGGTAGAGGCGTTCGAAGTCGTGGACGCTGAGCCCGATCGTGAAGTCGTTGGGCACGAGCCGCTTCTCGCGACTGAGCAACTTGGCCTCGGAGTCGAGTTCTCGCTGCAGCCGGGCCGCGATCTCGACGGGCTGCACGTCACCCTTGAAGGTGCGCGCGAAGACACCGTTGACGGCCCCCTCGATCTTCTTCTCGAGTTTGTCGAACAGTCCCATCACGCCTCCTTCCGGTCACAGACCCTCACCATGTTACCGGGGTCAGCTGGCCAGGGCGCTCTGGGCCTTCCAGCCCTCGTAGGTGAAGGTCCACACACCGATGCCGTCGGTCGACAGGAGCGGACGGTTCGACCCGGTGAACTGCACGATGTCACCGGCCCGCGAGAAGTCGAAGAACCACTTCGCGTTCGCGGTCGACATGCCGGTGCAGCCGTGGCTCACGTTCCGGACGCCCTGGGACGCGACCGACCACGGCGCCGCGTGCACGAACTCGCCGGTCCAGGTGAGGCGGAGCGCGTACTTGACGTCGATGGAGTAGGCGTCCGGGCTGTTCGCGGGGATGTCGACGGTGGTCGAGTTCATGCGCATCGCGCTGCGCCGTTCGATGATGACCTTCGTGCCACTACGGGTGATGTAGCCGGCCTTGCCGGTCGTCACGGGGATCGTCTTCACCGTCTTGCCGTTGCGGGTGATGGTCATCTTGTGGGTGGCGATGTTGACGTAGCTGACGTGGGTGTCGCCGATCGTGAACCCACCGGACGCGTCGTGGTCGACCCACTTGCTCTCACCGGTCTGGATGCCGGCGAGGTTGGCGGTGATGGCAACCCGCGTGCCGGGCTTGAAGTATTTGGCCGGGCGCCACATGAGCTGCCGGTTGTCGAGCCACCCCCACGACCCCGCCGTCCTGGGCGTCGTCGTCACCGTGATGTGCCGCTCGACCTCGGCGCGCATCTGTTTGGTCTGCACGGCCGTGGCGAACTGGATGGACGCCGGCATCCCCACCCCGACGGTCTGGCCGTCGTAGAGGATGTCGTACCAGGCGTTCGACTCGGGCGTCAGCGTCGAGAAGGCGACCTTCTTCGTCGTCTCGTCACCCGCGGCGTTGACAGCGGTGGCGGTGGCGACGAACTTGGTGTGCGGGATGAAGTTGCGATCGGGCTTCCACTGGTCGTCGACGAGCTTGCCCGGGACGGCGGTGCCCTTGGCCGTGGCGACGGAGAAGACGGTGAGGTCTCCGCCGGTGACGGTCACCTTCAGTGAGTCGGTCGGCAGGGCGGCCTTGAGTCCGTGCTCGGGCATCACGGTCAGGGTGGCGGGGGCGACGAAGGTCGGCGTGGGGGTGGGCGTTTCGGTCGGCGTCGCGTCCTGGGTGGACGCCGTCGTCGTCGACGGGGCCGGACGCACCGCGTTCGGGTCGTAGGTCGAGCACGCGGCCAGCGCGAGGATGGTCACGGCTGCAGCGAGCCGGTGTCTCAGCGTCACGGTGTCCTGCCTTCGGGTGCGGTGGGGAAGTCCCGTGTCGACAAGGGTATGTCAGCGTTCCCACGACCCGGTGAACCCGGGCCGGCGGCGCGGCGGCTCAGCTGAGGGTGTCACCCAGTTCGGGGAGCGTGTAGGTGTAGAAGCCGCGTCCGGTCTTCTGCCCCAGCCATCCCTGGTCGACGTAGCCCTTGAGGAAGCGGACGTTGCGCCACAGTTGGCGGGAGTACCAGCGGCGTCTGCGGGCGGCCTTGGTGATGTCGAGCACGGTGTCGAGGCCCACGTAGTCGAGGCCGTCGAAGATGCCGACGGGGGAGCGGGCGATGCGCTTCCAGCACAGGTCGATCTCTTCGGGCGTCCCCACGCCGTTCGCGGCGAGCGAGATGGCTTCATGGTTGCGGGCCGCGTAGACGCTGTTGAACAGGTAGCCGGGCGACTCCTTCTTCGGACGCACGACCTCCATCTGCAGGGTCTCGAGCCACTCGCCGATGTCTGACAGCGTGCCCTCGGACGTCCACCGCAGGGGCTGGAGGTCGGCAAGGCGTGTCTCCCACAAGGGAGGATAGAAGTGGACGGCGGCGAAGCGGTCGGGACGCACGTCCCGGCGTCCGACCTTGGACGCCCGCAGCATCGACGTGTTCGTCGTGAAGATCGTGTGCTCGGGGCAGACCTTGTCGAGCACGTTGAAGATGCCGCGCTTGCGTCCGAGGATCTCGGGCACAGACTCGCTGACGATGTCGGCCCCGTGCGCGGCCTCGACGATGTTCGTCGAGTAGCGGATGCCGTCCATCCTGATGAAGCCCTCGGCGTCCGCGGTGGCTGCGATCCAGTCGCGGGCCGAGTCGAGCGCCTCCTGCTTGGGGTCGAAGATCGACACCTCGTACCCGGACGCGGCGTTCCAGGCGGCGATGTGGCGCCCCATCGTGCCGGCGCCGCAGATCAGGATGCGTTCCATGGCTTCATTCCGGCTCAGTAGGCGACGGTGAATCGCGCCCGGTGGTGGGCCGGGGTCTCGACCTCGTCGATGATGGCCGTGGCCAGGTCGGCGCCCGAGATGAACGACTGGCCCTCGTCGTCGGCGAGGAGCACGTCGCCGCCGACACGGAACGTTCCGGTGGCCTCACCAGGGGCGTGGGCGCCGAACGCGGCGGCGGGGCTGACGAAGAACCAGTCGAGGTCGTCGGGGGTGGCGCGGAGGTCGTCGAGGACGTCGGCCATCTCGAGGGCCTCCGGCTTGTAGGCCTCGGGGAAGCCGTCCGTGTCGACGAGACGCGGACCGCCGGGAGCGACGAGCAGCGAACCCGCCCCACCGATCACCCCGAACCGGACGCCGGCCTCGCGCGCCAACTCGCCCAGGTGGGCGAGGATTCCGCGCGTCCGACCCTCGAGTTCACCGCGAGGGGGCACGGCCGAGATGACGACGTCGACGTTGCTCACGATGGACGCGAGGTAGGCCTCGTCGAGCACCGAGCCCGTGACGTAGGTGACGCCCGGCTCCTGCACCTCGGGCAGGTGGCGGCTGGACGAGACGACCTCGTGCCCGCGCCGGTTCGCCTCACGGACGAGGTTGCCCCCGGCGTATCCCGTACCGCCGACGATGTGAATGCGGGTCATGTGGTGCTCCTTCGTCAATCTGTGGACAGTGACGAGGCTAGCGAGCCGGTCAAGGCTCGCGACCTGATGTCATGGGTGACCGTTAGCCTGTCGGGTGTGATCACAGGTGCATTGAAGGGCAAGGTCGACCGCGTGTGGGATGCGTTCTGGTCGGGCGGCATCAGCAATCCCCTCGAGGTGATCGAGCAGATCACCTACCTGCTGTTCATCCGCCGTCTGGACGAGTTGGCGACCCTCGCCGAGAACCGGGCCCGCCACACCGGCCGACCGGTCGAGTCGCCGATCTTCACGCCTGACCAGGCGTTGCTGCGTTGGTCGAGTTTTCGCGAGCAGAGCCCCGACGTGATGTTCGCCCTGGTCAACGAGGGTGTCTTCCCGTTCCTGCGCAGCCTCGGCGGCAACGGGTCGACCTATTCCCACCACATGAAGGACGCCCGCTTCACCATTCCCACCTCGCAACTGCTGTCGCGCGTGGTCGACATGGTCAACGACATTCCCATGGCCGACCGCGACACCAACGGCGACCTGTACGAGTACATGCTGGGCAAGATCGCCAGCGCCGGGCAGAACGGCCAGTTCCGGACGCCGCGCCACATCATCTCCCTGATGGTCGAGCTCACCGATCCGCGTCCCGGGGACGAGATCTGCGATCCCGCCTGCGGCACGGCAGGCTTCCTCGTCGCCGCCGCCGAACACCTCCGCACCCGGCACCCCGAGGTCTTGACGGACGCCGCCCAGCGCCGTCACTTTCACCACTCGATGTTCCACGGCTACGACTTCGATTCGACGATGCTGCGCATCGGCAGCATGAACATGATGTTGCACGGCGTCGAGGGCCCCGACATCAGTTACCGCGACTCCCTGTCAGAGGCGGGCGACACCGACGAGGACGCCTACACCCTCGTGCTCGCCAATCCCCCCTTCGCCGGGTCGCTCGACAACGAGACGACGTCGAAGGCACTGCAGAAGGTCGTGAAGACCCGCAAGACGGAGTTGTTGTTCCTGGCCCAGTTCGTCCGCATGCTCAAGCCCGGCGGACGCGCAGCCGTCATCGTGCCCGACGGCGTGCTCTTCGGCTCGTCCACGGCGCACAAGACGTTGCGCAGGCTGCTCGTGGACGACCACAAACTGGACGCCGTCATCAAGCTCCCCTCCGGCGTCTTCCGCCCGTACGCGGGGGTGTCGACGGCCATCCTGCTGTTCACGAAGACCAACTCGGGTGGAACCGATCACGTGTGGTTCTACGACGTGCAGGCGGACGGGTTCTCCCTGGACGACAAGCGCAACCCGGTGGACGCGAACGACCTGCCCGACGTGCTGACCCGCTGGGTGGAGCGGGACGGGACGGAGCGCGAGCGGGGGAGGACGGAGCAGAGCTTCTGTGTGCCTCGCGATGAGATTGTGGCGCAGGGGTACGACTTGAGCCTGAACCGGTACAAGGAGGTCGTCCACGACGAGATCGAACACCGGACGCCGGCCGAGATCCTGGGGGAGTTGGAGGAGTTGGAGGGGGAGATT
>CALKHV010000025.1 GCA_937988865.1 uncultured Propionibacteriaceae bacterium | reverse complement strand
CACCACGAACGCCGGCACCACCACGACGACCGCTGCCGCGATCGCCGACCTCCTCGCCGCCAACCAGGCGTCCCACTGGTCGGCTGAGGACGCCGAGTACGCCGCGTCCGAGGCCGTGAAGGTGACCCTCACGGGTTTGACGGCTTCCGTCTCCGGTGAGGGGGCATCCGTGAGCGGCTCCACGCTCACGATCGACCAGGCCGGCACCTACGTGCTGAGCGGCACGTTCACCGGCAACGTCGTGATCAACGTCCCGAAGGAAGACGTCATCCTCGTCCTCGACGACGCCACCATCACGAGCAACGGCACGTCTGCCGTCGAGATCCAGGCTGCCGATGAGGTGACTGTCGTGCTGGCCGACGGCAGCACGAACACGATCGCCGACTCCGCGTCCTACAGCGACGAGGCCGAGGGCGCCGCGAGTGCGGCCATCGATTCGAAGGCCGACCTGTCGATCACCGGGGGCGGTGCACTGACCGTGACCGGCAACCACAACGACGCCATCAACTCCTCCGACGGCCTCGCCATCGCGGGCGGCACGCTCACCATCAAGGCTGCGGACGACGGCCTGCGCGGCCAGGACTACGTGTCGATCACGGGCGGCACCGTCACGGTGGACGCTGGTGGCGATGCACTGAAGTCCGACAACGACACCGACGAGACGCGCGGTTACGTCCACGTCGCAGACGGGACGCTGACACTGACGGCGGGTGACGACGGCATCTCCGCGTCCACCGACGCGCTCGTCAGCGGTGGCACGACAACGATCAACGCGCAGGGCGACGGCGTCCACGCCGATGCGCAGCTCGCGATCGGCGGAGGCACGACCACCATCGCCCAGAGCAATGAGGGCCTGGAGTCGAAGCTCATCCTCATCGCAGGGGGGACGACCTCGGTCACCTCGTCGGACGATGCCGTCAACGTCTCCGACGGGTCCGGCTCGGGCGGCATGGGCGGTGGGGGCGGCAACAGCGCCACCAGCGGACTCATGCTGACCATCACCGGCGGCACGCTGGTCATCGACTCCCAGGGCGACGGCCTCGACTCGAACGGCTCGATCGAGATGAGCGGCGGAACCGTCGTGGTCAGCGGCCCGACCAACAGCGGCAACGGGGCGCTCGACGTGAACGGCACGTTCGAGATCAGCGGCGGCACGCTGATTGCGGCTGGAGCCTCCGGGATGGCCGAGGCACCGGAGACCGACTCCGCGCAGGGCTGGGTCTCCGCGACCATCAGCAGCGCCTACCCTGCCGGCACCGTGGTGAGCATCGTCGACTCGTCGGACAAGGTCGTCGCGACCTACACCGCAGACAAGGCCTTCTCCTCCGTGGTGTTCTCGAGCTCTGCCATCACGAACGGTGAGACGTACACCATCTACGTGGGCGGCTCGGCTTCGGGTGACACTGTCGGCGGGCTGGCCACCAGCGGATCGATCGAGGGAGCCACGAACATCGGCACTGTCACCGCCGGCCAGCACTCCGGTGGCCAGGGGGGCCCTGGCGGACGCTGACAGGTCCGCAGTCCGGCCCGGTGCGCGATCCTCAGGGACCGTGCACCGGGCCGTTTCTGTCCTCAGCGCGCGCGGCCACTGTCCACAGGTGTGGAAGTCCGTCCAGCTGTCCCCAGATTCCGATCACCATGACGGGAGGCGGGCGCTTTCGCCCAGAACAGGGATGAGCCCCTCCGGGTGGGCGCGGGTGGTCCGCGTCGTGACGAAAGGAAATCTCATGTCCCGTTCAACCCAGTCGCTGGTCAGCGCCGCGCAGCCGAGCTCCCGCCCGTGGTTGCTCACCCGCCGCGGACGCGCCACGCTGCTCGCCCAGCGCGGCATGGCCACCGCCGAGTACGCCGTCGGCATCCTGGCTGCAGTGGCCCTCGCCCTGGTTCTGCTGCGGGTCTTCACCGACAACAAGTTCTTCGCCCAGATGCTCAAGCTGGTCACGCAGCTGATCGGCAAGGCCGGCGGGATGATCGGCTCGTGACCGGGAGGGGACGCCACCGTCGACGCGGCATGGTGACCGCCGAGTTGGCGGTGGGGGTCCTCGTGGCGGTGCTGGTCACCATGATGGGGGCCTGGACCGTCAACCTGATCGCAGTCGAGGCCACCTGCCGGGACGTCGCCACCCAGGTCGCCCGACAGATGGCACGTGGTGACGAGGATGCGGCGGCAGCGGCGGGACGCAGGGCTCCCTCCGGGGCCAGCGTCGACGTGAACCGGGCGGGTGACGAGGTGCGCGTTCTCGTGCGAGTCGATCGAAGCCTCGGACGCATCGGACCTGTCCGGTTGGCAGGGACGGCGGTGGCGGTCCTCGAACCGGGGGTGTCGCCGTGAAGCGTCAGGGCGACAGGGGAGCGGGGACGGCCCTGACGGGACTGATGATTCTTGTCATCGCCATGGCCTCGCTGGTCGCGGTCACCTATCTGGGTTGGTTGACGTCGGTGGAGCGTGCACGGTCGGCTGCCGATCTCGCCGCCCTGGCTGGTGCGGGGGCGGAGCTCCGCGGGCGTGATGCCTGCGGGGCTGCGTCCCGCTCGGCCGGGGCGAACGGTGCCCGGTTGGTGTCGTGTCAGGTCATCGGCGGACGCTTCGACCTGCGCGTCCGCGTCGAGGTGGCGACGGAGCTTCGGCCGGTCCTGGCGGGGGTGCACAGGGAGGCGATCGAGGTTTCCGTCGCGGGGACGGACGGGGTGGTTGCGGGATCGCTCCCCTGATGCTGGCCCCATCGATGTCATGGTCGGCCAGTAGTGTCCGGACATGATCACCACCGTCGCCATCCACGGTTTCCGGTCGCTGCGTGATGTCGTGCTCCCTTTGGGGCCGGTCACGGTCGTGACCGGCCCCAACGGGTCGGGCAAGACCAGCTTCTACCGGGCCCTGCGCCTGATCTCGGACGCTGCGTCCGGCCAGTTGGTCGGCTCACTCGCACGGGCGGGTGGCCTGGGGTCGGTGTTGTGGGCCGGGCCCGAGATCATCAGCGGGGCGATGAAGCGGGGCGAGGTGCCCCTCCAGGGCGCGGCGAAACGCAAGGAGCCCGTGTCGCTGCGGCTCGGTTTCACGAGCGATGAGCTCGGCTACCTCATCGATGTGGGGCTGCCGACCCCGCGTCCGACCATGTTCATCCAGGATCCGGTGCTCAAGCGGGAGGCGATCTTCGGCGCGCCACTGATGCGGCCGGCGTCCATGCTGGTCAGGCGGGCGAACTCGACGGTGGAGGTTCGAGAACCGAACCGATGGCGCACGGTCACCCGTGACTTGCCCGATCGCGACAGCGTCCTCGACGAACTTGCCGATCCCGACGCCTATCCCGAGCTGCTGGCCATCCGGCAGGAGGTCAGACAGTGGCGCTTCTACGACTCGTTCAGGGTCGACCCGCTGGCTCCCGCCCGCCAACCCCAGGTGGGCACGTGGACGCCGGCGCTCGCCGCGGACGGATCAGACCTGGCCCCGGCAGTCCAGAGCATCCTGGAGTCGGCCTTCGCCCAGCCCTTCAACGCCGCCATCGCGCGAGCCTTCGAGGGCGGGTACACCTCGGTCGTGCGGAACGGAACGAGATGCGAGGTGCAGTTCACCCAACCCGGCCTCCTGCGTCCGATGCTCGCCGATGAACTGTCCGACGGCACCCTCCGCTTCCTGCTCCTCGCCGCCGCGCTGACGAGCCCTCGTCCGCCCAGCCTCCTGATACTCAACGAGCCCGAGACGAGCCTGCACGCCGACGTGCTGCCAGGACTGGCTGACCTGATCGCCCACGCCGCGACCCGGACGCAGGTGGTCGTCGTCTCCCACTCCTCGGCCATCGTCGAGGCGCTGGACGCCGAGCACGGCGACGCCGTCGTCCACCACGAATTCGTCAAGCAGTTCGGCGAGACGACGCTGGCCGGCCGCGGTCCCTTCGACCGGCCGACGTGGGATTGGGGGCGACGGTGACTCAGCGGGTCCGCTGGACGCGGGTCTCGTCCCACACGGGGTCGTCCGATTCATAGACGCCGCCGTCCGTCCCGAAGACGAGGAACCGGTCGAACGACTTCGCGAACCAGCGGTCGTGGGTGACCGCCACCACGGTGCCCTCGAAGGAGTCCAGCGCGTGCTCGAGGGCCTCGGCCGAGTGCAGGTCGAGGTTGTCGGTCGGCTCGTCGAGCAGAAGCAGTGTGGCGCCCGACAGCTCGAGCAGCAGGATCTGGAAGCGGGCCTGCTGCCCTCCTGACAAGGTGTCGAAGGTCTGCTCGGACGCCTTCACCAGTTCATAACGGTCGAGGACGCGGGCCGCCTCGTCGCGTGTGCGTCCATATCGGTGCTCGTCACCGCGATGCAGGATCTCGAGCAGCGTGCGTCCCATCAGGTTGCCCTGCTGATTGGTCTGCGCGAACCACCCCGGACGCACCCGCGAGCCGAGCCGCACCCGGCCGTGGTGCGCCACGGGGTCGATGACCACGTCCGACACGGGTTGGTGCTCGACGTCGGGGTCGGTGCCCCCGGCCGCCAACAGCCGGAGGAAGTGCGACTTGCCCGACCCGTTGCTGCCCAGCACGGCGACCCGCTCGCCGAACCAGATCTCGAGGTCGAACGGGCACATCAGTGCACCCGGACGCGGGAGTCCGCGTCCGATCGACAGCTGCCGCTGGCCCACCGACACCGAGGCGCGCGGCTTCCCCGGGGGAGGGCCGGGACGTTGGGGAACCGGACGCTCGGGGGCCACCTCGACGCTCGGCGGGACATCCTGCCCCGGAGTCCACAGCTCGAGTCCCTCACAGATCACGGCGCGGCGAGCCGTGCGCCCGCCCTGCAGCCGCATCCGGACGTTCTGCCGGATCGCCACCTTCTCCGGCGGCCCGGCCTCCTCGAACCGCGCCAGTCGGGTCACCGCGGCGGCGTATCGGCCGGCCATGTCGGAGTTGTACGCGGCCTTCTGCTTGTACATGAGCACCAGCGCCTTGAGCTTGGCATGCTCCTCGTCCCACCGGCGCATCAGCTCCTCGAGCCGGGAGTTGCGGTCCTCGCGGGCCTGCTGCCAGGTGGCGAACGACCCGGGATGCGTCCAGGCGGACGCCCCCGCCGCACCCGGCTCGAGCGTGACGACAGCCGTCGCCACCTGACTCAGCAGCTCGCGGTCGTGGGACACGAACAGCACGGTCTTGGAAGACTCCCTCAGCCGAGTCTCCAGCCAGCGCTTCGTCGGGACGTCGAGGTAGTTGTCCGGCTCGTCGAGCAGCAGCACCTCCTCGGGCCCGTTCAGCAACGCCTCCAGGACCACCCGCTTCTGCTCACCGCCCGAGAGCGTGTTGACCGACCGCCACTGACCCTGGGCGAACGGGACGCCGAGAGCCGACATCGTCACCTTGTCCCAGACCTGCGTCTCGAATTCATACCCGTGGGCGTCGCCGAAGTCGGCCAGCGCCTGGGCGTAGGCGAGCTGGGCGGGTTCGTCGTCGACCTCCATGATGAGGACCTCGGCCGCATCCACGGCCTGTGCTGCCCTCCGCACCCGTTCGGGAGCAACGGAGACCAGGAGGTCACGCACCGTCGAGTCGTCGCGCAAGGAACCGATGAACTGGCTCATCACCGCGAGGCCCCCGGAACGGCTGATCGATCCAGACGTGGGCGCCAACTCGCCGGTGATGATGCGGATCAGGGTCGTCTTGCCGGCGCCGTTCGGGCCGATGAGGGCGACCTTGGCGCCGTCGCCGACGCGAAACTGCACCTCGGCCAACAACGGTCGACCGTCCGGCAGCTCATAGCTGACCTGGTTGACCTCCACATGCCCCACGGCCCAAGTCTGCACTGTTCACTGTCGGGGGCGCGTTCCGGCTGCCCCCGAACCCCTCCCGGTGGCCTCGCGCGCACCGCCTGCTGCCGCAGGCTGCGCTCGGCCAGTTGAACTGGCGCGTTCCGGCTGCCCCCGAACCCCTCCCGGTGGCCTCGCGCGCACCGCCGCTCCGCGGCTGCGCTCCGGCAGAGGAAGGGACGCGTTCCGGCTGCCTCGATCAGCCGCCCAGCAGACCTTCCAACAGACGCCGCGCTGCCTGCTTGTCGAGCATCTGGTTCGCGTTCCCGCACTTCGGCGACACCACACACGCCGGGCAGCCGACCTCGCACGAGCAGTCGGTCAGCCGCTCCAGCGTGGCCCTCGCCCACTGCTCAGCCCTCTCGAAACCTGCCTCCGCGAAGCCAGCGCCGCCGGGATGTCCGTCATGGACGACGATCGTGCACACCCCCGTGTCGGGGTGCAGCACCGTCGACACCCCACCGATGTCCCACCGGTCGCACGGCGCGAACATCGGCAGCAGCCCGATGGCCGTATGTTCGGCGCCGTGCGCGGCCCCGGCCAGTTGCACGGCGTTCAGTCCCAACTCGGCCACCAGATCATCCGGCACGAGCCACCACATGGCCCGCGTCCGCATCGTCCTCACAGGTAGGTCGAGGGGCGTCGAGTCCCACACCACCCCGGTCACCTCATCGCGACGCAGGTATCCGATCACCTGGCTCGAAAGCTCGATCTCGCCGGTGCAGACGTGCCCGCGTCCGAACCGACGTCGTGCCAGCTCGCGCAGGATCCGGACGTCCGACACCTCCTGCGGCTGGGTGTACCAGCCGGGACGCGCGGCCCGCACGAGTGCCCGGTTCTCGTCCGGCTCGTAGCTCTCGACCAGCCATTGCTCGCCCAGGTGCAGGTAGACGGCGTCCGGGTGGACGGTCCTGTCAGCCGCCCCTCGATCGACCTGGCCGACCACCCGTCCGGTGGTGATGTCGACGATGTCGAAGGGACGCCCACCCATCGACCTCAGGTCGATCGCGTCCACGGCCCGTTCCGGACGCGTCCAGAACCACCCCTGGGGACGCTTCCGCAACACCCCCTGCGCAGCCAACCGATCAGCCAGGCCCTCCATGGATGCACCGAACCACCGGGCATCATCGCTTGTCAGATGCGCTTCCTGCGCCGCGGCCGCCAGATGCGGCCCGAGGACCCACGGGTTCTCGGGGTGCAGCACCGTGTGTTCCACGGGCGCGTCGAAGATCAGGTCGGGATGATCGAACAGGTACTGGTCGAGAGGGTCCTCCCGCGCCATCACGACGACCAGGGCGTCGCGTGACCCGCGTCCGGCTCGCCCCGCCTGTTGCCAGAGCGCGGCCAGCGTCCCGGGGAAGCCCGCGATGATGACGGCGTCCATCCCCGAGATGTCGACCCCTAGTTCGAGCGCATTGGTGGCCGCGACCCCCGTGAGCGTGCCCGACTGCAGCCCCGCCTCGATCGCACGACGGTCGGACGCCAGGTAGCCCGAGCGATAGGACGCCACCACCGCACCCGACGTCACCCGGTCCTGCGCGCGGAGCGCGATCAGTTCGGCCATCGTGCGCGACGCCACGAAGGTGATGGTCTGCTTCCGTTCGTCCACCAACCGGGCCATGAGACCGGCCGCGTCGTGTGCGGGCGTGTCGACAGGTTTCCAGAGCACCACGTCGCGGGCCGCATGGGGGGAGCCGTCCAGGTCGACGACGTCGATCGAGTCCTCACCGATCAGGCGGGCTCCGGCGTCCGCGGCATTGGTGGCCGTGGCGGACGCCAGTATGAAGACCGGGCTCGCCCCGTACTGGGCGCACAAACGTCGCAATCGCCGGATCACCGCTGCCACGTGCGCCCCGAACACCCCCCGATAGCGGTGGGACTCATCGATCACGACGTATCTCAGGGCACCCAGGAATGACGACCAGCGCGCGTGGTTCGGCAACACCGAGCGGTGCAGCATGTCGGGATTGGTGAAGACACAGGTGGCGAATTCGCGGGCGAATCGGCGCTCGACCGCGTCCGAATCTCCGTCGAGGGCCGACAGCCTCCAGTCGTCAGGCCCCAACTCGGACGCGGCCCGCACCTGGTCGTGCGCCAGGGCCTTCGTCGGGGCGATGTAGAGGGCGGTGTGCCGCCGCCGGGGGAGGGCGATCCGCTCCGGTAGGTCGACGCCGACGACACCGTCCCGCACCGCCGTGGCCGACATCACCGGCAGCAGGTACGCCAGGGTCTTCCCGGACGCCGTGGACGTGCAGATCGCCACATGGCGTCCGGCGAACGCGTGCTGGGCCACCTCGACCTGGTGGCTCCAGGGACGCTCGATGCCCGCGCGTCCGATCGACTCGCGCACGGCGGTCGGCACCCAGGCCGGCCACTCGGCCACGAGGCCGGCCGAAGCGTCCCGGTGGTCGACGTGGCAGATGGCCTCGTCGCCCTCGAGCCATCCCGGAAGTGCCATGCGCCCCAGCGTGCCACGCGCCACTGACACTCCTGCACAGGGTGTCCGCCCCGCCGGTTAGGGTGGCACCGACCCCACAGGAGGCCACGTGTCCACGCTCGCCGACGCACTCCGCGCGTCCCTCGAGGCCGCCGACTTCACCGTCGATGCCGTCCTCGACCGCATCGGGGACGCCGGTCAGGCCGCCCTCGGACGCAACTCGACCGTCGCGTCCCTCGTCGCCCTCGGTGACGCCGACGACGCCCTCGCCACCCTCACCCGCCTGTGGCCGCTCCAGCAGGAGGTCCCGGCGGCCGCCGTCCGACGCGTCCTCCCGGTCGACCGCCTCCTGGACGCCGGACTCCTCGAACCGGCTCCCGGCGACCACCTCCGCGCCTCCGTGGACGTGCGACCCTACGGTTCTGCCGACGACGGCGCGTCCGGGTGGGTGGTCAGCGACCTCACCCCCGGCCTGGACCAACGGATGACCCCCACCCGCCCCGACTACGTCCTCGGGGTGTCGCCCGCGTCCACGACGCTCGCCCAACTGACCATGCGGACGCCGGTCGCGAGCGCCCTCGACCTCGGCACCGGCTGCGGCGTCCAGACCCTCCACCTCGCGAGACATGCCCGGAGGATCGTCGCCACCGACCTGAACCCCCGCGCCCTCACCCTCGCCCGGCTGACCCTCGCGCTCAACCGCGTGGACGCCGACCTCCGCGAGGGCTCCCTCTATGAGCCGGTGGCGGGCGAACGGTTCGATCTCATCGTCACCAACCCGCCGTTCGTCATGTCACCCCCACGTCCGGACGCTGAGCGCCTCACCTACCGCGAGGGGTCGTTCGCGGGCGACGGACTCATGCACGCGGTCGTCAGCGGCGCCGCCGACCACCTCACCCCGGGCGGCTCGCTGCAGGTCCTCGGCAACTGGGCGATCACCGACGACCAGCCCTGGGAGGAGCGCGTCGCTTCCTGGGCCCCACCGGGTTGCGACCTCTGGGTCATCGAACGCGAGCGGCTCGACGTCTTCGCCTACATCGAGATGTGGCTCACGGACGCGGGGCTGGCCACCAGCCCCGACTGGCTCACCCGCTACGCCGAATGGCTCGACTACTTCGGCTCGCTCGGCATCACCGGCGTCGGGATGGGGTGGCTCACCGTGACCCGCGCCCAACGCGATGCCCCGGACATCACCGTCGAGTCCTGGCCGTACGCAGTCGAACAACCCGTCGGTTCGGCCATCGCCGCTCGTCAGGCGGCGGTCTCACTGGCGTCCGAGTCGGACGCCGGCCTCCTCGCCCGCCACTTCGCGGTCGCCGACCACGTCACGCAGGAGACCCTCGGACGTCCCGGGGACGCAGATCCCGAGCACATCGTGTTGCGCTCCTCGGCAGGCCTGCGCCGTGCCATGGAGGTCGACACCGCGCTCGGCGGCGTCCTTGGCGCGTGCGATGGTGACATGTCCCTCGAGCAGATCGTCGGCGGGGTGGCCCACCTGCTCGAAGTTGACAAGGCCACCCTGGTCGGGGCGACACTGCCTCACGTCCGGCAGGCGATCCGGGACGGCCTGCTCCTCGACACTGATATACCCGGACTGACTTACCCGGACTGACGAACCCGCACTGATACAAACTGACGAACCCGCACTGATACAACATGTGTGACCCACCCCCGGCGTGACCACCCCGGGATCTCCGCACCAACGAAGGCAGGACATGGCTGAAATGCGCCGACTCGTGATCGTCGAGTCGCCGACCAAGGCGACGAAGATCGCCGGATACCTCGGCAGCGGCTTCGTCGTGGAGTCGAGCCGGGGGCACATCCGTGACCTGCCCAAGGGTGCGTCCGAGGTGCCGGCGAAGTACAAGGGCGAGAAGTGGGCCCGCACGGGCGTCAACGTCGACCACGACTTCGAGCCCCTCTACGTCGTGGACGCCGCCAAGAAGCCCACCATGAAGAAGCTGAAGGAAGAGTTGGCCGGCGTCGACGAACTCCTCCTCGCCACCGACGAGGACCGCGAGGGTGAGGCCATCGCGTGGCACCTGCTCAGCGAGCTCAAGCCCAAGGTGCCCGTCCGCCGCATGGTCTTCCACGAGATCACCCCCGAGGCGATCCGCGAAGCCGTCGAGAACACGCGTGACCTCGACCTCGACCTCGTGGACGCCCAGGAGACCCGCCGCATCCTTGACCGTCTGTACGGCTACGAGGTGTCACCGGTGTTGTGGAAGAAGGTCAAGCCGAGGCTGTCGGCCGGACGCGTCCAGTCCGTGGCGACGCGCCTCATCGTCGACCGTGAACGCGAGCGCATCGCCTTCCGTGCCGCGAGCTACTGGGACCTCGAGGCCATCCTCGACGCCGGCGCCGAGGCGTCCCCGAGGCAGTTCTCGACCCGTCTCACGACGCTCGACGAGCACCGCGTCGCCCAGGGGCGCGACTTCTCCTCTGTCGGGACGCTGACCGGACGCGGCGCCGTCGTGCTGGACGAGTCGATGGTGAAGACCCTGGCGACAGGGCTGGCCGGCGTGCCCTTCCTCGTCACGTCGGTCGAGTCGAAGCCCTACACCCGTCGTCCCTACGCCCCGTTCCGCACCACGACCCTGCAGCAGGAAGCCGGACGCAAGCTCGGCTTCACCTCGCAGCGCACGATGAGCGTGGCCCAGGAACTGTACGAGGGCGGGTTCATCACCTACATGCGTACCGACTCGGTGACCCTCTCGCCGACGGCGATCACGGCTGCCCGCCAGCAGGTCGAACAACTCTTCGGACGCGAGTACCTGCCCGAACGTCCCCGTGTGTACACGTCGAAGGTGAAGAACGCCCAGGAGGCCCACGAGGCGATCCGCCCGTCGGGCGAGCACTTCCAGACGCCCGCCCAGACCGGCCTCCGCGGTGACCAGTTCCGCCTCTACGAACTGATCTGGATGCGCACCCTCGCGTCCCAGATGGCCGACGCCCAGGGCCAGTCGATGACCGTCCGCATCGCGGCGACCCCGGCGTCCCCGCTGGTCATCGGCGACCGTTCCGTCGCGACCGCCGGCTTCGTCGCCACCGGACGCACGATCACCTTCCACGGATTCCTCAAGGCCTACGTCGAGGCGGTCGAGGGTGAGGACGCCGAGTCCGACGACGAGCAGGCCAACCTTCCCAAGCTGGTGCAGGGACAGTCGCTCGAGGCGCTGAAGCTCACGCCACAGGGGCACGAGACCAAGGCCCCTGCCCGGTACACCGAACCGTCGCTGGTCGCGAAGCTGGAGGAGCTCGAGATCGGACGTCCGTCCACGTACGCGAGCATCATCAAGACCATCACGGGCCGCGACTACGTGTTCAAGAAGGGCTCGGCACTGGTGCCGACCTGGCTGGCGTTCGCGGTGACACGGTTGCTCGAGGAGCACTTCACCAAGCTCGTCGACTACCAGTTCACCGCCGACATGGAGACGACGCTCGACGAGATCGCCAACGGCAACGCCAAGCGCGTCGAGGTGCTCAAGGAGTTCTACTTCGGTGAGGACGGCCCCGGGACCCACGGCGAGGCCGTGGCCATCTCGACACGCTCGGGCCTCTACGCACTGGTCAACGAACTCGGCGACATGGACGCCCGGAAGCTCTCCACCTTCCCGGTCGGCGACCTCGACTCGGGCATCAACGTCCGGGTCGGACGGTTCGGCACGTACGTCGAGGACGAGGAGGAGCACCGGGCCAACGTCCCCGATGACCTGCCGCCCGACGAGTTGACGCTCGAGTTCGCCAGGGATGCCTTGTCCAAGCCCATGGGCGAGGAGCGCGAGATCGGCCTCGACCCCGAGACGCACCACCCGATCGTGGCCCGCAACGGACGCTTCGGCCCCTACGTGACCGAGGTCCTGGATGAGGACGCACCCAAGTCGGCCAAGGCCCGCACGGGCAGCCTCTTCGCGTCCATGTCGGTCGAAACCGTGACACTGGAGCAGGCCCTGCAGCTCATGAGCCTTCCCAGGGTCGTCGGCGCGGACGCCGAGGGCGTCGAGATCACCGCCCAGAACGGACGCTACGGTCCGTACCTGAAGAAGGGGACCGACTCGCGCTCGCTCACGAGCGAGGACCAGATCTTCTCCATCACCCTCGACGAGGCACTCGCGATCTACGCAGCACCCAAGACGAGGGGACGCGCGGCCGCCGCCGGCCCTCTGAAGGAACTTGGCCCTGATCCTGTGTCGGGCAAGCCGATCGTCGTGAAGGATGGGCGGTTCGGCCCGTACGTCACCGACGGTGAGGTGAACGCGACGTTGCGGCGCACCGACTCCGTCGAGGAGATCACCCACGAACGCGCCGTCGAGCTCATCGCCGAGAAGCGCGAGAAGGGGCCGGCGCCCAAGCGTCCGACGACGCGCAAGGCACCGGCGAAGACCACCACGCGTACAGTCAAGGCCAAGGCCGCCACGTCCAGGACTGCCGCGACCAAGACTGCCGCGACCAAGGCCGCACCTCGCACGACCACCACCCGAACCGGGGGCTGACATGGGAAAACAGGATCGCACGCTGCTCTTCGAGATGCCGTTCAACCTCGAACCGCCGGTCCTGGTGAACCATGACCTGGGCATCGACAGGATCACGCAGCGCGGGGCGTCCCACTCGTTCCGGCTCGACCTGACCCTGCTCGATGCCGCCGACCACCGGCTGCTGCGCTCCGGCCTGACGCTGGCCCACCGCGTCGTCGACGGGTTGGGTGAGTGGTACCTGGACGCACCCTCGTGGGGGCCGTGGTTGCCGACCGACCACAGCATCGCGATGGCCGCAGAGGGCGACCTCCCCGAAGAACTCGCGTCCCTGGTGCGTCCGTTTCGCAGGGGAGCGCCGCTCGGGCCCGTCGCGCTCGTGACCTGCGAGCGAACCGAGTACGCGTTCAAGGACGTCGAGGGCGTGCAGTTGGGCGTGCTCCGTGATGACAAGCTGACCATTCGGCGCAGCGGACTCACGACGGCCCGCTACCGCGAGGCGACGGTGATGGCGTCCGGGCTGACGCCCGTCCAGGTCGACTTCGTGATCCGTGGCATGTCGGACGCCGGCGGCACCCGGGTGTCCTCCTTCCCGTCGATGGTCCAGCGTCTCGGGGCTCCCGCGACCGGTCTCACCGACTTCCCGGCACCGCGGGAACAGGGCAAGAACGCCACCCTCGAGGAGTTCGTCTCGGCACTCTTCGCCACTCGACTGCGTGGCCTGATGGCGGCAGACCTCGCGCTCCGCAGCGGTCGGAAGTCGCGTCTCGACGCGCTCATCGCCCAGGTCCGGGGCCTTGGACGCGAACTCGACGCGCTCTCATTCGCGCTCGAACCCACCTGGCGCACGCAGTGTGCAGGCTTGGTCAACCACGTGGTCGACGACGTCCCTGAGACCGTGCACCAGTTGGGCGAGGCCTACTTCGACGTCATCGACACGCTGATCTCGGCGGTTCGGGCGCCAAAGTTGGGCAATCTGAGTGCCCGCCCGGCGGGATCGACCATCCGGCAGCAGGTCGAGGCGCGCCAGGCCATCCTGGTCGACCGGTGCGGGGCCCTGTCGACGAGTGCCCCTGACGACCGGTGGACGTCCACCCTGGTCACCGCCGAGCAACTCGAGGTGCTGATCGACGTGGCCGCCCCCGTGATGGGCGCGAAGGTCGACAAGCTCGACAAGGCGCTCCTGTCGTTGGCGAAGGACCTGCAGGCGGCGCAGGTGGGTCAGGGCGAGCCCTCGTTCGAGGCGCTCGGGCTGCTCACCCCGCAGGAGGCGTTCGAGGCCGGCCGCGTCCACCAGCGCTCTGCGGACGCCCGCATCCTCGCCCGCGAGGAGTTCGCGCGATCCTGGCCCAACCGGAAGGCGCAGTTCGCGAAGCTGCGGGTGCGTCCGTGACAGGAGTGTTCGTCGTCTTCGAGGGCGGCGACTCCGTCGGCAAGTCGACCCAGGTGAGAATGCTCGCCGAGTGGTTGCGCCACGAGGGCGTCCATCATCTCGTCACCCACGAGCCGGGTGACACCTGGTTGGGCGCGCGGGTGCGACATCTCGTGCTGGATGTCGCATCAGGCGCCATCTCCCCCCGCGCCGAGGTCCTGCTCTATGCCGCTGACAAGGCACAACACGTGGACGAGGTCGTGATCCCGGCACTCGCGCGTGGCGCGGTCGTGATCAGTGACCGTTATGTCGACTCCACGCTGGCGTACCAGGGAGCCGGACGCGTCCTGGCCGTCGACGAGGTCGAGGCGGTGGCTCGCTGGGCGACGCACGACCTGCGTCCCGACCTGACCATCCTGCTGGACGCCGCCCCTGATGTCGCGGTGGCGCAGATCGCCGAGAAGGACCGGCTCGAGAGCGCGGGGGACGACTTCCACGCCCGCGTCCGACAGTTCTTCCTCGACCTGGCCGGCCGTGACCCCGACCACTACCTCGTGTTGGACGCACGCGACACGCGGGAGGCACTGGCACGGACCATCCGGCACAGGGTCGACCACCTGAGGGCGGAGAAACTGTCATCGGTCGACGGCAGGATGTGACCGTGGGAGTCTGGGATGACCTGATCGGTCAGGAACGAGCGGTCGAGGTGCTGCGGCGCGCGGTGGCGGGCGAGTCCCACGCGATGACGCACGCCTGGCTGGTCACCGGCCCACCCGGCTCCGGACGCTCGAACGCAGCCCGGGCCTTCGCTGCCGCGCTCCAGTGCGCAGAGGGTGGTTGTGGCGAGTGTCACGCCTGCCGAACGTCCCTCTCGGGGGCACACCCCGACGTCACGCTCGTGCGCACCGAACAGCTGAGCATCGGGATCGACGAGGTGCGTGACCTCGTGCGCAGGGCGGCGATGCGTCCGACCCTGGGTCGCTACCAGGTGCTCGTCGTCGAGGACGCCGACCGGGTGACCGAGCGCGGTGCCGACGCCCTGCTCAAGAGCCTCGAGGAACCCGCCACGCGCACCGTCTGGCTCCTCTGCGCCCCGACCGCCGAGGATGTCATCGTGACCATCCGGTCACGCTGCCGCCAGGTTCATCTGGCGACGCCCAGCGACGAGGCCGTCGCCGAACTCCTCGTGCGGCGCGACGGCATCGAACCCGCCCTGGCCGCCCACGCGGCGAGGGCGGCGCAGGGTCACATCGGACGCGCCCGAGCGCTGGCCCGCGACGAGGGCGTCAGGAACCGGCGCGCGGAGGTGCTCAAGATTCCGAGCTCACTCCTGAGCGTGGGCGAGTGCTTGCGGGCCGCCGAACTGCTCGTCAAGTCCACGGCCGCGGACGCCGAGCAGGCGACGTCCGAGGTGAGCCAGCGTGAGCGGGCCACGCTCGAGGAGGCACTCGGGTTCGGGACGAAGGGCGCGCGTCCCCGCAGCGCCCAGGCGGCCCTCAAGGAACTCGAGGATGAGCAGAAGGCCAGAGTGAAACGCCTCCAGCGGGACGCGATCGACCGCGTCCTGTCGGAGTTCACGACGTGGTATCGGGACGTCCTGGCCATCCAGACGGGCGCAGTGGGGCCCGGAGCCCTCGGAACGGGCGTGAGTCCGAACGGTCCGCGCCTCATCAATCCCGACCTGCGCGTCGGGCTCGAGAAGGCCGCGAAGTCGTCCTCGCCCGAGCTGACCCTGCGCAGGATCGACGCCATCCTCGCTTGTCGGACGGCGCTGGAGACCAATGTCGCCCCCCTCCTGGCAGTCGAGGCGCTGTTGCTGAACCTCGCTGATCCCCGCTGAGCGACGCGCATCCCGCCTCCTGTACGGCGCGTGTCACGACGGGTGCCGTGCGTCCCGGGTGCGAGAATCGCCCCCAAAGGCCGCTGCGCGGTCACCACCACCTGCCTTCCCCCGCACCACCGAGGAGCACATCATGACCAGGCCTGAAGACACCGCCTTCGAAGAGACCCAGCAGTTGCACACCGCCGAGTCGACGCAGGTCCTGCAGCTGGACGACCCCGAGGCCGCCGCCAGGCGGGAGCGCGAGGCTGCCCTCGCTGCCGAGGCCGAACTGGCACGGATCCGCGCCGAGGAGCGCGCGGCCCGGGACCGCGCACTGGGCACCATCCGGAGCGAGCCGCAGCCGCAACCGGTCGCGGTGGCGAAGGCGACCGTCCGCACGACCGACAAGTTCTTCGCGTCCCTGGGGCTCTTCCTCCTGCGCCTGGTCACCGCTGCGGTCATCGGGACGCACGGAGCCCAGAAGCTCCTCGACATCCCCGCCACCCAGACCTTCTTCGAGAACGTCGGCCTGCCCTACGCCAATTACCTCGCCTGGGGGGTCGGCGCCGCAGAGGTTCTCGCCGCCGTCGCACTGGTCTTCGGGTTCCTGACCCGCGTGGCCGGTGCAGGTATCGCGGCGATCGCGATCTCGGCGCTCACCCTCGTGAAGTGGGGCTTCGTGAGCCCCTTCGTCCAGGGCCAGGCCGGTTTCACCGGTGAACTCGAACTCCTGCTCGCCGGTGTCGGCGTCCTGCTCCTCCTCCTCGGCGGTGGCGGCTGGGGTATCGACTCCGGCATCCGGCGCGGACGCCAGCAGACCGACTGAGCCCCGAGGCTGGTCGTCCGAGCAGGTTGCCACGCGCGGCTAGGGTGATCGCATGGCTCGCGTGATGGCTGTCTCGTTCTCCGAGCACGGCCAATTGCACTACCTCGACCCGGGTGAACGGCACTATCGGGTCGGGGACTGGGTGCTGTTCCCCACCGATTCCGGCTCCGAAGTGGCGCGATGCGTGTGGGCAGCCGAAGAGGTCGACTCGGTGGCACTCGGATCACTCCCGCTCTGCCCGGGCCTTGCGTCCGATGCCGATCTGGAGCGTGACCGAGCCAATCGCGCCATCCGTGCCGAGGCCGAGCTGGTCGCCAAGGCCTGGATCGACCACCACCACCTGCCCATGAAGGTCGTGGGTATCGACTTCGTCGACCGGTCCGACGACTTCGACCAGCAGGTCGTCGTCTACTTCACCGCCCCGGGACGCGTGGATTTCCGGGCCCTGCTGGGTGACCTCGCCCGCTCGCTGAGGTCGCGGATCGACCTGCGTCAGGTGGCTGCCCGAGACGCTGCACGCCTGATCGGCGGCATCGGATCCTGCGGTCGTGAACTGTGTTGTTCAACCTTCCTCACGACATTCGAACCCATCAGCATGCGCCTCGCCCGCGCCCAGGACCTGCCGCCCAACCCCCTGCAGATCTCCGGCGCCTGCGGACGCCTCATGTGCTGCCTCGCCTACGAGTACCCCCTCTACGCTGACTTCCTCCGCGAGGCCCCGGCGATCGGTGAGACGGTGACGACGCCTTCGGGCGAGGGACGCGTGATCGGTCGGTCCGTGCCCGGGCAGAGCGTGACGGTCCGCAGCGTCACGGGCGAGGTGACCCGCTGCCCACTGGTCGACGTCTGCCCGACGTCCCGGGCGCGCCGCGACCGCACGGAGCAGCTGGCGTCCGGCGGTGACGTGTGACCGTGAGGCGCGTGATCGTCGCACTCCTGGCCGCGCTCGTGGTTGTCGCACTGGTGGGCTTCTACGTCCAGCCCATCCACAGTGCCCTCCGGGGCGACCAGGCGGGGACGCAGCCCTCGGCCGCGCTGAAGCCTTCCCCGACCGTGCCGACCGCGCCGACCAGCCCCGTCACCGAGACGGGCGTCGCAGCCTACGATCCTGCGGCCCATGGACGCCTGCCGTCCGGCGGCTCACCCGACCGACTCAGCCTTGCCGTGGGCTCCGAGCGTCCACCGGGTTTCGTCACGCCACCACCGGGTGAGGGCGTGCGGCGCTACCTCGACCAGCAGATCGCCTGGCGCGTCTGCGGGCCCCACCTGTGTGGCACCCTCGCCGTGCCCCTCGACTGGGACGACCCCGACGGCGAGGCCATCACGGTGGCGTTGCGGATGGCGCCCGCGTCCGGAACACGCGCGGGAGTTCTCTTCATCAACCCCGGTGGCCCCGGCGGTTCGGGCCAGGAGATGGTCGCCAACTTCGACACCGGCGAGTTCGCCCGGTACGACGTGGTGGGCTGGGACCCGCGGGGATCCGGCGAGTCGACCCCGCCGGTGTGCTTCGACGACGAGGGGATGGACGCCCTGAACTCCCTCGACCAGTCACCCGACGATGCGTCCGAGTGGACGTCGTTGCTGGCCGGCTGGAAGGGTTTCTCGACCGCGTGCCGCGAGCGTTCCGGCCCGCTGCTCGACCACATCTCGACGATCGACAACGTCCGCGACCTCGACCTGTTGCGGGCGCTCCTGCGGTCGCCGAAGCTCGACTACTTCGGCATCAGCTACGGCACCTTCATCGGCGCCACCTACGCCGAGCTGTATCCCGACAAGGTCGGACGCATGGTGCTCGACTCGGCTGTCGACATCGTGGGGGACGACGGGGTGACCCAGGCAAGCGGCTTCGACCGGGCACTGGGCGACTTCGCGACGTGGTGCGTCGGGACGCGATGTGGCTTGGGCGGCGACCGGCAGGCCGTGCTCGACACCATCGTCGCGACGGTCGACGCCCTGGATGCCCATCCCCTCGCCGTGAAGGATCGGACGCTGACCCAGAGCCTCGCGACGAGCGGTGTCGCGGCCTTCCTCTACGGGGGGTCGGCGGGGTACCGACTGCTGGCCACCGCCCTGAAGGCCTTGGTGAACGGCGACGGTTCGATGATCCTGGCGGCCTCCGACGCCATGACCGACCGCGACCAGGACGGTACCTACGGCCAGATGGCCAACTCGTTCCCCGCCATCTACTGCGCCGACGCGGACGACGCGGGGGTCGCTGCCGCGAAGGCCGCCTGGCCCGGCCAGATCCAGCAGGCGCCCATCTTCGGAGCCCTCGCGGGCCCGGACGTGACGTGCACCCGCTGGTCGGCGCAACCCGCAGACCAACTTGCGATCACCGCAGAGGGAGCCGCGCCGATCGTGGTCCTGGGCGTGACCGGCGACCCGGCGACGCCCTACGAGAATGCAGTGGGGATGGCCGATGCCCTGGCGTCCGGGGTGCTGGTGTCGTGGAAGGGCGCGGGTCACTCGGCCTGGGAGCGGGGCAACGCGTGCGTCCGGGCGACGGTGACCGACTACCTCAACGACGGGACGGTGCCTGTCGACGGCACGATGTGCTGACCTCCCCCCGGGTGACCGAGCACGATGCGGACGCCGGTTTCGCACTCCGCGTCCCCCGTTGGTAGAGTTCACTCGGCCCTCGTGCCACGCCGCCTTAGCTCAGTTGGCAGAGCGACGCACTCGTAATGCGTAGGTCTGGGGTTCGACTCCCCAAGGCGGCTCCAGGCGGTTCGTCCGCTGC
>CALKHV010000024.1 GCA_937988865.1 uncultured Propionibacteriaceae bacterium | reverse complement strand
GGCGACCGACGTCAGGTGAGGGGCGTGCGCCGTCCGGCAACGGCATCCAAGGCATTGCCATCGAGGCGGAAGCGGGTCCACTCGTCCTGGGCGACCGCGCCGATCGACTCGTAGAACCCGATGCTCGGGGTGTTCCAGTCGAGCACCCACCACTCGAGGCGGTGGTAGCCGCGCTCGACGCAGATGTCGGCCAGCGTGCGCAGCAGCTCCTGCCCCAGGCCTGACCCGCGCTGCGCCGGTGTGACGTAGAGGTCTTCGAGCCAGATGCCGTGGGTGCCGGTCCACGTCGAGAACGACAGGAACCAGATGGCGCAGCCGACGACCTCACCGTCGACCTCTGCGACGTGGGCGAAGGCGGCTGGCTCGTGGCCGTCGGGGAAGAGCGCCTGCTCCAGCTGCTCGGCCGTCGCGTCGACCTCGTGCAGGGCCTTCTCGTACTCGGCGAGCTCGCGCACGAGTTGAAGGATCACGGGCACGTCAGCGACGACAGCGGGGCGGACACGGGGGGTGGCGACAGACGGCATACGGGTCAATCTACGGACCCACCCGAGGTGGCGACCCAGCGCCATGGTCAGCGGATCTGGCGGATGCCGTCCGCGTCACCCCACGCCATGTCGGCGGTGAGCACGGGAACCCCGAGCCGATCAGCGGTCGCCAGGCAGACCCGGTCTGCCAGCGACAGGGGCGTTCCCGGTGACCAGAGGTCGGCGGCGGCGACGGCATCCTCCTGCGTCATCGGCACGACCTCGAGGGTGAAACTGGAGAGCAGGCCGGCAACTGGCACCCAGTCGACATCGGCGTGGCGGATCTTCTGCGCCACCTCGCTGTAGTTGACGGCCGAGCAGGCAGCCCCGGCAATCAGGGCCGCCTCCACCTCGTCGGCACCCGGCTCGTCGTTGAGGAAGGCCAGCACGGCCGACGCGTCCAGGAGCGAGTGGATCATGCAGATTCCGAGAGAGCCTCTGCCCGGCGTTCGGCAAGCAGCTCGGCGACGACGTCCCTGCCGGCGAGTTGTGTCTTGATCATCGCCTTGGCCTGCGCGCGGGTGAGCAGGAGCAGGCCAGACGACGACTCGACGAGGATCAGGGGCGTCCCGGGCTCGAGGTTGGCAGCTGAGCGCACCTCCGCGGGAATGACCAACCGGCCGCGGTCTCCCATCACGATGGCGTGCGTCCCACTCATGAGTTCAACGTACCACGTGGCCAGCACGAAGCCCACCAGTCGGGGCCAGCCGCCGACCTGGAGGGGGTGCCTCCATGAACCCTTGCTCCCTGCAAGGAATCCCTGACGCGCAGCAAGGACCCCCACAGGCAGCCCCATCCCCTGCCGACCCCTCTGCGCACCCAGCTGATCGCGGGATGCTGCACGTCGGGGGTCGGCGTCGGCGTCGGCGATACGTTGGCACCATGGAGATCACGGTCGTCGAGGGCGACATCACCGCTCAGGACGTCGACGCCATCGTCAACGCCGCCAACCGCGCGATGCGAGGTGGCGGTGGGGTGGATGGAGCCATCCACCGTGCCGGTGGGCCAGCAGTCCTGGAGGACTGCCGCAGGCGGTTTCCGGCTGGGCTCGCAACGGGCGACGCCGGATGGACCACAGCAGGCTTGCTGCCGGCTCGGTGGGTGATCCACGTGGTCGGTCCGAACTACAACCGCGGCGAGCGCGACCGCACTCTGCTGACCTCCTGCTACCACCGGGCGCTCGCGGTGGCCGACGACCTCGGTGCACGCACGGTCGCGTTCCCCCTGATCAGCGCCGGCAGCTACGGCTGGCCGAAGACCGACGCGATCAACGCGGCCCTGGAGGTGTTTCGAGCAGCGCAGACGCAGGTGGCCGAAGCCCGCATGGTGGCGTTCGACAGCTCGACGTACGCCGCGATTCAGGACGCCCTTCGGCGCGGCTGACCCTGTCAGGTGCGGCGCTGCGCGACGTTGGTCAGTGGGGTCGGGCGGCAGCGCGCAGCACGGACGTCAGCGCCGCGAGGTTCCCCGCCGCGGCGCGAGCAGCCGCGAGGTCGAGGCGGGCTCCGGCGGCGATCGCCGGCCCGGCTGCTCGCACCACGCGCGCGACAGCCGGCCCGTGGGTGACACCGCACGCCGCCACGAGTCGGTCGCCGACCACGGAGAGCACGAGGAGGCCGCCCGGCACGTCGAGCACCTCCTCGCGCGCGTCGGCCGGGGTGACACCCATCGCCTGCACGGTTGTGTCGTACTGGTCGGACCACCACCACGGCACGTCGGTGAAGGCATCGTCCTGGCCGAGCACCGTGTGGGCGGCCACCTCACCCTGGCGTCCCGCTGCCGTGAACGACTCCAGTCGGATGCCGTGTGCCTCACCCGGGCGCCGGGTGCGCACCACGTCACCCGCGGAGAACACGTGGGGGTGTGACGTGCGCCCGGACGGGTCGATGAGGATGCCGTCGTCGACCGCGAGCCCAGCGTCCCGGGCCAGCCCGTCACGCGGGACGATGCCGATACCGGCCACCACCGCGTCGGCCGGCACGACGGTGCCGTCGGCCAGCCGGACACCGGTGACGGCACCATCCGGCGAGCGCAGCACGGCATCCGGCATCACACCCGTGCACACCACCACCCCGTGCTCCTGGTGAAGGGCGCACAGCCATTCGGCCACCGCCGCGGGGACGCCTCGCGAGAGCACCCGGTCCGCGGCCTCGAGGACCACGACGCCCACCCCGCGGGTCGCTGCGGCGGCCGCGACCTCGAGCCCGAGGACGCCTGCGCCGATGATGACCACGCGGCTCGCGTGGTCCAGCGCCCGGGAGAGCGCCGCCGCGTCCGTGGTGTCGCGCAGGTGGTGCACGCCCGCGCCGTCAGCCCCGGGAAGGGCGAGCCGCCGGGGCTCCGCTCCTGTCGCGAGGATCACCGACTCGAAGGTGACAACGTCACCGGATGCCGTGACGAGCCGCCTCGCGTCGGGGTCGAGGCTGGCGACCGTCGTGTGGGTGCGCACCTCGATGCGCTCGCGCCACGGTGCCCCCGCGGGCCACACCTCGGGCAGCGCCGCACCCGGGTGCAGCAGCACGTCCTTGGACAGCACCGTGCGGTCGTACGGGGAGCGGTCCTCCGCAGTGAGGATGACGACGTGCCGCCCTGCGGCTGCGAGGGTGCGCGCCGCGGCACCGGCCGCGGGGCCGCCACCCACGACGACGGCATCCGGTCGGTGGCCGCTCATCGGATGCTGCTGCGCCGACTCATGCGCCCTGGGTCGCCGTGCACAGGAACACGCCGAACTCGCGGTCGCCCTTGAGGATCGTCGTGGCGTCAGTGAAGGCGACGTCGGCGAATCCTGCGTGTGCCAGTTGCTCGGCGAGGCGGTGCCTGTCGAATCCGTGGTGGCCGTCGAAGTCGACCTTCTCGGCGTGGAAGGCGCCCTCGGGGTCCTCGTCAAGGTCCGCGATGGCCAGGTGACCACCGGTGACAAGGAGGTCCGCCAGGGAGCGCAGCAGCGCATCGAGATCCTGCACGTGGTGCAGCGCCATGGAGCTCCACGCGACGTCGTAGGTGCCATCGAGCGAGTCCGTCGTGAGGTCTGCCCGCACGGCGCGCAGCCGGTCACCGAGCCCGGCCGCCTCGATCCGCTCCTGTGCCACCTGCACCATGCCTGCGGAGGGGTCGGTCACGACGACGGAGCCCACCTTGTCGGAGAGCAGGATGCTCAGGCGACCGGTGCCACCGCCGACGTCCAGCGCACGCATCGTGGGGTTGAGGCTGATTGCGTGGGTGATGGCCTGCGCCACGGCGACCTGCCGCTCCTCGTGGCCGGGGGCGTCATCCCACGTGGCGGCCTCGTCATCGAACCGCTTGTGTTCGTGCATGCACTCGACCCTAGTCCCGAGGCCGCCATCGGCCAGCGGTCAGCAGCTCGGATTGTATCGCGTAACGGCACGCGATACACTGGCGGAGTGATCGTTGGCTTCCGGCACAAAGGACTCGAGAAGCTGTACCGGCACGGCACGAAAAAGGGCGTCCAGGCCGACCAGGTCCCCAAGTTGTTGCGCATCCTGTCCGCCCTCGACGTAGCCCACAACGTTGAGGATCTGGCCATCCCGTCGTTTCGGACCCATCGGCTCAAAGGCGACCTGGCCGGGCACTACTCGATCTGGGTCAACGGCAACTGGCGCGTGACATTTCGGTTCGTCGACTCCGACATCGAGCTCGTCGACTATCAGGACTACCACGAGAGAAGGCAAGGAGAACGACCGTGACGATGAAGAATCCTGTCCACCCCGGTGAGATCCTGCGCGAGGACGTCCTGGCCGACCTTGGCCTGAGCGTCAGCGAGGCCGCCTCCCGACTCGGGATCTCCCGAGTGGCCCTGAGTCGGGTGCTCCACGGGCACGCCCGGATCAGTTCCAACCTGGCGGTCCGTCTCGAGGAGGCCGGCGTCGGCACGGCGCGGGCCTGGCTCGCGATGCAGACAGCGCACGACCTCGCCGCCGAGCGCGCCGCCGGCGTCCCCAAGGTCCGGCCTTTCCAGCCCGTCGCCTAGCAGGCGGAACCAACTATAGTTGGCTCAAGCCAACAATAGTTGGATGATGGTCCAGTGGACCTGTCCTTCCCTCTCGCGACGATCGCACCCACACTTGATGCTGGGGTACTGCAGGTTCTCGCGGCCACGACCGCTGGATGCAGTGCAGCAGAGGTGCACAGGCGTCTTGGGAGGGGTAGTGACGAGGGCGTCCGAAAAGTGCTGGCGCGCCTTGTCCATCAGGGAGTGGTGCTCGTCGAGACTCCCGTTCGGTACCCCGCGTACAGCCTCAACCGCCAGCACTTGGCGGCTCCTCACATCGAAGGGCTCAGCCGACTGCGAGCCGAACTGTTCGATCGCATTCGTGAAGAAGTGTCCAACTGGGACGTCGAGCCAGTCCATGCCGGCATCTTCGGTTCCTTCGCGAGAGGTACCGCCACCTCCGATAGCGACATCGACGTGCTGCTCGTACGCCCCACGAGGATGGGTCCAGCGACCGAAGGCACCTGGCTCGCGCAGATGGACCGCCTCGATCGCAAGATCCACTCGTGGACAGGCAACGACGCGCAGATCATCGACATAGCACCCGCCACCCTGAGCCGCCTGGCCCGTGAGGACGACCCCTTGGTCGACTCATGGATGACCGACCAGGTCCACCTCTTCGGCGAGCGGATCATGGACCTCCTACGGAGTGCGCGATGACTCCACGCCACTCTGGCGGCGAACAGGCACGCTGGTGCTCCTCATCGGCGACGGGCCGAAGCGTGGCCAGGCGGTCGACAGCAGGCAACAAGGGCCCGCGCAGGGTCGGGCCGATGGTTGGTGGTCAGTAGACGACGCCGTGCCAGGTGCTTGCGCAGCTGTGGCAACTGTCAGCTCCTATGCGGTTCTCGGGCGCCGTGACCTGTCGGCAGTAGCGGCAATAACGGCCCTGCTCCAAAGACGTCGACGAACTCCTCTACCGGCATGTCGCGCTGCTCGGCGGAACACCATAAACACAAGAACGTCCTATGTCAGTTGTGTTTCTGGTGTTTGTGGGAGACAATCGAGTATGTCGACCATGACTGACACGAGCACCGAGCGGTTGCTGACCACCGGCCAAGCGGCCAAGCTCCTGAACTCCTCCCGCCAGCACGTCGTCGACCTGTGCGAGTCCGGCGACCTGCCATACGTCACGGTGGGCACCCACCGACGTCTCCGTCGCGAGGATGTGGAGCAGGTACGGCAGGGTACGACGCGCTCGAACCGTTCCGACCGGCGAAGCCGCTGGTTAAACATCGCGGTGGCCGGCGAGCTGGTGCAGGACCCTGACACCGTCCTGCGCCGTGCACGCGCAAACCTCGAGCGGCTTCAAGCGAACCACCCGCGCGGTCAGGGTGCGATGTGGCTACGGCAGTGGGAGATGCTGCTCGACGGCCCGGTCGAGGAGGTGCTCGACGTGCTCACGTCGCAGACTCCCCGCGCTCGGGAGTTGCGGGCGAACTCCCCCTTTGCCGGCGTGCTGAGCAGCAAGGACCGGGAGCAGGTGCTCCACGCATTCCAGACTCACCAGAACCGTCGGTCCTCGTGACCCGTGAGCAACTGGCTCACATCCTGCGCGCTGCGGCGAGCGTCGCCCATGACGACGAGGTCATCGTGTCGGTAGCCAGGCCATACTCGGGTCCTTCGACGAAGACGACCTTCCGGAGCCCGCGCACGCCTCGATCGAGGCCGACGTCTTCTTCGCCAACGACCCGGGCCTGCTCAAGGCGGACACGGTCGATGGAGTACTGGGCGAGGACTCGCACTTCCACGAGATGTACGGCTACTACGCACAGGGCGTGGATGTGAACACGGCCACGCTGGCTGACGGCTGGCAGGACCGGCTGGTGCGCTTCTCGCCGGCGGCTGCCAACGGTGCCACTGGCCTGTGCCTTGAGCGGCATGACCTGGCGATCTCCAAGCTGGTCGCTGGCCGTCCGAAGGCCTTCGAGTTCGTGACTGCGCTGCTCGATGCCGGCCTGGTCGACGTCGGAGAAATGCGCACCCGCGCCGATCTGCTGCCGGTCGTGCCGATGAGGATTCGCCGCGTGCGGGAGTGGGTCGATGCATATGTCGTAAGCCGCACAAGTCCCTAGGCCTACTTCCCATCCTCCTGTTCGTCTCCATCATCCTCGACTTCATCATTGCCATGCTCTTGTCCCTGCACGTTGCGCACCTCCTGCTGCACGTCGGCTGGGCTGTCCGGCCGATGAACATCACACGCCGGCGACGTAGGCGGTGAGGAAGTGCACTGCGTGTCGGTCGAGGTTGCCGCGTGCTCGGTCGTAGTGCTCGGTCGTTCTGGGGTCGGCGTGACGGGCGAGGATCTGCGCGTCACGCAGCGGCACCCCGGCATCCAAGGCGTTGGTGATCGCCGCGTGACGTAGCGAGTGCGGACTGATGTGACGCGGGATGCCGGCCGCCTTCGCAATCTTCGTGACCATGCGGTACGCGTCGCGCCGATCGATAGGTTTGCCAGACAGGGGCCGCAGGACAAGCGGCCCCTCGGTCCGTTCGCCGCGGCAGGCCTCCAGGACGCGCAGCACGGGGACGGTGACGGGCATCGTGGCGGGCTTGTTGCCCTTGCCGACCAGGCGCAGGACACGGTGGCCCCGCAACGACTCCGAGTAGTCCTGGATCCGCACCGCCGCAGCCTCCGACGCCCGCAGCGCGTTGATGCCGAGCAGGTACGCGAGGGCGCCGTGGTGGACGGTGATCGTCTGCGCGACCTGCAGGAACCGGATCAGCTCGAGTCGGTCCAGGCCTTGGGTGCGCGACTCGTCGCGCGCCACCTTCGGCAGCCGGGCGTAGACGGCCGGGTCGGCCGGGATGGTCCCGTCGATGTGCGCGAAACGGAAGAACCCGCGGACCCCATTCATCATCGACACCACTGACGAGTCCATCAGCCCGCGCTCGGCCAAACTTCGGATGTACAGCTCAACGTGCGCCCGCTGCACCCCCACCAGCGGATCGAGCCCGTTGCGTTCGCACCACGCGAACCACTCGCGAAGTTGGAACGAATAGAGATGATGAGTTCGCCCGGAGTAGCGGGCCAGGAAGGACACTGCCGCCAACTGGGCTGTCGACATGGTGGCCGGCTGGAACGGCAACAGCGTCGTAGTGGACATGGATCACCTCGCGCGGCGACAAAGTCAGAGGCCTCAACCACGCCCGCCGCTACCGCGACGAGGCATTCGTACTATCCGACGGTAGACCGGACCCTGCTGTGGTGATAGCCCAGCAGGCGGCGTTGAGACGCATGTTGATCCGCCCGGATCTGCCGAGGGCGCGCGAGCGGTAATTGGGGGTTCGGCGGTCAGACAAGGGCGCCCTGCTTGGTGCCGTACTTGGTGGCTACCAGCCCTCGTGGCCGGCACCAGCCTCTTCCGGCCAGGGAACGTACGCGTCGGCGTCGGGTTGGTAGATCCAGCGCTCGGTGAGGTCCTGCGATCGCGCCCAGCGACATACCGACTCCTGACTTCCCGTGAACGGTCCACGTGCGGTCCCCAGCGCACATAGGCGAGCCGTGTCGGGTCGAAGGGGGCCACCGCGCACCGGGCTGGATGTCAGCCGGCCGAGTGCGGTCGACGCTGACGGACTGGACGAGTTGCAGCGCTCGTTCCGGGACTTACCAGCTGAACTGATCAGGGAACTGATCACAGCAATGGCCAAGAACCCTGCGCTGCTGCACGACGAAACTCCGGCGGATCTGGCGAGCATCCTCAGTACACCAAACCTTGAAGGGCTGAAGGCGCTGCACATGGCTACCCACGAGAAGACCTGACCCGCGTCGTCGACCCAGAGGCGGAGGACGGCGCGCTACCCGGCGATATGCCGCGAGCTCGACGGAGGGCTGCTGGCGCGTCAGGAGGGGAAGTCAGTCCCAGCATCCAGTCGCAACCGGAGGAGGACGTCCAGGGCTATCGAGTCACCGTCCCGGCCACCCGCTCCGACTTGGAGCGGGGCGTCGCTGGGCTCGACGTGTACGCCGGCGAACCGTCCGCGCAGGCTGGGCGCCACGACGAGGATGTACCAGCGGCCGTCCGTGCCGACGGCAGCCCGCTGGTCCCGTCGCACGTACCAGCCAACGACATTGGTACGCAGCCTCTTGCCGCCGTTGTAGGGCATTGCCCGCAGCCGAGTGGGCTCGACACCCGCCGACCGCATCGCGTCGGCGAAGGCCGCCACCATCGGGGCTGTCCGCCGCGCTTCGGCCTGCGCCGCCCGTGCTGCGGCCGCGTAGTGGTACTCGGCGTTCTCCCGCGCCTGCCGGCGGCGGGCGGCGACCGGGTCCGAGGGTTCGCTCTCCGGGCTCACCGGTCGATCATCGCAGCGGCTCCATCAGGGCGCACCCCTCGGTCACCCCTACGTCCGGCAGCCAGCGCAGTGACGCGGGCCGGGGAGCGTGGGACGATTGGCGCTCTCTCCCACTGGAAGGTGCTGCATGCGTGTCGTCGGGATAATTACTGATCTGCCCGTGGCGGATATCGCATCAGCGAAGGACTTCTACTCGAGTTATCTGGGGCTGACCGTCGAGGAGTTCAACATGGAGTGGGTGGCTCGCTTCACCGCGCCAGAAACCGGTGCGACCGTCCAGCTGGTGACAAATGATCTGACGGCGCCGGTGAACCCCGTCATTTCGGTGAAAGTGGACGACGTCGACGCTGCCTATGCCGACGCTCAGCAACGCGGCTACGACATCGTGCACCCGCTGACCGTGGAGGAGTGGGGCGTACGTCGATTCTTCGTGCGGGCACCCGACGGCAATGTGATCAACGTGGTGCAGCATCGCGAATAGGCACGCGGCGCGAGGCCTGTCCCCTTGCTGGCTATGTCAAGGCAAACTGGCCCCACGGTGACGGCCTGATCTGGCCCCAAGTGAGGGCGCCCCCAGCGCTACTGCCTACGCTTTCGGCGCCAAGTTATCGGCGGAAATCAGGGCTGCTGCATAGGTCAGTGACAGGGTAGGCCGTAGGACCCCGCGGGGCCGGCGTGATCGCGACCGCTGATCGCTCGTCCTTAGCGGTAGGCGTCCGCCGCTGAGTGTTCCGCAATCTGGGGACGAGCGGCCAGGAGCGCAGCGGCTCCTGTCGATGCCATCAGTGATGTGGCAAGGGTTGCAAGTGCAGCTGCGGCCCATGGGAGGGCCACGGTGTCGGTGTTGCTCCACCCGTGTGATGCGACGACGACTGCCAAGCCGCTGGTGACGGCAAGTCCCAGGACGACGAGGGACCGTGCCAGGACTTCACCTCCGACATGTCGGGACAGGGTTCGTGGCGTCGCTCCGAGAGCGCTGAGTCCTCGGCGTAGGCGCATCGACTCGCTGACATCGGTCGTGACGCCGAGCACGAGCAGTCCACCGCCGGTGATCAGCATGAGCGCGACCCCGACCTCGAGCCATCGTTGGAGCAGTCGGTACTGCTGGTCAGGCCCGCCGATGAGGCCACCAATGTTGCCGCTGACGCTGAGCAGCGGATCGAGACCTTGGATGGCGGCGACAGCCTGCCAGTAGGTATCGGTGTTCCTCATGAGGACGATGGCTGGAACCTCCTGATCGGGATCCGTCGCCGGTCGGGTCGTCGGGTCCGTGGTGAAGGTCCACGAGCCGAGATACGGCCAACCCGCAGAGAGATCGCCATTCATCTGGGAGGCATCGAGGGGCTGGTCGCATGGCCGTTGGGCGAGTAGGGTCTTGAAGGCTTGGCAGTCGAACCGGTATCTGGGGTTGGGTCCTTCGCTCGGTGCTGAAACGGCGAGGACACCAGGCAGGGCGCGGATGTGCTCGCGCGCGGAGGGGTCGGGAACGGGCGATACCAGAGCCACAACTCGTCCCAGCCGCTGGTTGGTCTCGGCCGTGAGGCTGTCCCGTGGAGCCATCTGGGACAGGAGTGGTGCTACTGCTAGGGCGAGCAGGAGTGCGGGCAGCAGCATCGCCATGGTCCGGGCTCCGTTCGGGACGGTTCGAGCCAGGCGTGCTCCGACGATCAGTGCGGACCCGTTGTTGCCCCTCCTCAAGAGGCGTCTACCCATCTGTCGCTGCAACGCCATGACTGCTTTCGGCGCGCTCACGATGAGGAGCGTCAAGGCGCTGACCACGATTGCAGTCGCCCACGGTGACTGGTCGACACGCAGTAGGGAGGATGCCAGAACGGCGACGACGCTCGCAGCCAGCACTGCTACCCACAGGTGGTCTGCTTTGAGGCGGGTCTGCACCCGGACGTTGCTACGGCGGCTGGTGGGTGAGCTGACCGAACGGCGAGCCGCCCAGCCTGCCGCAAGAAGCGGCGTCATGAGGCTGAGCACCGCACCCAGGGGTGTGATCGACGGCCGTCCTGCGGTCCATTGGGCGGGTGTGAACGGAAGCGACGTGAGCACCGAGGTCAGGACCTCGAAGCAAACCCACGAAAGGGTGGCACCCACCAGTCCCACGAGCACTCCGTCTGCTGATGCGGTCACCTGAGCGCGGGCGGGCGTCAGCCCCAACGACCTGAGCAGAGCGATCTGTCGCGAGCGTGTCGCCATGAGCGCTCCATAGGTGCCCACGAACAAGGCCGAAATCGGAACTCCGAGGAACAGCAGGACTGTGAGCAGCACGAGGGCGCTCGTCGTGAGCGGTGTTCCCCGGGTCTCGGGCTCCTGCGCACCGAAAGCAGAGGTCAGTGGCACCCCTGACGCGGTCAGCCGGTCAACCGGGACGCCGACATAGGCCAGTCGCTCCTGGCTCGAAGTCAGGGCGTCTTCGCTGATCAGGCCCGCTACGCGCCCGGCAAAAGCGCGCTCCAAGTCCGGGTCGGTCCTGATGTCGGTCATGAGCTGCGGTGAAAGCCAAACGGTCCCGTTCTGCGGCAGGTTGGGCACTCCGGGAAGCCGGACGCGGGGGGCTTCGCTGGCCCCTTGGAACCCGACCCGCACCGTGGTCACGCTCTGCTCGTCCCGCCAGTCCCAGATCGCGGTGGAGGCCGCCACTCCCGTCGGTGAACCGGTGTTGACGACGGTGCGATCAGCCTCCGCGTGACGGGCCGCTGCCAATGTGCCGGGAACCGCACACAAACTCACCAGCAGCAGACCCGCAAGCACCGACACGAGGAACACGGTCAGCAGCCCGATCCGTTGACTGGGCGCCCGCAACAACCGTCGCCCTAGCCACCACTGGACGCGGACACGGTTCACGAGGCGACCACCCGAGACGCGTCGGCCAGGTCTAGTCGGCACTCAAGAAGGTCCGCGATCTGAAGGTTGTGCGTTGCCATGACAAGCGTGGCACCCACAGAGGCCGTCGCGTCGATCAGGACCCGCGCCGCCGTGTGCGCGTTCTGGACATCCAGGGCACCGGTCGGCTCGTCGGCGAGGATCAGGGCTGGGCGGTGTACCACCGCCCGAGCGATGGCCGCCCGTTGACGCTCCCCACCCGACACCTGAGACGGAAACGCTCCAGCAAGGGCGCCGATCCCGACGGCGTCGAGAGCCCATTCCGCACGACGACAAGACTCCTGGGCTCCAAAGCCCGCGAGCAGGAGCGGCAGCTGCGCGTTCTCGGCCAACGACAGTTCGGGAAGCAGCTCCGCGAACTGATGCACGACGCCTACATGCCGGAGCCGCCACGCAGCGGCCTGTTGCCGTGTGGCGGATGTCACCTTGAAGCCGTTGAAGACGATTTGCCCCTCATCAGGGGCCAGGATCCCCGCGATTACGTCCAGAAGCGTGGTCTTGCCGACACCGCTCGGACCGGTCACGGCGAGGCTCGACGCGGCCGACACCGCGAGACTGACGTCCTCAAAGACGGTGCGACCGTCTCGCTGAACGCGCAACCCAGAGACCTCCAGGCCGGCTGACTCCATACGATCTCCCTCGTAACACGCTGGTAGCCAGGCCCGCTTAAGCGGGCCCGGCCACCAGTCGACTCAGGCCGTCGTCCGCTTCCAGTTCGAGCAGGTGTCCGGCGGTGTGTCGTCGTTGCACAGCTTGAGCAGGATGTACGTCGCGGTCGGTGACACGTTGATCCCCTCCGAGTAGTCCTTGTCGGGCTTCTGCAGGCGGAACGTGCTGTATCGCGGTGGCGCGCACGCGTTCCCCGTGGTCCCGCACTGGGTGTTGGTGAAGGCGTACTGGATGTACATGTAGTCGCCGTCCTTGAAGTCCCTACCGGTCAGGCGATTGCTGTCCTTGTCGTAGGCCATCTGGCCGTTGCCCGAAAGCGTGTAGCTGAATGACTACGCGGCGAACGCACCCACGGTGCTCATCCACGCGATGCCGATCGCGACCATGCTGGCCACGACGGCGCGAGTAGCTGACTTCCCCATTGAAGCTCCTCTGTCTGGTTCCGGTGAAGGAGGTGCGCCCGGATGCGCGAGGCCCCCGTCACGGAAGTTAGACCCAAGCCGTGCACGCCGCGAGTTGAACGAAGCCGCCCCCACCGCGGGACTTCCGTAGACCCTACCCTCAGGACTGAGACTGCCGCCGCCCGTGGGCGAGGCGGTAGGAGTGGGTGCCGGTTTCGATGATGGTGCCGTGGTAGGTGAGGCGGTCGACGATGGCGGCGCACAGGCGGGGGTCGGTGAAGGTGTCGGTCCAGCCGGAGAAGGAGACGTTGGAGGCGATCGCGATGGAGTTCTTCTCTTCGCGTTCGGTCAGGACCTGGAAGAGCAGCTCGGCGCCGCGGCGGTCGAGCTCCATGTAGCCGAGCTCGTCGAGGATGAGTAGGTCGACGCGGCCGTAGCGGGCGATGGTCTTGGCCAGGACCTTGTCGTCGGCGGCTTCGACGAGCTCGTTGACCAGTTTCGTGGCCAGGGTGTAGCGGACGCGGTGGCCGTGTTCGGCGGCGGCGGTCCCGAGGGCGATGAGCAGGTGGGACTTGCCGGTGCCGGAGTCCCCGATCAGGCACAGGGGTTCGCCCTTGCGGATCCAGTCGCCGGTGGCGAGCTCGTTGATGGTGGCGGGGTTGATGGCCGGGTTGGCGGCCATGTCGAAGTCGCCGAGCCACTTCTCGCGGGGGAACCCGGCGGCCTTGACCCGGCGCAGGGTGGAGCGGCGGTCGCGGTCGTCGACCTCGGCCAGCAGTAGCTCGGCCAGGAAGCCGTGGTAGGTCAGCTGTTCCTGGGTCGCGGCGGTCACGGTCTGGTCAACGAGGGCGCGGATGGTCGGCAGCCGCAGCCGCCGGCAGGCCTGGTCGACCGCGGCCGCGGCGGCCTCCTCGGTCAGGCCGCGCCGGCGGCGCAGCGTGTGCGCGACCGGTGTCGGCGAGCTGCTGGTGATGGGGGTCATCGGGTGCTCACCTGTGCCTCCTGATCGGTGGGGACGGTCCTTCGTCGTGGGAGGAGCTCGTCGTAGGCCGCGACCGAGGGCAGGGGCCGGGTGTCCGGGGGCAGGCCGGCGATGACCGCGGCCGGGTCGGTGAGGCGGCGCTGGGTCAGGCTGACAACTCGCTGCTCACGGTGTTCGTCGCGCGCAACGAGTTGACGGCCCGCGCTGGCCCCACCGTTGGCGCTCGGGCTGTCGGCGGTGGTGGCGTGGCGGCGGGCCTCGACGGCGACGACGTCGGCGCAGACCGCGCCGACGGTCAAGGCCGCGCGGATCCCTGCGACCACCTGCTCGGTGGGCATGCTGCGGTGGAGCAGGAGGACCTCGATCAGCTCGCGGGTGCCGTCGGCGTCGCCGTTGACCTTGCGCGCTTCGGCCCAGAACGCCTCGTGCGCCGCCGTGAAGGTGCCGGCGGCACGCGCCTGCGCCAGGGCGGTGGAGCCGGGCAGGGCGCCGGGCTTGGTCCGCAGGACCTCGAGGTAGTGGTCCAGGACGAGACGGTGCCCGGTGCGGGCGGCGACCCTGGGGTGGACCGCGACGACGGTGCGGGCGTCGAAGACGACGACCTGGGAGGCGCGCAGCGAGACCCGGACCCGGCGCCCGATCAGGTGCGCCGGGACGGAGTACTTCACCATCCGCGCCGTGACCATCGAGGAGCGGTCCACCCGCGGGTGCAGCACCGTGCCCGGGTCGAACCCCTCGCCCGGAAGAGTTGCCAACAGCGGCTGCTCCCGCGCGAACGCGGCACCGACCGGCTCGGTCCGGCCGCTGATGACGCGGGCGTCGTCGGCGGCCTCCCATGCCTGGATCTTCGCGTTGAGCTCGTCCAGGTCAGTCACCTCGGGCATCGGGGTGAGGTGGTTGCGCCGGAACCAGCCGACCGCACCCTCCACGCCGCCCTTCTCGTGGGCGCCCTCGATCCCGGGTTGGCAGTAGAACGCGTCGAAGCCGTAGTGGGAGCGGAACAGCACCCACCGCTCGTTCTCCACCCTCGCACGGCCGGGGCCGTGCACGACCTGAGAGACGGCGCCCTTGAGGTTGTCGTACTTGATGTGCCCGCTCGGGATGCCGCCGATCGCCTCGAACGCGGCGATGTGCCCTTCCAGGAAGGCCTCCTGCGCCTGGGTTGGGTAGACCCGGTGGATCGCCTTGCCGGAGTGGGCCAGCCAGAACACGAAGAGGAAGCACTTGGTGCGCACCCCGTTCAGGACGACCCACACCTCGCCGAAGTCGACCTGCGCCTCCACCCCAGGCGCGTGGTCCTGGGCGATGAACGCCTCCACCCGCCGGCCGGCCTCGAGGTCGATCTCGGCCCGGCGGACCCCGCACGTAGTCCCGCACCGTGGAGTACGACAGCTTCGTCGCGTCGTGCTCCTCGACCAGGCGGGCCAGGATCCGGGTGGCGGTGTGCCGCTGCTTCCTGGGCGCGTCCAGGTCCGCGATCAGCATCGCGTCGATCGCCGCCTTGTACGGCTCCAGCCGCGGCGAGGACCGCACCGGCCGCTTCCGCGGCGGTGGTTCCGCCGACGTCAACGCCTGACGGACCGTTCGCCGATGCACACCATGCCGGCGCGCGAGCTCCCGGATCGAGAGCTCCTTCACCCGCGCGTCCCGGCGGATCGCAGCGAAGACATCCACACGTGACCCCATCCCGACCCAACCCCTTGTGCCTCGAGAACCAGCCGATGGAACTCAGGCTCAGGTGGGGCCAGATCAAACCGTCACAACCACCCCGGCGCGTCGCCCGTGGGGCCAGATCAGACCGTCACAGTGGGGCCAAACCAACCTGTCACAGTCACCTTGCCTGCGCAGAAACTAGCTCGGTCCGCACCCGGCGGAAAGACTCAGCTGTCAGTCTCGAGTGTGATGAGGAGAGAGCGCTGCCGAGCAGCCGGGAGCCGACCCGCCTGCGGGTGGAGCACTGCTTGTCGGTCACCCGTCGATCACGGGAAGGTAGTCCGGGGGCCAGGATTGCGCGTAGATCGGGAAGTCCTGCCGCCAGCCCACGTTGGCCGTGAACTGTGTTGCCGTGAAGTCGTTGCCTTCGATGACGTTGCGACGCGAGGGTCCCTGACCGTCTGGTCCGTGCCCGGACCAGGTACAGCCGTTCATCCGACCGACGAAGACGCAGTCGATGAGGTCGGCCTCGGTGGCGAAGTGCCCCTCCCAGCGACAGTGGATGAACGTGCAGCGTTCGAAGCGGGCGCTGTCCATGTCGAAGCCGCCGAGCTGCTTGAACCTGACGCGTTCGAACGTGCAGTCGCGGTACAGCGTCGGCCGGATCCCGAACGACCCTTGGGCCGCCACACCGTACTCATTGAGTACTGGCCGCACCCGCTGACGGAAGAGGCAGCGGTCGAACTGCGACCACGCGGCCGCCAGCTGGACGTCGTTGAGGACCAGGTCGACGTCACTGATGAGGGCTCGGAAGAACAGTCGCGCAACCAGCCCACCCTCGGCCGGTCCGGGAACGGGGAGGGCGCCGATGTGGCTCCCCGAGATCCACGCGTCCCGATCCCAGTCCCAACCGTCAGGGTCAGCATCCGGCGGCTCCTGATCCCGCCACCAGTCCTGCTCGCCCACACTGGGAGCATCCCACTCGGCCGATACTCCCGCACGCGGACACCAGAAACGTCCCCGACCGGACAGCTGCCGGCGGTAGGGAACACCTACCTTCAGCGGCAGTTGGAGGGGTGACGGCGGTCTTTGCCGGGCTCAGTGTGCCGGTGCGTCAATGGTCGGGCGTCGGGTGTGTGGTGAGGCGGTAGGCGATCACGAGCAGGGGGACCTGGGTGGCGGCGTAGAGGACGTGGAAGGAGTAGTGGCGCAGGCTCTGTTCCGGTGTGAACGGCAGCACCGGCAGCGGGAGGACGCTCAACGCTCCGCCGGCGATGTTCAGCACAGCCCAGGTGAGCAGGCCGGTCCCGGCGACGCGTACCGCCCCGGCCGCGTAGAGGACGACCAGTGTTGCGGTGACCAGGCTCGGCCAGAGAGTCTCGGGGCTGAGCAGCGTCTGGTCAGGCAGGTCGGCGACGTTGTGCACCAGGAATCCCAGCCAGGCGATGACGGCCGCGCCGCCCACGGACAGCCCGCCCGGGAAGGTCCGCACTCGCCCGGGAAGGGTCCGGGTGGGGGTGTCGAGGCGGCGCATCGGTCATCTCAGAGGGTGCGCTCGAGGGGGTCGGCCCCCGCGCGCGGTGGCTCCTCAGGCGCGCTGGTGCTGGTGGCCCAGAAGTCGCGGATGAGGGTGGCGGTGGTCTCGGGTGCCTCCAGGGGCACGATGTAGGCGGCGTCGGGCACGATGGCGGCGTGTCCGTTCGGGATGAGACGCGCGGCGGCTCGGGCCTGGACGGGGGTGAACCCGGCGTGGTCGCTGCCGGTGACGATCAAGGTCGGCGCCGCGATCAGCGGCAGCCGGCTGGTCAGGTCCTGGCGGTTCAGCGAGATCGACCGGACGGCGTTGCGGAGCATGCGCCGGTCGGCGCGGGTGAGGCTGTCGCGGACCAGAGCGACGGCGTCGGGGTCGCTGGCTCGAGTGTGCCTGGAGAGCAGAACCTCGGTGACCCCCGAGAGGACCAGCTCGATCGGGCCGAGCACTCCGTGGATGGCCAGCAGGGGGTAGGTCCGGCGCCGTTCCGCCCGCGTCAAGGCCGCGATCGGTGTTCCCAGGGCGACGAGGCTGCGGCACTGGGTGGGGTGGGCGGCGGCCAGCTGCAGGCCGACGTGCCCGCCCCAGGCGTTACCCACCCAGTCCACCGGGCCGGTCGGCGCCAGCCGGTTCAAGATCTGCCGCGCGGCGCTCACGCAGTCAAGCTCGGTATAGCGGTGGCCGGGGTCGCCGCTGCCGCCGTGTCCGGGCCCGTCGATGATGACCAGACGCCGGTCCTGTACGAGATGCGGAAGGACCCGGTCCCAGGACCGGCCATCCATGAACAGGCTCGGCCACAGCACCGCCGTGGCCGGGTGCTCGCCGACCACCCGTACCGCCAGCGGTCCGACGGTGGTCTCGATGATGTGTCGCTCGTCCATGCCATCCTCCTTGTTGACGCTGTCAACCACGAGTATCCACGCTATGTTGACGCTGTCAAGAGAAAGGCGGGACCCCATGACCGCAGCAGTGTCCCCCGACGTGGACCGGCTGCAGGACCGGCTGCTGCAGGCCGCCCTGGCACGGCTGGCCGACACCCCCGCCGAGCAGCTCAGCCTGCGCCAGATCGCCCAAGAGCTCGGAGTCAGCCACCAGGCGCCCTACGTGCACTTCGGCAGCCGCAAACGCTTCCTGGCCGCCGTGGCCGGGGCCGGGATGGCCCAGGCGACACGACAGGCACGAGCCGCGATCTCGGCGGCCGCTGACGACCCGGCAGCCCGCCTGCACGCCCTGGCCGATGCCTACCTGGCCTTCATCCGCGAACACCCGCATGTGCACGACCTCGCCAACGGGCCCACCGTCGCCAAAGCCGACCACCCCCTGCTGCAACAGGCCGCGATCGAGTACTGGAACCTGCTCCACGACACCATCGCCGACTGCCAACCCAGCCGAACCACCGAAGGCGAGACCCTGCGCCGGGCCGCCGTGACCTGGTCCACGGTCTACGGCATCTCCCGCCTCTCCGCCTTCGGGCAACTACCAGCCTCCATACCCGCCACAGCCGACCAGCTCGTCCACGACGCCATCGACCAACTCCTCGCCGGCTGGCACCACAGGAAACAAGAACCAAGCCACGGCACCTGATCCACCCTGCGGAGACACCCGGCGGTGTGCAGCGCCTCTTGCCTTGGCGACGCCCTACCAAGTGTGTAGTCGTTTGGTATACGATTGAGCCGTGGCGGAGTTGCTCGATCTAGACCTACTCGATGAGCAGAACCCGTTCGAGATCGACGCCCAGGCCACGCACCTGTTCAAGCACCCGCACCTCGGCCTTGACGACGTCTACGACGTCTGGGTCAACGATCCGCTCTTCTACCCCGCCAAGCCGCCGGCGCACTATCTGATGGTGGCCGAGGTGGCAGGCACCGTCCTGATCGTGCCGATCGCACCCTCGCGATCGGGCGATCCGAGCAAGTGCCGGCCGATCGGCTGCTACGAGGCTTCTTCGGGCCTTGCCGCTACCTACCGAAGGGACCGTGATGACTACTGACCCATTGTCTCCCGAGCAGGAGTACGACTTCTACGCCCAACCCGAGAACCAAGAACCACAGGGCCCTCCCCGCCGACGCACGAAGCGGCTGACCGCGCCGATTCCGGTCCGGTTCCCGCCCGAGCTCCTCGACGAGATCAAGAAGCGAGCCGAGGCCGACGACCGATCCGTCTCGGCATGGATCCGCCGCGCCGTCGAGCACGAGATCACCCGATCCGCCTGAGCGTCAGCCACGCCCCACATGCCCGACTGGCGGCGCTATGACGCACACCGATGCTCGCGCACATGCCGATGAGCGGGCGTGGTGGCTCGGCTGAACCGAGCAGAGTGAGATGCTCGGAGAGTCCTACCGAGAGGGTCGCCCGTGCGATTTAGAGTTTCCGCTCCTACCTCGCGAGTCCTTGGAACATGGCGAGCTCCGTGGTGGCAGCGCATTATCTTTCCCGCAGTCGGTGCGGCTCTGGCGCTTGGGTCGCTCTGGCCGTACGCGGGCGAGCGCTATGAGCCTTTGTGGTGGGGTCTGCCGCTTGGAGCGCTATTCGTCACCTATCCATTGAG
>CALKHV010000023.1 GCA_937988865.1 uncultured Propionibacteriaceae bacterium | reverse complement strand
GCGTCCTTCTCGATGTGCTTGCGGTACTCGTCGAGGGTCGTCGCGCCGATGGTCTGCAACTCGCCGCGGGCCAGCATGGGCTTCAGGATGGACGCTGCGTCGATCGCACCCTCGGCGGCACCCGCACCCACCAGGGTGTGGATCTCGTCGATGAACAGCATGATGTCGCCGCGCGTCTTGATCTCTTTCAGCACCTTCTTGAGGCGCTCCTCGAAATCGCCGCGGTAGCGGGAACCGGCGACGAGTGCGCCGAGGTCGAGCGTGTAGATCTGCTTGTCGCGCAGCGTCTCGGGAACGTCCCCACGCACGATGGCCTGGGCCAGGCCCTCGACGCAGGCGCTCTTGCCCACGCCGGGCTCGCCGATCAGGACGGGGTTGTTCTTGGTGCGGCGTGAGAGCACGGTCATCACGCGTTCGATCTCCTTGTGGCGACCGATCACGGGGTCGAGCTTGTTCTCACGCGCGGCCTGGGTCAGGTTGCGTCCGAACTGGTCGAGGATGGTCGCCGACGTCGGAGCCGGACCGGCGTCCGGGGCACCCGAGGTCAGCGGATCCTTGCCCTGGTAGCCGCTGAGCAGTTGCAGGACCGTGTTGCGCACCCGGTTGAGGTCGGCGCCGAGCTTGATCAGCACCGTTGCCGCGACACCCTCGCCCTCACGCACCAACCCGAGCAGGATGTGCTCGGTGCCGATGTAGGAGTGGTTCATCTGCAGGGCCTCGCGCAGGCTCAACTCCAGAACCTTCTTCGCGCGGGGCGTGAACGGAATGTGGCCCGTGGGCGGGGTCTGGCCGTGGCCGATGATTTCTTCGACCTGCTCGCGCACGGCCTCCAGCGAAATGCCCATCTGCTCGAGGGCCTTGGCGGCGACGCCTTCGCCCTCGTGGATCAGCCCGAGCAGGATGTGCTCGGTGCCGATGTAGTTGTGGTTGAGCATCTTGGCCTCGTCCTGCGCCAGGACGACCACTCGCCGTGCCCTATCGGTGAACCGCTCGAACATGCTTCTCCTCACTGCCGGGACGACCGCCCCGGACATCCGCCGCCTCGGGGGGTTCCCGGGGCGACGTTTGCTCAAGTCTAGTAACCCTCACCCACACCGCGGACTTCCATTGTTCGCCGTGGGCGGACGCGGACAGCACACGAGGGGCCGGTTGGTGGTGTCCGGCCCCTCGTGATGTGGTTGTGCTCAGGCGTGCGCCCGGTCGTAGGCTTCCCGGATGTCGGCCGGAACCCGGCCCCTGGCCGAGACTGCCATTCCCTGGCTGAGGGCCCAAGCCCTCACGTCGGTGGGCGACCCGCTCGTGACCTTCTTTCCTGCGGCCTTGCGACCGCCGGTGCGACGCGCACTCCCCAACCACGGGGCAAGCGCTTCGCGAAGTTGCGCTGCGTTGGCGGCCGAGAGATCAATCTCGTACGACACGCCATCGAGCGCAAGGGAAACAGTCTCGTCGGCGGGGCTGTCGTCGACGTCGTCCACGAGTTCGACTCGTACACGTTGTGCCATCTGTGCTTCCTTTCCTGGGTGAACTTGTGCGGAGGCAATCATCATCCCTCTTTCGTGCGCTACCGATGATAGACCTCAGAGGCCCGAAACAGAAGAACGCAGGACAAAGTTACCGCAGAAATGCCGCGGCGGTGAATACCTGACCACTGGTCGGGTGTGCAAGAGCGCCCGATCTCGGGCAGTCTGGGACATGTGGCAATCGAGAAGGTGACCTTGGGCATCGGATCACTCGCGGAAGGACCTCGCGTCCTGGATCTTGGGCCGGAACATCCCTCCCGCGCAGGTCTCATCATGCTCGACTGCGACATCGCCGACGGACTTGTCGTCCAGGCGGAAGTTCGCACCGGCTTCTTGCACCGGGGTGCGGAAAAGCTGTTCGAAGTACGTGATTATCGCCAACTGCTGATGCTCGCCGACCGACATGACTGGCAGTCGGCGTTCACCGGCGAACTGGGGGCCGCCCTGGCCTGCGAAGCCATGCTGGGGCTTGCGGCGCCTCCCAGGGCCGTCTGGCTGCGGACGCTGCTCGCCGAGCTCGCGCGCATGGCATCCCACCTGGCATTCCTCTCGTTCGTTCCCCACCGCCTGGCCGACCTGTCCGCCGCCAACGCTGTCCGCGCATCGCGCGAAGCATTTCGAGGCCAACTGTTGGCCCTTACAGGCAATCGCGTTCATCCCATGGTGAACCGACTGGGGGGATTGTCCGTGGACGCTGATGAGGCGTGGCTGGCGTCCGTTGGCGTGTGGGCCGCGGACGTCGCGAACCTTGCGGATCGGCTCCAGAAATTGCTGGAAACACCCCGCTGGCGCGAGATCTCGACGACGGGAGCGCTCTCACCGTCCCAGATCGGCAGCTTCGGACTTTCGGGCCCCATTGCCCGATCAGCGGGGCTGGAGCGTGACCTGCGCCGAACGCCGGGCTATCTCAACTACCCGCTTCTCGACTTCGGGCAACCACCCTCCAAGGGGGAGGCCAGAGATTCCTCCGCGTGCGGCCGAATTTCCGAACTGGTTGAAGATCTGTCGGTTTCGCGGGTGCTCGTCGATCAGTGCATCGAGGCGTTGGCTCACGTCGGCGGGCCGGTCTCGACCGATCTGGCGAAAATCATCAAGTTGCCCGAGGGCACCGGCCATTACAGCCTCGAAGCCCCGTGGGGCGTGGCAGGTTGGCACATCGTGTCGCGTGGGGAGCGCACCCCGTGGCGCGTGAAACTCAGGACGCCGACCTGGGCGAACATGTCGGCGCTGGGGGCTGCGCTGGCTGGGACGCCGGTCGACCACGTCGACGTGGTCGTGGCATCCCTCGGCTACACGATCGGGGACCTCGACAAGTAGGTGGGCGTCAGCCGACGTTGTGCTGCGGGGCGTCCATGATGATCGGCAGCATGTCCATGCCGATGTCGATGGGCGTGACCCCATGGGCCCAGATGTCACTCGCGGTCGGCAGGTCGGAACGGCGGGACACCTGCGCTCGTCGAGGCATGAGGAAGAGTTCGGCACCTTCGCTCGACTCATCGCCCGCCATCACGGTCAGGATCTGCTGCTCACGCAGGGCAACCGCTCGTTCGAGGTCATCAATGCGTCCACGCAGCGCTGCTGCCTCGGTCACGCTGCCGGCCTGCACCACCTGCAGCGACGTCAACTCCCCCACCGTCGCGACCAGATCATTGCGAAGGTCGTCGATGGTCTGCTGGTTGATGCGGTTGCGTGCGACGAACCGCTGGATGGTGGCCATCGACTCATCGTGGTGACGCTGCGTCTGTGCCCTGAGTTCGTCGGAGTGGGCTCTGCTCGCGAGGTGGACCGCGTCACGGTTCTCGCGGGCGACCTCCGCCAGGAAGCGCAGGGCCATGACGGCCCCGGCCACGGCCGTCGCGATGGCGACGCCGACGCCGACCTGTGCCAGCCACCCGGGCCCCACGAGCGCACACACGATGGCGACCACCGAGCCGATCGTGACGACTCCCACCAGTGCTCGACGGTGAGCCTGCTTGACGTCTTCGGAAACTTCTGTCATCTCATGGGCCACGCCACCAGCATACGGGGCCGACCCGTGATGACCGCCACGGAGAGCGCGACACTCAGGACGGGTCCGGGGAGTCTGCGTCCGGATCGAGGTCGTCAGCGGGACGCACGCAGGATCGCTCCAGGTACCACCCGGCCCAGCCGCACAGAGCGGACGCCACGATCGTCACCAGGCCGTGGACGACCCGTTGCTGCGGCGACGGCGCATCGAACCTCGAGAGGTTCAGGAGCACGTAGACAGCATGCCCACCGGCGAGCACCGCGCCCGTCATGGCCATGGTCTTGCCGAGGACGAGGGCCCGAACGCCTTCGGTGGAGTCCACCCACTCCCCGCCCTCCCGGATCCGGGCGCGCAGCCGGCGTCCGTACAGGGCTGCGGCGCCGGCCAGGGCGGCGAGCATGAGCGGAAGCGTCCAGGGCGTGACAGGGACGACCTGATCGGCAAGGTCGAGCGACTCGATGAGGAACCACCCGAACACCCCACCGGACAGGGTTGCGATCACGACCTGCCGCAGGGTGGTCAACCCCAGGGTCGGACGCTCGGGCGGCGGCGTGAGTGGGGTGGGCTCCTCGTCGAAGACGCGCGCCATCAGGCCTCCCCGTCAAGGTGGACGCCGGACTGGTCGACCGCTGCTGCGAGATCGGCGATGCGTCCATGTCCTACGAGGACGAAGTCGGGATCGACCTCGGCCCACGGAACGAGCACGAAACCGCGCAGGTGCGCGCGGGGGTGGGGCAGGACGAGGTCAGGATCGTCGATCACCAGATCACCGACGGCGAGCAGGTCGATGTCGAGCGTCCTGGGCGCACCCACGTGTGGACGGACGCGACCCGCCTCTGCCTCGAGACCCTGCGCCACGGCGAGCAACTCGTCGGGAGGCATCGACGACTCCCCCACCACCACCAGATTGAGGAAGTCGGGCTGGTCGGTGACGCCCCAGGGGGCGGTGCGGTAGACCCGCGAGACGCGCAGGTCACCGATTCGAGTCCACTCGCGCAGCCCGTTCACGCCGGCGCCCAGCAGGGCCGGGGAGTCACCGAGATTCGATCCCAGCGAGAAGGCGACCCTCACGGTCGCCCCCTGTGGATGGTCACGGCGATGTCGGAGAGGGTCACGCCGACGGCGGCGTCCGGCTTGTGGACGCTGACGTCCACGCGCTCGACCAGTGGCTCCGTCAGGCAGCGATCAGCGATCCGCCCCGCAAGGGTCTCGATGAGGTCGACGGGTTCACCCGCGATGAGGCCCGCGATGTCGCGCGCCACCACGGAATAGTCGACGGTGTCGGTGAGCGCGTCGCTGCGGGTCTCGACACCGAGGTGCAGCGTGACGTCGGCGAGGAAGACCTGGCCCTCCACGCGTTCCTCGGGAAAGACGCCGTGGTGGCCGACGGCGCGGATCCCCCGCAAGTCGATGGTTCCCCGGTCGCGTGCGCGCGTCCTTGTTGAAGCCGTCGCGTGCAACCGTTCGACGACGGCGACGGCGTCGCGGTGGTCACGGACCGTGTGCGTCCGGACCGCCCACACGCCCTGCCCGGCGACGAGCGCGGTGATGGCGGCGGACGCGGCGTCCCTCTCGTGGGGAGGGCGCTCCTCCAGGAGGTCGCCCAGGAATCGCTTGCGCGAGACCCCCACGAGGACGCGATGTCCGAGGGACGTGATCTCCGACAGACCGCGCAGCAGGGCCCAGTTGTGGTCGGAATCCTTCGAGAACCCGAAGCCGGGATCGAGAATCAGCTTGTCAGTCGCGATTCCCGCGGCAAGGCAGGCGTCGCGGCGAGCCGCCAGCTCTGATGTCACCTCGCCGACCACGTCTGCATAGGTCGTGCCCACGCGGGAGTCCGTGAGGTGGCCCCTCCAGTGCATGCAGACGTAGTCGACACCAAGTTCGGCGACCGTGGCGAGCATGGCCGGGTCGGCCAGTCCTCCGGAGACGTCGTTGACGATGGTGGCGCCCGCCTCGACGGCCGCACGCGCAACCTCGGCGCGCATGGTGTCGACACTGATGGGGACGCCGAGGCGGGCGAGGTCTCGGATGACCGGGACCACCCGCCGGAGTTCCTCGTCAGGGCCCGGACGCTCGGCGCCCGGACGCGTCGACTCACCGCCGACGTCGAGGATGTCGGCGCCCTGGGCAACCAGGGTGCGGCCGTGCGCGACTGCGTGCCCCGTGGCCAGGAACTGGCCGCCGTCACTGAACGAGTCGGGGGTGACGTTGATGATGCCCATCACGAGCGTGCGCGACATCAGCGTCCGCCCTGGATCAGCGCCATCGCCTCCGCGCGCGTGCTCGCCGCACGGAGCTGCCCCCGGACGGCCGAGGTGATGGTCTTCGAACCCGGCTTCCGGACGCCCCGCATGGTCATGCACTGGTGCTCGCACTCGATCACGACGATCACACCGCGGGCAGCCAGGTGCTCGACCAGGGCGTCCGCGATCTGGGTGGTCAGTCGCTCCTGCACCTGCGGACGCCGCGCATAGACGTCCACGAGGCGGGCCAGCTTGCTCAGGCCGGTCACACGTCCGTCACGGGCGGGGATGTAGCCGACGTGGGCCACGCCGGTGAAGGGCAACAGGTGGTGCTCGCAGACGCTCCAGACCTCGATGTCGCGGACGAGCACGAGCTCGTCATGAGCCAAGTCAAAGGTGGTCGACAGCAGGTCGGACGCGTCCTGGCCGAGCCCGGCGAAGATCTCGGCGTAGGCGCGTGCGACGCGGGCTGGAGTGTCCCTCAACCCTTCGCGGTCGGGATCCTCACCGACGCCGATGAGGAGTTCGCGCACCGCTGCCTCGACTCGTGGTGCGTCGAAGCCCCGCGGCTCGCGGTCGGGGGCGTCCCCGCTCATCCCTGGCCACCGCCGGGTGGCGTGGTCGGAGGGTTCGCGGGGAAGGGGTAGCCACCGGAACCCTCAGGAGGCTGCGGCGGCGCCCACGCGGGGGGACCCCAGGTGCTGGGGGGCTCCCACGACGAGGGCGGCTCGGTGGGCGGGACCTGTCCGGGTGGCAGTTGCACGCCTCCCGCGGGCACGGGGACCGGTTCGAGCACCGGTTGCACCGAGGCGGGTTCGAGGGGCTTGTCCGGCGGGTTGACCGGGGGGATGTGCGAGGGCACCCGCAGGTCGGATCCCGTCCACGCACCGCGCGGCGGGTGCTTGCGAAGCGACGCGAAGATCTCGGCCACCTCACCCTTGTCGAGGGTCTCGCGATCCATCAAGGCCAGGACGAGGGCGTCCAGTACGTCGCGATTCTCGACGAGGCAGTCGAACGCCTCTTGGTGGGCGGTCGCCAGGAGTGCCGTGACTTCCTCGTCGACGATCGCCGCGCTCGACTCGGAGTAGTCGCGTGTCGTGCCGGTGCCCATGCCGACGAACGGCTCGGCGTCCCCCGAGCCCAGCTGGACGGTACCGATCCGGTCGCTCATGCCGTACTGCATGACCATCGCGCGGGCGACGCGCGTGGCCTTCTCGATGTCATTGGACGCACCGGTCGTCGGGTCGTGGAAGACGAGTTCCTCGGCCGCGCGTCCGCCCATCATGTAGGCCATCTGGTCGAGGAGCTGGCCTCGCGTGTTGGAGTAGGTGTCGGCGTCGGGCATGACCATCGTGTAGCCGAGTGCGCGTCCGCGGGGAAGGATGGTGACCTTCTGCACGGGGTCGGTGCCGGGCATGGCTGCGGCCACCAGCGCGTGGCCGCCCTCGTGGTAGGCCGTGATGAGGCGTTCGCGCTCGTTCATCAGGCGCGACTTCTTCTGCGGCCCGGCGATGACGCGGTCGATGGCCTCGTCGAGCTGCTCCTTGCCGATCACCGGCAGATTGAAGCGGGCCGTCAGCAGGGCGGCCTCGTTGAGCACGTTGGCCAGGTCGGCGCCGGTGAAGCCGGGGGTCCGGCGTCCGATCGACTCGAGGTCGACGTTCGCCGCCATCGGCTTGCCCTGGGCATGGACGCGCAGGATCTGGACGCGTCCCTTGAGATCGGGCGCGTCGACGCCGATCTGGCGGTCGAACCGTCCCGGACGCAGGAGCGCCGGGTCGAGCACGTCGGGCCGGTTGGTCGCGGCGATCAGGATCACATTCGTGTGGACGTCGAAACCGTCCATCTCGACGAGGAGCTGGTTCAGCGTCTGCTCACGTTCGTCGTGCCCACCACCCATTCCGGCGCCGCGATGGCGTCCGACGGCGTCGATCTCGTCGATGAAGACGATGGCGGGGGACGCCTCCTTGGCCTGGTCGAACAGGTCACGCACCCGGGATGCGCCCACGCCGACGAACATCTCGACGAAGTCCGATCCCGAGATCGAGAAGAAGGGGACGCCGGCCTCACCCGCGACCGCGCGGGCCAGCAGGGTCTTGCCGGTTCCGGGCGGCCCGTACAACAGCACGCCCTTGGGGATCTTGGCCCCGACGCGCAGGAACTTCGCGGGTTCGGCGAGGAACTCGCGGATCTCCTGCAACTCCTCGATGGCCTCTTCACAACCCGCGACGTCGCTGAAGGTGGTCTTCGGCGTGTCCTTGGTGGCGACCTTGGCCTTCGACTTGCCGAAGCCCATGACGCCGCGTCCGCCACCGCCGCCCTGCACCATGTTGATGACGAAGAAGAAGCCGATCGCCATCAACAGGAACGGCAGGCCGGTGTAGAGCAGTGTGCTCATCAGGCTCGGGCCGGGATTCTCGCCCCGCCACTGGTCGAGGGTCTTGGCCGCGACGCGTTCGTTGAGGCGCTCGATGAGGTCCTGGCTCTGGGCGCCGACCCAGTACGACTTGTACTTGGTCTCGTCGGCGTCGTTCATCGTCACCTTGATCGACTGGTCGCCGTCGGTGAGCACGACCTCCTTGATCGGCTCGGTGCCCGCGAGGATCGAGACGATCTGTGACGTGGGCACCTCCTTGGCGCCGGTGGCCTTCGTCGCCAGGTTCATGGCGATGGCGATGAAGGCGACCGACAGCAGGATCCAGATCAGTGGTCCTCGGAAAGTTCGTGACTTGGGCAAAGGTGTCCTAGCTCGTGGCTGCGCTCGATGCGTCAACGCTACCAGTGGGAAAACAGGGGGGCCCGGGCGTCAGGACGTGGTCGTCACCATGCGGAAGTCATAGTGGGCCGGGAGCGGTTCCGCGGTGCCGAGCGCACCCTGCAGGTCGCCCCAGAGGAGGTCGAGTGTCCGGTCACCTTCCCGGAGGTCCGGGAGCACCAGCGGACGCTCGAGGATCGTGCGCGCACCTGCGACGTCGCCCGTGCCCAGTCGGGCGCGCGCCTCCAGCAGGGCCGTCCGCGGGAGCGAGCGAACCTCACTGCCCAGTCGCTTGATCACATCGAGCGTGCGGACCCACTCGCCGCAGGACGCCAGCGCGTCGAGGTACTCGAGCGTCAACTCGGCGTTGCGGGGGGCCAGGGCGTGGGCACGGCCCAGCAGTTCGCGCCGTCTGGCGGCGTCCGGCTCGAGGTGGGCGAGCCCGCGCAGGGCGAGCGGGTTGGGGTGGGCGTCCGCGGACGCCTGCCACGCCGCACGCGCGGCCTCGGGATCGTCGAGTGACAGGTGGACGTTGCCACGGTGCAGGTCGGCGAGCCAACTGGTGGGTGATTCCTGGAGGAGCCTCTCCCAGCCCCGACCCGAGACGGCCGAGAACTCCAGTGAGGCGGGCACGACCTCGCCCCCGGCCACGGCCAGCCAGTCGCGTTGCTCGGCGTCCAGGTGCCTGAACGGCGTCCCGGGCGCAGCCGGCAGATCGCCCATCGAGACGGCCAGCCCACCCCAGCCGTCGACGTCCCGCACCACGACCGGCGGCGCGTCCTCGAGGCCTGCGAGCACGGCGTCGGCGCCGGTCAGGTCGCAGTCGTCGAGGACGGCGTGCGCCGCAGCGTCCACGGCGGTCGACCAGACATCCCCGGACGCGGCGCCGATGTCGACGGGGCCCCACGCCTCGGTCCAGGCACGACGACCTCCCGGTGGCAGCGCGAGGTGTTCGAGTTGGGTGGACGCCAGCCCGGCCTGCACCTCGACGTAGCGTCCCGAACCGTTCAGCCAGCGTTGCCAGGTGTGGCCACCCGAGCCCTCACCCCAGTAGAAGGCCTTGCGGCCGGGCAGTTCAGGGGTGGACGCGTGACCCAGCCCTCGACCGCCCGCGTCCACGGACGCGATCCATGGCACCCGGGCGCGGACGCGGAAGAAGTAGTCGGCGCTGGCCGGCGCGAGATCCGGTCGATCCCGAGCGGCACTCCCGCCCGGGATGCCCACCTCGGCCAGCGGGGCGTCGCCGGCGAAATGGAACGCCGACCCGGCGTCGCAGAGCACGCGTCCGCCCGCGCGCAGGGGCACTGCGGCGTTGGACCACCAGTAGAGCGGAATCGTCTCGTCGTGCGGGTTCCCGAGGGCCACGTGACTGAAGAGGCGCCGCGAACCGGCGGGGAGCCACAGGTCGACGCGCCACACCAGGCCGAGCAGCCGCTCGTACGCCCACAACCGGAGCACCGGGCCACCGTCAGGGCCGTGGACGACGCCCGCATTGACCGGCTCGCACGTGAGGCCCCAGTGCCCGGTCGTGCCCAGGTTCCACTCGACACCCCCCGAGAACCAGGCGTTGCGCAGCGCGAGGTTGGCGATCCGGATCGAGTCGGGCTGGAAGAGGAGTTCGGTGTCGGACGCGAGATCGGTCAGCGTCCAGAGTCGCCCGCCGAGGTCGAGGAGCACCGTGGCCCGCAGCACACCGTTGTCGAGTGTGGCGACGTGGTGGCGCCGCAGCGGGGTGTCGCGGGTGTAGCGCCACTGGTTGCGGTACGGCAGCATCGAGGTGCGTCGTGGCCAGGCGTCCGGGGTGCCGAGCAGGGCTGCCTCGGACTCCGAGACGACACGCCCGCCACCGTTGCCGAGGATCGGCAGGGCTGACTCCGGCCCGGCCGGGTCGGCCGGCAGGACCGTGGTCGGCAGTTCGACCTCGTCGAAGCTCAGCGTGCTGGGCGCGACCACGTCGGGTCAGCTGTAGACGTGCTCGGCGAGCGTCCCGACGTCGGTGAGGTTGCGGTACTTGCCCGCGTAGTCGAGGCCGTAGCCGACGACGAACTCGTTGGGGATGTCGAAGCCGACGTACTTGACCTCGACGGCGGCCTTGGCCGCCTCGGGCTTGCGGAACATCGTCATGATCTCGATGGACGCCGGTTCGCGCGACATCAGGTTCTGCACCAGGTAGTGCAGCGTGAGGCCGGTGTCGACGATGTCCTCGACGATCAGCACGTCGCGATCGATGATGTCGGTCGTGAGGTCCTTCAGGATGCGCACGACGCCGGAACTCTTGGTGCCCGAACCGTAGGACGACACGGCCATCCAGTCCATCGCCACGTGGCTCTTCATCGCCCGCGACAGGTCGCTCATCACCATGATGGCGCCGTTCAGCACGCCCACGAGCAGCAGGTCCTTGCCGACGTAGTCGGCATCGATCCGGGCTGCTATCTCGGTCAGTCGCTGCGCCACCTGCTCCTTGGTGTAGAGCACATGGTCGAGGTCGTCCTTCAGGTCTGCGGCATCCACGGCTCAACCCTAGCCTCTGGGGACGACACCCGACACGAGGAGCCGACCGGACGTCCGCACGACCGTCGCCCCGCCGGGGAGCGAGCACCCGCGCTGACCGTGCCACGCCGTGACCAGGGCCTCGATGGCCCGCGTATGGTCGTGGCCCACCGCCCCGACCCCCTGCTCGTCGAGCCAGAGGCGCAGGACACGCGTCCGGATGGCCGGGATCAGGCCTGCCAGCCAGCGTGCGTCCAGACCGGCTGCGTCATCCGTGGCGCGGTGGCGCCGATACGCGGACGCGGACAGCGCGTCGAGGGCGTCCGCGTCCTGCCGTGCGAGGTCGGCGGTGCGAGCGAGGGACCGGACGACCCCGGGGCCGAGGACGTCCGCGAGCACGGGCATCACCTCGGTGCGGACGCGGCTGCGCGTGAATCGCGGGTCGGCGTTGTGGGGGTCGTCCCAGACGTCCGCGGACCACTCGCGGCAGGCCTGTCGCGTCGTGGAACGGCCAAGGCCGAGCAGCGGACGCACGATGGCACCGTTCCGCTGCGGGATCCCGGCCAGTGACCGGGCCCCCGAGCCGCGTGCGAGACGCAGCAGGACCGTCTCGGCCTGGTCGTCGAGCGTGTGACCCAGCAGCAGCGTCCCGGGTGATCCGGCCAGCAGCGCGGCGTACCGGGCGTCCCTCGCCGACGCCTCGGGGCCCTGGCCCGCATCCCCGACCTGGACGGCGACGCTCCTCGCAAGGATGCCCCGGGCCCGCAGGCCCGAGACGACACCCGCCGCGACGTCGCCGGACCCGGGCTGGAGCCCGTGGTCGACGACGAGGCACGTCACCCGGGCGCCCAGCACGTGATGGGACGCGAGCGCGAGCGCCATCGAGTCGGCACCGCCCGAGACCCCGACGAGCACCGGGTCGGTGCAGGCGTCCCGGACGGCCCTGACGGCTTGCACGACGGCCAGCTGGGCAGGAGCAAGGTTGCGACGGGCCATCAGCCCATCCGGTCGACCCACGCCTGTGGGTCGTGAAGTTCCTCGACGCCCGGCAGGTACCCCGGACGCTCGAACGCCAGGTTCAGGCCCTCGACGCCGATGCGGTCGATGACGTGGCGGCAGAAGGCCGCACCGTCGCGGTACTGGGCGAGCTTGACGTCCATGCCCATGAGCTTGCCGAAGGTCGCCGACAGGCCGCCCCTGGCCCGACGCTTGTCGAACCGGGCGCGGATCACGCCGAGCGTGGCGATCTCGGACGGTCCTGCGCGGTCCATCATGACGTCCGCGTGGCCCTCCAGCAGGCTCATCACGGCCGTGACCTGCCCCAGCGCCCGCTGGGCGGCGGGCGCCGAGACGGCTTCCAGCAGCGAGTTCGTGCCGCGACCCCGGGCGTGGTCGATGATGCGTCCGACCATCGCGGCCGAGGTGTCGCCCGACTCCTCCTCGGCGTCGATCGCCTGGCGCGCGAGGTCGAGCACGTGGTCGGCGAGCCACGGGGCCGTGGCGAACTGGACGCGGTGCGTCTGCTCGTGCAGGCAGACCCACATGCGGAAGTCGTGTGGGACCAGGTGCAGTTCGCGCTCGACGTGCATGACATTGGGGGCGACGAGCATCAACGAGGGTGCGTCCGAGAAGGGGTCGTACTGGCCGAGGATGCGCGTCCCGAGGAAGGCAAACGCCGCCCCCAGTTGGGCCCCGACCACCTTGGCCGCCGCCCGTTCGCCCGCTCCGTCGGGCTCCTGGGCGTCCAGTCTGCGCATGACCGTGCGGGCGATGTCGACGTTGGCGCTGATCCATCCCAAGCGGTCGACCACGCGCTCGTCGGCCGTGCCCGTGCGCTCGAGACCCGCTGCCGCCGCGACCAGCGCGGGTGCCCGCCGTGCGCACTCGCGCAGGTCGGCCACCAGTTCGCGCTTCTCGTCATCGGACGCCTCGGGCCCCACGCGCACCAGCCGGTGGCCGGTCCGTTCGGCCCAGCGCCAGTCGACGTTCGGCATCGCTGCTGTCATGGGCCCCAGCGTAGGCGGGGCGTCCGTCCCGCCAGGCGAGGGCTCAACAACCACAGGACGAGATGGCGCCCGTAACCTTGTCGAGCCACACCCGGACGCCCCACTCGTTCGTCGCGCCGTTGCTCATGAAGGCGAACACCACGACGCGTCCCTGCTTCGTGGTCGTGTAGCCGGCCAGGGTCGAGACCTTGGTCAGCGTCCCGGTCTTGGCGTGCACCCAGCCACGGCCCGGGAGGGCGGTCTCGTCGAAGAAGCGGGCCGCGAGCGTCCCCGAGACCCCGGCGACGGGCAGACCCTCGAGGAGGGGGGACAACTCGGGGGTCGTGGTGGCGACGCGGATCGCAGACGCCAGCATGCGCGCCGGCACCAGGTTCGATCGCGAGAGGCCCGAACCGTCGACGATCCTGGCGCCGGGATCCTCGACCCCGAGGGCCTGCAGGCGTGCGACCAGGGCGGTCGTCCCCCCAGTGAAGCTGCCCGGTTGACCGTTCGCGAGCGCGACCTGACGCAGCAGCACCTCGGTTGCCGAGTTGTCCGAGTGCCTGAGTGCCTCGGCGACCAGCAGTTCCACGGGCATGGACGCGACCCGGGCCACTTCGATCGATGATGCCGGGGCCCGTTTCGCCGTCGGTGTGCCCTTGACGGTGATGCCCCTCGCCTTCAGGAGCGAGGCGAACGTCGTGGCCGCAGCGACGGCCGGCGTCCGGGAGGCTGCACCCCCGGTCGCGGGACGTCCCTCGTCGAACCACAGGGCATGAATCGGCGTGACATTGGAGTGGTACCCCGCGGGCCAGGCGGGATGCCAGTCGGGTCCGGTGAAGAGGGTGTCGTCGAAGCCGAGTGTGACGGTGGTCGTCCCGGACGCCTTCAGCGCCCTGGCGGTCAACGACGCCAACTCGGTGGCCGAGTGGGCGCGTGGATAGGTCGTGTCGGGCTTGGCCGTGAGATAGGGGTCCCCCCCGCCCACGAGAATGATCTGTCCCGTGGCCGCCTGCACCACACGGGTGTCGAACGTCGTCCCGGGGTCGACGGAGTCGAGCAGCGCGAGGGTCGTGAGGACCTTCATGGTGGACGCAGGGATGAGCGGTGTGGCCGAGCGGGACGAGAACAGGCGTTGCCCGGTGGCGGCGTCCACGACGTAGCCCGACGTGGTCCCCACGCCCGGCACGGCGGCGGCCCTGATCCGTTGGGCCAGCCTGGCAGCCGTGGGGAGTGGACCGGCGGACGACGTCCCGGGAAGCTCGACCAGCCCCGCCCCATCGGCAGGCACGTCCGCGGGCGTGGGTGTCGCGGTGCTCGTGGCCTGCGTCGAGGGCGACGTCCCGGACGAGGGACCCGGGAGGCTCGCGGTGGGCAGGGAACTGCTCGCGGCGCCCCAACCCGTGGCGTCCATCAGGGGGCGGTAGCCGATGAGGCCGCCGACGGTGGCCACCGACACCACGGTGAAGAGTGCGATCAGGCCTGTCGGACGGGAGCGTCGTCGACCACTCGTCGGCTCGCTCACATCCCCTCCTGTCGCGGTATCCTGCTTGGCAAGTGCCCACCATCATAGGAGCCCATCGTGACCGAAGATTCCCCGACGGCGGCCGTCCAGCCGCCCGCCCGCCTCACCTTCGACGTCACGATCGAGATTCCCAAAGGCATGAAGAACAAGTACGAGATGGACCACAACACCGGTCGCATCCGCCTTGACCGCACACTGTTCACCTCGACCCAGTACCCGTACGACTACGGGTTCGTCGAGGGGACGCTGGGCGAGGACGGCGACCCCCTTGACGCCCTGGTCCTGCTTCCGGAGCCGACCTTCCCCGGCTGCCTCATCGAGTGCCGTGCGGTCGCCATGTTCCGCATGAAGGACGAGATGGGCGGCGACGACAAGGTGCTGTGCGTTCCCACGGCCGACCACCGTCAGGACCACCTGCAGGACATCGACTCGATCGCCGAACACGTGCTGCTCGAGATCGAGCACTTCTTCACCGTCTACAAGGACCTCGAGCCCGGCAAGTCGGTCGAGGGCGCCACGTGGACCGGCCGCGCGTCCGCCGAGATCGAAATCCACAACTCCTTCGCGCGCGCCGTGGGCACGCCGTACGCGCACCACCACGTGAACCTGGCCTGAGCACCGACCGCATGTCGCGTTACCTCTTGATGCTGGCCCCGTCCGCCAACCGGGTCTATGCGGGCGAGACCGCACGCCTGGCCGGCGGTGAGTTGGCGGTCAGCGGCGCGTTCGCGACCTCCATCGGAACCGTGACCCTCGCGGGCGTCGAGTACCTGGGCTTCGACGCCGACCTCGACCCCGGACGCCTGGCCACCCTGGCGGGGCAGTCGGCGTCCCTCGCCCTCTTCGAGCAGGCGGACGCCGGCCTCCTGCGTCCGGTCGAGCTCCCCCGGGTCGACCTGCTCGACGACGACCTCGTCACGATTCCCAAATACCAGGGGAAGACGAACGAGCAGTTCACCCGCCTGCTGATGAACGTGACCCTCGCCTGCGTCGACCGTGAGTCCGAAGGCCCGCGCCAGGTGCTCGACCCCTTGTCGGGACGCGGGACGACGCTCGAGACGGCGTGGATGATGGGTCACGAGGCCTACGGCGTCGAGGGCGACGCCAAGGCTGTCGAACACATGGCCGCCTACCTGAAGAGCTGGCTGCGCCGCAAGCGCATCAAGCACACCGCCGACCTCGTGCCCGTGCGACGCGAGGGCAAGTCCCTCGGACGCAAGTTCGAGGCAGAACTGCGCGTCGATGACGTCAAGCTCGCCATGATCGTGTTCACCGGAGACACCCGCACCTCGGCCGCCCTCTTCGGCAGGAAGAAGTTCGACGCCATCGTCACCGACGCCCCTTACGGCGTCGTGCACGGCTCCACCACGGACGTCCGCGGAGTCGTCGGCAAGCGCGACCGTTCGCCCGCAGGGCTGCTGGGCGAGGCGATCCCGGTCTGGGCGTCCATGCTGAAGCCCGGCGGCGCCCTCGGGCTGTCGTGGAACACCTACGGCATCTCGCGCGAAGACCTGGCGTCCCTGATGGTGAGGTCGGGATTGCGCGTGCGCGACGAGGAACCCTTCCTGGGCTTCGCGCACCGCGTCGACTCGTCGATCAACCGCGACCTGATCGTGGCGGTACGTCCGCGCTAGCCTTCACCCATGCGTTCCCTCTACCTGATGCGCCACGCGAAGGCCGAGCACTACTCCATCCACGGCGACAAGGCCCGTCACCTCGCGCCCCGCGGACGCCACGAGGCCGCCGCCGTGGGCGTCGAACTTGCCGACAAGGGCATCCAGCACGTGCTGTGCTCGTCGTCGGTCCGGACGCGCGACACCTACGACTGCCTCGGGCTCGACATTCCGGTCGAGTTCATGGACGCCCTGTACTTGGGCGGAACGTCGACGCTGCGTCAGCGCATCAGCGAGATCGCAGACGAGGTCACTGCGCTGCTCGTCATCGGTCACGCCCCGAGCATCCCCAGCCTGTCTGCGCAGCTCGCCTACGCGTCGGAACCGAAGGCGGCCGACGACCTTCAGTGCTGGTTCCCGACGGCCGCCTACGCGGCCTTCGACATCGCGGGCTCGTGGGCCGACCTCGCGGACGAGAGTCCCGAATCGACGCGGCTCGCGGGCGTCTCGCGCCCCAGCGAGCACGGCTGATCGCCCTGCAGCCCGCTTCAGGCGGGTCGGTGGTAGACGGTGATGTTTCCGACCTTGCAGGTCGTGAGCACATCCCGGACGCACTCCAGGGTGAGAGTGCGGCCCGAGACCGGGCTCGTCACCTTGAGCATGGTCGCCTTCGGGTCGGCCACGAGCGCCGCACCGACGGCCTTCGCGAAGGTGCAGGACGTGTTCCTGCTGGTGGCGATCGTGTCGGAGCACGTCTTGGAGTTGGCGGGGAAGCTGGGCGGCGCAGAAGGCCGCGCGGACGCGCTCACAGGCACCGACGAGGAGCCCGGTGACGCCGACGGCGGGACGGGATTCGACGCACCGGCACTCGGAGTGCCCAGGGTCGTGGACGCGGGCGCTGCCCGCCGGTCGCCGATGCCGAACAGCGCGCTCGTGACGCTGACCAGCGCGATCAGGGCGACCACGACCAGGCCACCGATCACCCAGGGCAACCACGCACGTCGGGGTTCGTCATCGTGACCGATCTCGAACACGGCGGACCTGCGCTGTGGGTCGACCTGCCCGACGACGACCTCCCCGGCGTTCGCGGCCGCCTCGGTCGGCTCCTCCGCCTCGGCGACAGCCGGCTCGATGAGTCGGAACTCCTCCAACGAGGGCGGACGCACGACCAGGTCGCGGTCGTGCCTCCAACTCTCTGCGTCCCTCGGATCGGTCAACCGGACCGCCCCTGCCAGGGCGAGGTCGAGACCACAGGTGGCGCACGTGCGCTCAGAGACCTCCACTGCGGCTCCACACCGTGCACAGAACATCGTCAGGACTCCTGTTGGGCTCGAAACGGTGTGCGTCCTGAGGGACGCGACGCCTTCGAGGGCAGCCTATCCCCGAGCGCCGCGCAGGCGATCCTCCTGCATCGGTGGACGCCAAGTGTCGGGTACCGCCACCCCACCGAGGGCGCTGAAACGCAACCGTAACCCCACGGCCGAAAGCGTGACACGGCTGTAACAGTCGTCAATCCCGGTTGAAACACGCGAGCCGGAACATTTCTCGCATGACGATCTTCGACCTCAATGCCGGCGACACCGCCTGGGTGATGGTGAGCGCTGCCCTTGTGCTCCTGATGACCCCGGCCCTCGCCTTCTTCTACGGCGGCATGGTTCGCGCCAAGGGCGTCCTGAACATGATGATGATGTCGGTCATCAGCATGGGCGTCGTCGCGGTGCTCTGGGTGCTGTTCGGCTTCTCGCTGACCTTCGGCAACTCGTGGCACGGCATCATCGGCAACCCGTTCCAGTACGCGGGCCTCGCCAACACCTTCGACGCCACGGTGGGTGCAGAGGGTCACATGATCCCCATGCTGGCCTTCGTCGGCTTCCAGTCGGCCTTCGCGATCATCGCCGTCGCACTCATCTCGGGTGCCGTCGCCGATCGCATGAAGTTCCCGGCGTGGGTGGCCTTCGCAGCCCTGTGGTCCACCCTCGTGTACTTCCCGGCTGCTCACTGGGTCTTCGCCTTCGACGGCCTCGCAGCTGAGAAGGGCGGCTGGATCGCCAACCAGGTCAAGGCCATCGACTTCGCCGGTGGCACCGCGATCCACATCAACGCCGGCGCGGCAGCGCTCATGCTGGCCATCGTCCTCGGCCCGCGGATCGGCTTCGGCACCAAGCCCATGCGTCCCCACAACCTGACGCTCGTCATGCTCGGTGCAGGCCTGCTGTGGTTCGGTTGGTTCGGCTTCAACGCCGGCTCGGCCCTCGCTGCCAACGGCACCGCTGGTCTCGCCTGGGTCAACACCCTCGCCGGCGCCGCGGCCGCCATGCTCGGCTGGCTCGTCACCGAACGCATCCGCGACGGTCACTTCACCTCCTTGGGCGCCGCCTCCGGCGTCGTCGCGGGCCTCGTGGCCATCACCCCCGCCTGCGCAGCGGTGACCCCGATGGGCGCCCTCGCGATCGGCCTCCTCGCCGGTGCGGCCTGTGCGTCCGCCCTGAGCCTGAAGCACCGCTTCAACTTCGACGACGCGCTCGACGTCGTGGCCGTGCACCTCGTCGGTGGCCTCGTCGGCACCCTGGCGATCGGCCTCTTCGCGAAGGGTTCGCTCACCGGTGGCGCAGCCGGCCTCCTCTACGGTGGCGGCCTCGACCAGCTCGGACGTCAGGCGATCGGTGCGGCCGCAGTGCTGGCCTACTCCCTCGTCGCCAGCTTCCTCATCGCCAAGGCCGTCTCGATGGTCATGCCCATGCGACTGGACACCGCGTGCGAGTCCCTCGGCGTCGACGTCTGCGAGCACGCCGAGGTCGGCTACGACCTCTCGCACGTCGGCTACACCGCTTACAGCGTCAACCAGACGGTCGTCGTTCCCGCCATCACGAAGGAGAAGGTGGCATGAAGCTGATCACCGCCATCGTCCAGCCCGGCATGCTCAATGCCATCCAGGTCGGCCTCGCCCAGCACGGAATCAAGGGGATGACGGTCTCGGAGGCCAGCGGGTACGCCCGCCAGCGCGGCCACACCGAGGTCTACCGCGGCGCCGAGTACACCATCGACTTCATCTCGAAGGTCCGCCTCGAAGTCCTCAGCGAGGACGAGGATGTGGAGAGCACCGTCGAGGCGATCATCAAGTCGGCCCGAACCGGATCCGTCGGTGACGGTAAGGTGTGGGTGTCGCCCGTCGATCAGGTCATCAGGATCCGCACAGGGGAAGTTGACCACGAAGCCATCT
>CALKHV010000022.1 GCA_937988865.1 uncultured Propionibacteriaceae bacterium | reverse complement strand
GCCCGCAGCAGGTCAGCGCCTGCTTCATCCTCAGCGTCGACGACTCGATGGACTCGATCCTGAACTGGTACCGCGAGGAGGGCTTCATCTTCAAGGGTGGGTCGGGGGCGGGTCTCAACCTGTCGCGGATCCGGTCGTCGAAGGAGCTGTTGAGCAGCGGTGGAACCGCGTCCGGCCCGGTGTCGTTCATGCGTGGAGCGGACGCCTCGGCGGGCACCATCAAGTCGGGTGGGGCGACCCGCCGAGCGGCGAAGATGGTCGTGCTCGACGTCGACCACCCCGACATCGAGGAGTTCATCGAGACCAAGGCGCGCGAGGAGGACAAGATTCGCGCCCTGCGCGACGCCGGCTTCGACATGGACCTGGGCGGCCGCGACATCACGAGCGTCCAGTACCAGAACGCCAACAACTCCGTCCGCGTCACCGACGAGTTCATGACCGCAGTCGAGGACGATGCCCGCTTCGGGCTGCGTTCGCGCACCGACGGTTCCGTCATCGAAGAGGTCGGCGCCCGAGACCTGTTCACCAAGATCGCCACGGCCGCCTGGGCGTGCGCCGACCCCGGCGTGCAGTACGACGACACGATCAACGCGTGGCACACGAACCCCGAGACGGGGCGGATCACCGCGTCCAATCCCTGCTCCGAGTACATGAGCCTCGACAATTCGTCCTGCAACCTCGCCAGCCTGAACCTCCTCAAGTTCCTGTCCGGCGACGACACCTTCGACTCGGCCCTGTTCGTCAAGGCCGTCGAGCTGATCATCACCGCCATGGACATCTCGATCTGCTTCGCCGACTTCCCGACCGAGTCGATCGGCGACACGACGCGGAAGTTCCGCCAGCTGGGCATCGGGTACGCGAACCTCGGGGCCCTCCTGATGGCCCTGGGCAAGGGGTACGACTCCGAGGCGGGACGCGCGCTCGCCGCCGCGATCACCTCGCTGATGACGGGCACGTCGTACCGCCGATCGGCCGAGTTGGCCGCAGTCGTCGGTCCCTACGAGGGTTACGCACGCAACGCCGACCCGCACCAGCGCGTCATGCGCAAGCACCAGGCGGCCAACGATGCCCTGCGGACGCAGAACGCCAACGACTCGGCCGTCCAGAAGGTGGCGACTCGCGAGTGGGACCAGGTCGTCAAGCTGGGCGCCACCAACGGCTTCCGCAACGCCCAGGCCTCTGTGCTGGCCCCGACCGGCACCATCGGCTTCATGATGGACTGCGACACCACCGGCATCGAACCCGACTTCTCCCTGGTCAAGTTCAAGAAGCTTGTCGGCGGTGGTTCGATGCAGATCGTCAACCAGACCATCCCGCGGGCGCTCAAGAACCTGGGTTACAGCCCCGAGACGTCCGAGGCCATCGTCGCCTACATCGCCGAACACGGCCACGTGATCGATGCCCCCGGACTCAAGCCGGGCCACTACGACGTGTTCGACTGCGCCATGGGCCAGCGGGCGATTCGTCCGATGGGGCACGTGCGCATGATGGCTGCGGTTCAGCCGTTCCTCTCGGGTGCGATCTCGAAGACGGTGAACCTGCCCGAGTCGGCGACGGTCGAGGAGATCGCCGACGTGTACATGCAGGGTTGGAAGCTCGGCCTCAAGGCCCTCGCCGTGTACCGCGACAACTGCAAGGTCGGCCAGCCGTTGTCAGACGGACGCAAGAAGGACGCGGCCGTCACCGCGCCGGAGCCTGAGGTGAAGGTCGAGTACCGTCCTCGCCGCCTGCGTCTCCCGAAGTCACGCACCGGACGCACCACCTCGTTCTCGGTCGGCGGCGCCGAGGGTTACATGACGTCGAGTGAGTACACCGATGGACGCCTGGGCGAGGTCTTCCTGAAGCTGGGCAAGCAGGGCTCGACCCTCGCGGGCGTGATGGACGCCTTCTCGATCGCCATCTCGATCGCGCTGCAGTACGGCGTCCCGCTGGAGACCTACGTCCAGAAGTTCACGAACCAGAAGTTCGAGCCGGCGGGCATGACGGACGATCCCGACATCCGGATCGCGCAGTCGATCATGGACTACATCTTCCGACGCCTGGCGCTGGACTACCTCGACTACGATTCCCGTTCCGAACTCGGCATCTACACGGCCGCCGAGCGGGCGCGGTACGTCGAGACCGGCTCCTACGTCGCTGAGGAGGACATGATCGAGTCGGAGTCGCTCAAGAACGACGAGTACGACAACGTCGCGGTCGACGAGGCGGGGCCGAACCAGCCTGCCCTGGTCTCGGCGGCTCCGCACTCAACGGCCGAACTGCTCGAGAGCCTGTCGGGCATGGCCGTGGACGCCCCACTCTGCCTCACTTGCGGCACCAAGATGCGCCGCTCGGGCAGCTGCTACATCTGCGAAGGGTGCGGGTCGACCTCCGGCTGCAGCTGATCCAGGGGTCCCTCGGACGCCGGCGCGGGCACTCCCTGCGCCGGCTTCCGCGCTCCCGCCGCGGCAACACCCGGCAACCCGTTGCCCGCACCTGCCCGTCCGGGAAACGATTCCTCCATGGCCACCCTGACCCTCCACCCCGACCGACTGCTCCCCGCCGACCCCACCACGCGAGACATCGCCCGTCAGCTGTACGACGCCGTACGCGACCTGCCGATCATCTCCCCCCATGGCCATGTTCCGCCGCAGTGGCTGGCGGACGACGTTCCCTTCGCCGACCCCACGTCGCTGCTCATCACCCCCGACCACTACGTGAACCGCATGCTCCACGCGCACGGCGTGGCCCTGGCGGACCTCGGTGTGGGTCAGGCCGACTTCACCGCCGAGCAGAGCCGGAACGCGTTCCGCCTCCTCTGCGCGAACTGGAAGGCCTACCGAGGAACGCCCGTCAAGTTCTGGTTCGAGTCTGAGCTGGTCGACATCTTCGGCGTCGACCTCGTCCCGTCGGCAGACACCGCCGATGAGATCTATGACGCCATCGCCGCGCAGCTCGCTACTCCGGAGTTCCTGCCGCGTGCCCTGTACTCCTCGCTCGACATCGAGTTCATCGCCACCACCGATGACCCTTCCGATGACCTGCGCCACCACATCAAGCTGGCCAACGACCCGACCTGGTTCGGAAAGGTCGCCCCCACCTTCCGCCCGGACAAGTACCTGGAGCCGGCCACGTCCGCCTGGAACGGCCTCATCGACAGGCTCGGCGAGGTCTCCGGGATCGACACCGGGAGCTACGCCGGTTGGGTCGCCGCGATGGAGAACCGTCGCGCCTTCTTCAAGGCCAACGGTGCCGTGTCGACCGACCACTCCCACCGCGACGCTCGCGTCGAGCCACTCCCGGATGCCGAGGCCGAGCGTCTCTACTCCCTGGCACGTGCCGGCTCGATCACCGTGGAGGAAGGCAACACCCTGCGTCGCAACTTCATGTTCGCCCAGGCCCGGATGGCTGCCGATGACGGCCTGGTCATGACCATGCACCCCGCGGTCTACCGCAACCACCACGCGGCGAGTTTCGACTCCTACGGGGCCGATGTGGGCGGCGACATCCCCATGGCCGTCGAGTTCACGAACGCCCTCCAGCCGATGCTCTCAGCCTTCGGGACGGCGCCCAACTTCCAGGTCGTCCTCTTCACGATCGACGAGACGGTCTACTCCCGGGAACTGGCCCCGATGGCGGGCTTCTACCCGTCGGTGTACGTTGGCGCGCCGTGGTGGTTCATCGACTCGCCCGAGGCCATGAACCGTTACCGCAGCTCCGTGACCGAGACCGCCGGCTTCTCGCGGACGTCCGGATTCATCGATGACACCCGCGCGTACCTGTCCATCCCGGCACGCCACGACACCAATCGCCGGATGGACTCCGGCTTCCTCGCCAAGCTCGTCGCCGACCACCGCCTCACGATGGACGAGGCACTCGACACCGCACATGACCTCGTTGTGACCAATCCCCGAAAGGCGTTCAAGCTGTGACCGACATTGCCAGCCCACCCCGACTCTCCCGCGCCACCGGACACGGACGTCCGGCCGCCCCCGTGCGAATTCTTCACGTCGGGATCGGCAATTTCTTCCGCGCCCACCAGGCCTGGTACACCGAGAACGCTCCGGACGCCGCAGACTGGGGGATTGCAGCCTTCACCGGACGCTCCGCCGCGATGGCCGACGCACTGACTCCCCAGGACGGCCTCTACACACTGGTCACCCGGGCCGCCGACGGTGACACGTTCGAGGTCATCTCCAGCGTGTCCAGCGTCCACGCCGCCAACGACCACGACGCCTGGCTGGGCTATTGGCGCTCACCCGAGCTCTCGGTGGTCACCCTCACCGTGACCGAGGCCGGTTACCTGCGCGCTCCGGACGGATCCCTCGACGCCACGCGCGACGATGTCGTCGCCGACATCGCTGCCCTCCGGGCCGACCCCATGGCTGCCGCGTCCACGGCCCCCGGACGCATCGTCTCGGGCTACCTCGCCCGACGCGCCGCGGACGCCGGACCCATCGCGATCCTCCCGTGCGACAACCTGCCCGACAACGGACCTTCCCTGAAGCGGGTGGTGGACGACCTCATCGCGGCCGTCGATCCCACACTGGACGCCTGGGCGTCCGCGAACGTGGCCTTCGGCACGTCGATGGTCGACCGCATCACCCCGGCCACGACCGATGAGCACCGTGACCTGGTGCTGGCCGCCACCGGTCTGGTCGACGCCTCACCGGTTCCGACGGAGCCCTTCAGTGAATGGGTCATCGCGGGGGAGTTTCCCCACGGACGCCCGGCCTGGGAGGCCGCGGGCGCCAGCATCGTCGACGACGTCGTGCCCTTCGAGCAGCGCAAACTGTGGCTCCTGAACGGCTCGCACTCGCTCCTCGCCTACTCGGGAACCATCCGGGGTCACGAGACCGTGGCCGATGCCATCAACGATCCGGTCAATCGGGCCTGGGTCGAGGAGTGGTGGGACGAGGCGTCCAGACATCTCTCCCTTCCGGAGGCCGACGTGGCCGCCTACCGTCAGGCGCTCATCTCGAGGTTCGAGAATCCCCGCATTCGCCACGTCCTCGCCCAGATCGCGGGCGACGGCTCACAGAAGATCCCGGTGCGCATCGTCCCCACCCTGCGCGCCGAGATCGCGGCCGGCCGGGTTCCGGTCGGCGCCACCCGCGCCGTCGCTGCCTGGGTGTGCCACCTGCGTGGGCTCGGGGCACCTGTCAAGGACGCACGGGCCGCCGAGGTGTTGCCAATGGGTGAGGGGACGCTGGAGCAGTCCGTCATCAAGGTCCTGGCCTTCCTCGGGGCCGATCTCGCTGCGGACGCGCGCGTGGTCTCCGCCGTCCTGGACCACGCCCGCGAACTCTCGGCGCAGTAGAGGCGCAGTAGAAGAGTCAGGCGTCCCGACGCCGACCTGTGGACTCACGGATCACCAGGCGGGCAGGCATCACGATGCTCGTCTCGTGATCCGAGGGGCCCTGCTCGCTGAGCGCCAGGAGTTCCCGCACCGCGGCCGCACCCATCTCGCCGATGGGCGCGGCGACTGTCGTCAATGCCGGCGTCACCAGCCGGGACGTCAGGATGTCGTCGAAGCCGACGACGCTGACCTCATCAGGCACCCGGACGCCGGCCCGGGCGAGACCCTGGAGCACCCCGATCGCGACGAGGTCGTTGTAGGCGATCACCGCCGTGGGACGTCCGCTGACGAGGCCAGCTGCGGCGTCCAGCCCACCCTCGAAGGTCGGCGCGACGGGTCCGATCCTCCTGGTCTCGAGGCCGTGCTCGCGAGCGGCATCACACAGGGACGCCCAGCGGACGCTGTCGGCCCAGGACGCCTCGGGTCCGGCGACATACGTGATGGCCCGGTGCCCCAGGCCACGCAGGTGGCCGACGGCGGCCCGCGTCCCACCCGGGTTGTCGGTGACGATGCTCGCGACCCCGTCCACTTCCCGATTGAGCACAATCGTCGGACGCTGACCTGCGATGTCGCGCAGCGCCGCGTCAGTCATGCGAGAGCTCCCGATGATCGCCCCCTCGACCACGGGCAACACCCGGTCGAGTGCCTCGCGTTCGCGGACGCCGGACTCCTGCGCGTCCCCCAGGATCACCACGAACCCGGCATTCCGGGCCGCTTCCTGCGCGCCACGAACCAACTCCGCGTGGAAGGGGTTGCCGACGTCGGAGACGATCACGGCGATCATGTGGGTCCGTGACGTCGAGAGGGCCCGGGCGATGGGGTTGGGGTGGTAACCCAGTTCGTCGGCGACCGCACGGATGCGGGTCACCGTCCCGGCACTCACCCGACCCGGCCGTGAGAAGGCGCGAGAGACGGTGGAGGGGGCGACATCGGCCGCCCGCGCCACGTCGTAGATGGTCGGTGCCGGGGTGGATGGATAAGGGCCAGTCACAGCCTCACCCTAGGCGGAGGAGCACCCTGCGGCAACCGGTTGTCAACCGGCCGCAGCACGCAGGGCCACCGTCGCGGACAACAGATGGCAACCGATTGTCATGACGTCGCCCCGGGTGAGTGAATGGGGGTATTCACAGGCTTCACCCCCCGCACCGGGCCCCACGCCCAACGTCAAAGGAGACACACTCATGGATGTCACAAGCCCGGTCGCCCCGGTGGGCGCCCCGATCCCGAAGAAGCTGGGCATACGCCAGTACTCCGGCTACGCGGCAGGGGACGCCGCCAACAACCTGGCCTTCGCCATGGCCTCCTCGTTCCTGCTGCTCTACTACACCAACGTGGTCGGCATCGGTGCCGCCGCGATCGGCACCATGTTCCTGCTCATCCGCTTCTACGACGGCTTCATGGACATCTTCGTCGGACGCGCAGTGGACGCGAAGAAGCCCGGTCGCCTCGGCAAGTTCCGCCCCTTCATCCTCTGGTTCTCCCTGCCCCTTCTGCTGTCGAGCATGGCGATCTTCTCGGCCAAGACGTTCTTCCCGAACATCTCCGAGACCCAGGCCCTGATCTACGCCTACGTCAGCTACGCACTCATGGGCACCCTGTACAGCCTGGTCAACATCCCCTACGGCTCGATGGCCCCGGCCATGACCCAGGTGCCGACCGAGCGGGCGGCGCTGGCCAGCTGGCGCGTGTGGGGTTCGAACATCACGATCCTCATGCTGTCGTTCGTGGTGGCTCCCCAGATCAAGAAGTTCGCCAAGGACCCCGCCGGCCTGCAGCATTCGCTGTTCATCACCACGGCGATCTTCGTCGTCATCGGCATGGCGCTCTACCTGTACACGGTCTCCTCGGTCAAGGAGCAGGTTGCCCGCGACGTGGCCACCCCCACCCTCCGCGAGAGCTTTGGCACCCTGGCGCACAACAAGCCGCTCGTGTGGCTCTGTGGTGGCAGCCTGATGTTCCTCACCGGTCTCACCGCTGTTGGCACCCTGGCCGCCTACTACGCGATCTACGTCCTCAATGACGCCCAGTTCATCGCATGGAACGCCGTGGCCCAGGCCGCCGGCACCTTCCTGGTCGCCTCCTTCATCCCCAAGATCGTGCGGACCATGGGCAAGCGCAACGGCTTCCTCGCCCTGGGCATCGTCGGCATCATCGCCGGCCTGGGGCTTGCCTTCTTCCCGGCCGGAACCCCGTGGCTCGCAGTCTTCAGCTTCTTCCTCCTCGGCATCGGCATGGGCGGCGTGAACACCCTGATGTGGGCCCTCGAGGCCGACACGGTGGAGTACGGCGAGTGGAAGACCGGGATCCGCACCGAGGGCACGACCTACGCCATGTTCTCCTTCACCCGCAAGATGGGCCAGGCGCTCGGCGGCGCGGCGGGGGCCTTCGCCCTCGGCTTCGTGGCCTTCAACTCCGACGCCGCCAAGAAGGGCGTCGAACAGTCCGCTTCCTCGATCCACGGCATCCAGCTGAGCACCGGCCTCCTGACCGCGGGGTTCATCCTGATCTCGCTGGTGGTCATGTGGTTCTACCCCCTGACCGACAAGGTCTTCAAGCAGATCGTCGGTGAGATCGCCTTCCGCCGCGCCGAGCGCGAGACCATCGACGCCCTCGCACCCGCCGACCGGTGAACACGTCAACCAACGTTCGTCCCCTCAGCACCCCACTGTCGAGCCCCACGGGCTCGCCGAAGAAGGAGATCCCGATGCCAGCACCCACCCCAGACCCCACCCTTTCCCCGAAACCCCTCGTGACCCTGTTCGAGTTGTACGGCGCAGGCGCCGAATACGTCGGACGCAAGGTGTCCGAGGCCCTCGGCCTTCCTTTCCATGAGCAGGCGTTCAGCTCCGAATCGCTCGAGGAGGTGCGGGCGGCCTCGACAGAGGAGAACGCCACCCTCGCCCGTGTCTTCTCGGTGTTGGGGGGAGCGTACGGAGGCTTTGACGGCCGAGACGTCCCGACCACGCAGCGCGAGATGTACGACCTGGTGATGGACAACAACAGGCGCGTCCACGCCTTCTCCGATGAGGGCGGCGTGATCGTCGGACGCAACGGCGCCGTCATCCTCGCCAAACGCCCTTCCACGGTCCACGTCCTGCTCACGGGCGCGCCCGAGGACCGCATCAACCGGGCCGTCAACGAGTACGGCATCAGCCCCGATGTGGCTGCCGCCCGACAGAAGCGTGAGGACCAGGTGCGTGCCGACATGTCGCTCACGCTGTACGGCTGGGACCCTCGCCAACCCGACCGCTATGACCTCGTCTTCAACACCAGCAGGATCTCGCTCGACAGCGTGGTGGACGCGATCCTCGCAGCGGTCAGGGGCGCCGCGCAGGCGTGATCGCCTGTGACCTGCCCGTCAGGAGCCTGTGAGTTGTCCTCCGGCCCTTGTCCGTCCGAATTCCCGGACGGACAATGGGCCCGCAGGCGTGTCCGGATCGACCGCACGCTGGTGAAAGGGGACGCGCATGCGCCATCACATGGATATGAACAACCAGGCCTGGTGGGGTGCCGGCGACCTCCTTGGCCTCCTCTTCCTCAGCGCCCTCGCCATCGGCGCCAGCCTGTTCGTCTGGCACCTGTTCAGGACCGGACGACTGCACCTCCCGGGACGAACTGCGCGTCCCGCTCTAGCTGTCGCACGACCGGGCCACGCCTCGGACGCCGAGCGCGAACTCGACCTGCGTCTCGCGAAGGGCGAGATCGACGTCGACGACTACCACGAGCGCAGGAGCGCACTCCGCGCCAACTGGTGACCGGCGTCCGCCCTCGTCACGCCGCGGACGGGTAGCGTTTCTCCATGGCCAATGGGACGCCCGACACCGCCGTCTGGCGGCGCCTGCTGCCCGGCGTCGGCGTCCTCCTGTCCTATGAACGTGCGTGGCTGAAAGGCGACATCGTCGCCGGCATCACAGTGGCGGCCTACCTCGTCCCGCAGGTCATGGCTTACTCCTACGTGGCCGGCCTACCGCCCGTCACGGGCTTGTGGGCGTCCCTGGCCCCGCTCCTGGTCTACGCCCTCGTCGGGCCCTCCCGGCAACTCTCGGTCGGCCCCGAATCGACCACTGCCCTCATGAGCGCCGCTGCCGTGGGCGCCCTTGTGGCCGGCGCCCCGGTCGAGCGACGGCTCGAAGTTTCGGCCCTGCTTGCTCTGGCCGTGGGTCTGGTGTGTTTCGTGGGCTGGATCGCCCGTCTCGGCTTCCTCGCCCGCCTGCTCTCGCGACCCGTCCTGGTGGGCTACATGGCGGGCATCGCGACCCTCATGATCGTCAGTCAACTCGGCAAGGTCACGGGCATGAACCTGGCCGGGTCCCAGCCGTGGCAGGAGATCGGCGACCTCGCGTCCCGACTGGACGAAGTTGCGATCCCTGTCGTGACCATGGCGCTCGCGGTGCTCGTCTTCCTGTTCCTCATCCGACGATGGGCGCCGAACTGGCCGGGCCCTCTCCTGGCCATCGTTGCGGCAACGGTCGCGGTGCTGCTCGGTGGCCTCAAGGCCAGGGGGTTCGAGGTCGTGGGGGAGATACCGCGTGGCCTCCCGTCCCTCGGTCTTCCCCATCTGGGCGAGCTCAAGTGGTGGGTGTTGGGGCCGACGGCGATCGGCATCGCGGTGGTCGGCTATTCCGACAACGTCCTGACCGGACGCGCCTTCGCCGTCAAGCGGAGGGAGGCCCTCGACCCCAATCAGGAGTTCCTGGCGCTCGGTCTCGCCAACCTCGGGTCAGGACTCACGGGGGGCTTCCCGGTCAGTTCCAGTGGCTCCCGGACCGTGCTCGGGGACGCGATGGGCTCCCGGACGCAGGTCTACTCGCTGGTCGCCCTGCTGGGCGTCCTGGGAACGCTCTTCTTCCTCGCGCCCGCTCTGGAGAACTTCCCCACCGCGGCGCTCGGCGCCATCGTGATCTACGCCGCGATCCGTCTCGTGGACGTCGGCGAGTGGCGGCGCATCGCGAGGTTCCGGCGGAGCGAACTGATCCTCGCCGTCGTCACAGCCCTGGCCGTGGTGACGCTGGGCGTCCTGGCCGGGATCGGGGTCGCCATCGTCCTCTCGCTGCTCGACCTGCTGCGACGATTGGCGAAGCCCCACGACGGCATCCTGGGGTACGTCCCGGGGCTGGCGGGCATGCACGACATCGACGACTACCCCGAGGCCGAGCAGGTGCCCGGGCTGGTCGTCTACCGCTACGACTCACCGCTGTTCTTCGCCAACGCCGACAACTTCTCGCGACGTGCTCTCGCCGCCGTGGACGACGCGCCCTCGCCGGTGAACTGGTTCCTGCTCAACGCCGAGGCCAACGTCGAGGTCGACCTCACGGCCGTGGACGAGCTCGATCTACTGCGCCAGGCCTTGTCGGCGCGAGGAATCGTCTTCGCCATGGCGCGCGTCAAGACAGATCTGAAGGACCAGTTGCAGGCGTCCGGCTTCCTCGAGAAGCTGGGCGACGAGCACGTCTTCCCGACCCTGCCGACCGCTGTGGCCGGTTACCGCGCCTGGTACGAGGCGCAACACGGGCGCCCGATCGTGCGTCCGATCAACCCTCCACCACCTCCGGCACCGTGACGAATCGGTAGCCGGCGCTCCTCAGGTCGGCGATGATGCCGGGCAGGGCGGCCGCGTCCAGGGTCGTGCCATCGTCGGGGTTGGCACCCAGGTGCATCAGGACGATTCCGCCCGGGCCCACCCGCGTCACGACGCGCTCGCGCACGCTCGAGACGGTCATTCCCCCGGACGTCCCCTTCCAGCCGAGACTGTCGACGCTCCACCGAATCGGCAGCAGGCACTGGCCGTTGACGAGGGTGATGGTGCGGGCGTCCCGGTCGCCGAACGGGAAGCGGAACAGGCGCGGCGTCGAGCCGGTGACCGAAGCGATCAACGTCGACGTCGTCGTGAGCTCAGTGCGGATCTGGCTCGAGGACAGCGTGGTGAACTCGGGATGAGTCATCGAGTGGTTGCCGATCGGGTAACGGGACGCGAGGGTCCGCGTCTCGTCCGGGTGCGCCTGAACCCAGCGTCCCGTGAGGAAGAACGTGGCGGGCACGCCTTCCTTCTTCAGGGTGGCCGTGATCGACGCGAGACCTTCGGCGCCCGATCCGCCGTCGAAGGTCAGGGCGACCAGCTTGGAGGTGGTCGGGAGCAGTTCGAGATCGCGTCCCATCAGGGACGCCGGGATCCAGCACGCAGCCGTCGACGGAGACGTCGGGAAAGTCGACGAGGCACTCGTCGTCGCGGAGGGCCGCGTGCTGGTCGACGGCGGACGCGTGGTGGTGGCCGGTCGGGTACTGCTGGCCGTCGCCGTGGGGCGCGTCGTGCTTGCCGTGGGACGCGACGTGCTCGCCGTGGGGCGGGTGGTGGTGGGAGGTCGCGTGCTGCTCGCCGTCGCCGTGGGACGCGTCGTGGTCGCCGTGGCCGGCGGACGCTCGGTGCTGGTGGTCGGTCCAGGCACGGGGGCCGATCCAGGCATGGTGGTCGACGGCATCGTGGTTGACGGCATCGTGGTCGGCGAGTACGTGGTCGAGGCCGACGGGGCGTTCACGTCCGTGACGGCGCAGGACGCGACTGCGGTCAGTGCAGCCAGTGCGACGGCCGCAACTGTGAAGCGATTCCAACCCGTTCCCATATCCAGAAAACGCGCCACGGGGCGACCGGGTTGCCATGGGCGCGACCTGCCCGGGCAGGGCTATTGCGGATCGACCACCTGCGTCCGACGCTGCATCACCCACGCGCCCGCGGCTGCAGCGAGGAGGGCCGCGGTGACACCGACGCCACCGGGGGAGCGTTCCCACGCCCACGCCACTGCCTGCCATCCGACCACCCCGATCGTGGCGTACACCACAGCCCAGATGATGCAGCCGGCCACGACGGCCGGGAGGTACCGACGCAGCGACATCCGGGACGCCCCGGCTGCCAGGTTGACGAGCGTCTGGATTCCGATCGTCAGGAAGCTGATCGTCACCGCCGGGGCACCCCAGCGGTCAACCCAGGCGGACGCACGGTCATACCCGGGGGAGTCGAGCCACCGGGCCAGGCGGGTCCTCCGTCCCTGGCTCACCCCCAGCCGTCCCAACCAGTAGGTGCCGTTGGCGCGTGCCATCACGATGACGAACAGGCCCAGTGCCACGAGGAACCACGGGGCGTCCCATTCGAGCGGGTTCACAGCACTCCTGTGCGGTCGGGGATCGAGCGAGTCCCCAGAGTAGGCCACGACGCCGTGATACCCACGATTCGATCCCGGACGCCCCACTAGGGTGATCGGGTGACCAGCGTCCTGAGCGGCTTCTTCACCATCTGGATGGTGATCGGCGTCGGCTGGTTCCTGGCGCACGTCAAGGTCTTCACCGTCGAGAACCAGCTGCAGATGTCACGGCTCTCGTTCTTCGTCGGATCGCCCGCGTTGCTGTTCACCCTGCTCCAGCGGGCCGACCTCAAGCGCCTCTTCTCCGAGGGCCTGCTGGCATCGTTGATCGCCATCGCGGTGGCTGCCGCCGTCTACCTCGTCCTGGCTGCCGTCATCTTCAAGCCCAGCCCGGGTGACAAGGTCATCGGGACCTTCGCGTCCTGCTACGTCAACGCCGGCAACCTGGGGATTCCGATCGCCACCTTCGTCCTCCATGACGCGTCCTGGCTCGCACCCATCCTCCTGGTCCAGGTGGCACTCCTCCAGCCGCTGGGCCTGACCGTGCTCGACGTGCTGGCTGCTCGCGAGTCCGGCTCAGGCGCGTCGCTGGCCCGAAACCTGACCCTGCCCTTCCGGAACCCCATGACGATCGGCACCCTTCTGGGACTCGCCGCGAATCTCTTCAACGTGCACATCCCCGCCGTCGTCCAGCAGCCGCTCGACCTCCTGGCCGGTCTGGCCGTCCCCACCATGCTGCTCGCCTTCGGCATCGCGCTGCGTCGGGGTCCCGTGCCCGGGAAGGGTCCACTCCTCGCAGAGACGCTCACCCTCTCGCTCATCAAGCTCGTCCTGCAGCCCCTCGTCGCGTTCGTGATGGCTCGCGTCCTCGGTCTGGACGCCGCCGCGACACTCGCGGTCACCGTGATCGCCGGTCTGCCCACCGCCCAGAACGTGTTCGTGCACTCCGTCCGCTACGACCGTGCCACCGTGCTCGCCCGCGACGTGATCTTCATCACGACGATCGCGTCCATCCCCACGATCACCCTCATCGCGGGCCTCATCGGCACGTGAGGCGGCCCTCACCGGTGGACGCCGGTCGCATCTGCACTGGTGAGTGAGATTTGGCCGCTTTGGGGGAACAATGGGTAGTACCTGAGGAAAGGACCCATCATGACCGAGGCCAGCACCGCGTCCACCACGATTCTCGTCGGCGTCGACGGATCTGAGGACGGCCTGCGAGCCGTGCGCTACGGCATCGTCGCCGCCACCGGCATGGGGTGCCGTCTCCGGTTGGTCCACGCCGTCGATGATGCAGTGCTTGCCGGCGCCTGGGGTGTGGTCTACGACCCGACCATCCTGCAGACGGCGGGTGAGGAGGCCAACCAGGCCGCTCTGGATGTCATCGACGCGGAAGGATTCCCCAGGGATCGCGTGACGACCGAGGTCGTGCTGGGCAACGCGTCCGCCGTGCTGAGCCGACTCAGCAAGGAGGCGGTCCTCATGGTCGTCGGCCGCCGGTCGGTCAGCGGCCTGGAGCGGATGTTCGTCGGGTCGACCAGCGTGTCGGTCGCGGCCACCTCGCACTGCCCGGTCATCGTCATCTCGATGGCGACCAACCCCGGACGCACGGGCGGCTTCAACACCATCGGGGTCGGCATCGATGCCCGCAGCCACACCGACCGCCCGCTGCGGTGGGCGCTGGCCGAGGCTCGCCAGCGCGGCGCCACGCTGAAGGTCATCCACGTGGTGAAGGCGACGCCGGGTTCGGTGGCCGAGGCGCAGCTCGCCGCCTCGAAGGAGGGGATCCAGACGATGCTCGCCGCCGCCCGCCAGGACTTCGTCGAGGTGCCTGTCGAGATCGAGGTCACCAGCGGAAATCCGGTGGACGTCCTGGTGACGAAGAGCGCCACCATCGATCTGCTCGTGCTCGGCGTCCGGCCTCCCGCAGTCATCGGGTTCAGCATCGGTGGGGTGGCGCGCGGAGTCCTCGCCCACGCGCGCAGCCCGTTGGCCCTGGTGCGGTGACCGACCCGGTCACCACGCTCCCGGACGGGGTCCGTCTCGAGTTCGACCCCGACCTGCCGATCGCGGCGCACGCCGACGAGCTGGCCGACCTGATCGCCGCCAACCAGGTGATCGTCGTCGCCGGCGCGACGGGTTCGGGCAAGACGACCCAACTCCCCAAGATCTGCCTGCGCCTCGGACGACGCCGGATCGCGCACACCCAACCCCGTCGGATCGCGGCGCGAACGGTCGCCGAGCGCATCGCCGACGAGATGGCTGTCGAGATCGGTGACCTGGTCGGTTACCAGGTGCGGTTCACGCGACGCGCGTCCCGGCAGACGAGGCTCAAGGTCATGACCGACGGCGTCCTGCTGGCCGAGATCGGCCACGACCGCGACCTGCGCGCGTACGACACGATCATCATCGACGAGGCGCACGAACGCTCGCTCAACATCGACTTCCTCCTCGGGTACCTCAAGCAGCTGCTGCCCCGGCGTCCCGAACTCAAGGTGATCGTGACGTCGGCGACCATCGACACCGCCCGGTTCAGCGCCCACTTCAACGACGCCCCGGTGATCGAGGTCTCCGGACGTACCTACCCCGTGGACGTCCGGTACGCACCCCTGGCCGAGGAGGACGCGTCCGATCTCATGGACGGCATCACGTCTGCCGTCCAGGCGCTCGTTGCCGAAGGTCCCGGTGACATCCTCTGCTTCCTGTCCGGAGAACGCGAGATCCGGGACGCGGCCGAGGCCGTCACCGGGCTTGGCCTGCCGAACACCGAAGTCGTGCCGTTGTTCGCCCGGCTCTCGGCTGCCGAGCAGCACCGGGTCTTCCAGCGCCACACCGCCCGCAGGGTGGTGCTCGCCACGAACGTCGCCGAGACGTCCCTCACAGTGCCGGGGATCCGGTACGTCGTCGACCCGGGGACCGCGCGCATCTCGCGCTACTCGGCCCGCACCAAGGTCCAGCGGTTGCCGATCGAAGCCATCAGTCAGGCCAGCGCCAACCAGCGCGCCGGACGTTGTGGGCGTGAGGCGCCGGGCATCTGCATCCGCCTGTACTCCGGGGACGACTTCGCGTCCCGCCCCGAGTTCACCGAACCCGAGATCCTGCGGACGAACCTCGCGTCCGTCATCCTCCAGATGGCACAGGCGGGCCTCGGTGACATCTCGGCCTTCCCGTTCGTCGAGCCGCCCGACGGCGGCCAGGTGACCGACGGGATGCGCCTGCTCGATGAACTGGGTGCCCTCAAGCCCGGCCACGCGCGGACGCCACGGTTGACCCCCGTGGGACACAAGCTGGCCCGCCTCCCCGTCGATCCACGACTCGGACGCATGCTCGTCGCCGCGGAGGCCCTGGGGTGCCTGCGCGAGGTGCAGGTGATCGTCGCGGCGCTCGCCATCCCGGACGTCCGGGAGCGCCCGGCCGACCACCGCGAGCAGGCGGACGCCATGCACCGCCGTTTCTGGACCGACGCGCCCGCCACCGGTCCCGCGTCCCCCACTGTGGACGCGAAGGGTCAGCCCCTGCGCCACACCGTCCACACGGGTACGCGGCCCGAGCAGGTCGAAGCGGGGGTCGGGGGGGACGTCATCGCGATCTGGCGCTTGTGGGAGCACCTGCGGACGTCTCGACACGACCTGAGCGGCAACGCCTTCCGCCGCATGTGCAGGTCGGAATTCCTGAACTTCCTGCGCGTCCGGGAGTGGGAGGACCTCCACGCGCAATTGCGCGACATCTGCCGCGAACTGGGGATGGAGCGCAACTCCACGCCGGCCCCCACGGACGCCGTCCTCACGGCAGTGCTGGCCGGGTTGCTGTCGCACGTCGGTCTGGCCGACCTCCGCGAGACGCAGGCCGCAGTGGCGGGCAAACCGGGGGTGAAACGGCGGCGACCGGGTCCCCGGGAGTACCTGGGGGCACGCGGTGCGAGGTTCGCCATCAACCCCGGATCAGCCCTCGCCCGGACCCCACCACCACTTGTCATGGCGGTCGAACTCGTCGAGACCACCCGGCTGTGGGCCCGGACGGTCGCCGAGATCAAGGCCGAGTGGGTCGAGCAGGTCGGCGGGCACCTGTTGAAGCGAAGCTTCTCGGAACCGCACTGGTCGACCTCGTCGGGGTCGGTCATCGCGTTCGAGAAGGTCCAGCTCTACGGGGTGCCGATCATCGCCGATCGTCTCGTCAACTACGCGCGCATCGATCCCGTCATCGCCCGCGAGATCTTCATCAGGTCGGCCCTCGTCGAGGGCGCCTGGCAGACCCGGCACGAATTCTTCGCGAACAATGCGTCCGTCAGGCGACTCGCCGAGGACCTCGAGGAGCGCAGCCGACGCCGCGACATCGTGGTCGACGACGAGGTGATCTTCGACTTCTACGACAAGCGCATACCTGATGAGGTCGTCTCCACGTCACACTTCGACGCATGGTGGCGACGGACGTCCGACAAGCACCTGCTCGACCTCACCGTCGACGACCTCGTCAGTCCCGAGGGCGAGTCGGTCAGCGCACGCGATTTCCCGGACCACTGGCGTGTGGGGACGCAGGACCTCGCCGTCCGGTACGTGTTCGACCCGGGCGCCGGTCACGACGGGGTGTCGGTCCGGATCCCGCTGCCGGTGTTGAACCAGGTCGCTCCCGAACCCTTCACGTGGCAGGTCCCCGGCCTGCGGCAGGAGCTGGCGACCGAACTGATACGGGGGCTGCCCAAGAGCGTCCGGACGAATTTCGTCCCCGCGCCCAACTTCGCCCGCGACGCGCTCGCCTGGCTGGCGTCCGACGGCGAGGACCGCGCCATCGCGTTCTGCCTTGAACTCGGACGCGCACTGCGCGCCCTGACCGGCGTCACCATCGACCCGGTCGCCTGGCAGCCCGACGCCGTCCCTGCGCACCTGAGGGTGACCTTCGTCATCACCGAAGGTGGAGCCGAGACCCGACGCAGCCGGGACTTCTCCGAGTTGCGCGTCGAACTCGCCACGCGTGTCAGTCAGACGCTGACCCGGGCGTCCGAGGGCAATGCGGTGACCGGCGCCACGTCGTGGGTGTTCGGGGACGTGGCCGACACGCTCAATCTCGACCGCGGGCCGCTGAAGGTGGTCGGCTACCCGAGCCTCGTCGACGAGCAGACAACCGTGGGGCTGCGCGTCCTCGACAGCCGAGAACGGCAGCTGCGCAGCCACGCGAACGGCGTGCGACGTCTTCTCGTGCTGACCAACCCCGACCCCACCCGCTGGGTCGTGTCGCACCTGAGCAATGCCGACAAGCTCGTGCTCCCGGCCGGCCCGTACCCCACCGTCCCCGCGCTCCTGGCGGACGCTCGTCTGAAGGCCGTCGACCGGCTCGCCCGAGGGTTCGCCGGTGACCTGTCCGCAATCAGGACGCAGGCCCAGTACGAGGCCCTCGCCGTCCAGGTGCGCCAGACGAGCGCCGACGTGATGCAACAGGTCGTCCGGACGGTGGGGGAGGTGCTCCGTCACGACATCGACCTGCGAGGGGACCTCGCCGCTTTCCCCGCTTCTGCCACGCGATCCGACATCGAGGCCCAGCGCGAGAACCTCGTCTTCGACCGCTTCATCTCGGCCACGCCCGATCCGTGGTTCGCCCACCTGCCCCGTTACCTCAAGGCGATGCGCCAACGCCTCGCCCACGCGGCCCTCAACCCCACGCGGGACGCCCAGTCGCTCGTCGTGGTCGACGAACTCGAGGCCGAGTACGCCGAGTTGTGCGCCGCCCAACCGCCAGGACCGCTGCCGTCGACTGTCGAGGAGATCGGCTTCCTGATCGAGGAACTCCGCGTCCAGTTGTTCGCGCAGCAACTCGGGACGTCGGTGACGGTGTCGCCCAAGCGCATCCGCAAGGCGATCGACGAGGCCCGCTGACCGCCCGGTCAGACGCGGGGTGGGGCGGGAATAGTCTGGCTGCATGCCCCAGACGACCGCTGAACTCGTGTCCCTGCTCGACCTGGAAGAGATCGAGATCGGGCTCTTCCGTGGACGCCACCCCAACACCACGTGGCAGCGGACGTTCGGTGGCCAGGTTCTCGCCCAATCGCTCGTCGCGGCGTCCCGCACCGTCGAGGTCGGACGCGTCGTCCACTCCCTGAACGCGTACTTCCTGCGTCCGGGACGCAACGACTCGCCGATCATCTACGACGTGGAACGTCTCCGCGACGGCGGCTCGTTCTCGGCGCGGCGCGTGGTCGCCCGTCAGGGCGGGTCGGTGATCTTCGCGCTCAACTGTTCGTTCCACACCCTCGAGCCCGGACTCATGCACCACGACCCCGTCCCCCCGGGAGTCCCCGCTCCCGAGTCGTGCCCGACCATCGCCGAGGCGATGGCGAGTCGCTTCGGTACCGCCCCGGCGATGCTCCACGAATGGGACGCCCTGGACGTCCGCGTGGCCGGCGACTCGGGACGCGGCGGTGGAGTGGAGGCCCGGAGCCACAGCGCGCACATGCGCGTCTGGGTGCGCACGATCGACGCCCTCCCCGACGACCCGGCGCTGCACCAGGCGGTGCTGGCCTACCTGTCGGACATGACCCTCCTCAGCGTCGCCACCGTGCCGCACGAGGTCGCTTTCCTCTCGCCCAGCCTCCAGATCGCCTCGATCGACCACGCGATGTACTTCCACCGGCCGGTGCGCGCGGACGAGTGGCTGCTGTACGACCAGGTGTCGCCGTCAGCTTCCTTCTCGCTCGGCTTCTCGACGGGCCGGTTGTTCCAGGGGGACGCGCTCGTCGCGTCCTGCTCACAGGAGGGCCTCATGCGGGTCGTCCCCGCCCAAACGTGAATCGCCGCCGGG
>CALKHV010000021.1 GCA_937988865.1 uncultured Propionibacteriaceae bacterium | reverse complement strand
TCTTCCTGCGCTCCCTGACGGGGCGCCGATGACGGACGCGGTCACGAGGGGGGTCGTCCCCGAACGTGGCGCGGGGGGTCCGAGGGGGGTCGTCCCCCCTCGCAGAGACGGCACGCCTGGCGCGGGGGGTCCGAGGGGGGTCGTCCCCCCTCGCAGAGACAGGCTCGTGCTGGAAACCGTGCTCGTCCTCGCCGTGGGCCTGGGCCAGTCGGCCGTCTACTCGATCCTGCGCATCATCGAGCGCCTGACGCGCGAGGTGTCGCTGTCGCAGCAGACGTCGTCGCTGAACGTGTCGGTCACCCCCGACCGGCCGTGGCTCGACCTCGCCTACCAGGTCACCAACCTGGCCTTCGGGCTCGCGCCGCCCGCGCTGGCGCTGTTCCTGCTGACGCAGGTGCGCCCGTTCCCCGAGGGGGTGTGGCGAGGCCTTGGCCTCGATCCGGGCCAACCCGGACGCGACGTCAGGCGAGGGGTGGCTCTGTTCGCGGCGATCGGCGTCCCGGGATTGGGGCTCTACCTCGGCGCGCGTGCGCTCGGACTCAACACGCAGGTGCAGGCCGCCAACCTCGGTGAGGTCTGGTGGACCGTCCCCGTGCTCGTGGCCGCAGCCGCTGTCGCCGCGATCAGCGAAGAGGTCGTCATGATCGGTTACCTCTTCACCCGGTGGCGCCAGGCCCGGTGGACGCCGTGGGTCGTCGTGGTCACCAGCGCGGTCGTCCGCGGCAGCTATCACCTCTACCAGGGCTTCGGCGGGTTCGTCGGCAACCTCGTCATGGGGGTCATCTTCGGTCTGGTGTACCTGAGGACGCGACGAGTGATGCCGCTCGTCATTGCCCACTTCCTGCTCGACGTCGCGAGTTTCGTCGGGTACTCGCTGCTGGCGGGCCGCGTCTCCTGGTTGTGAGCCGGGTCCCGGTACAAGACGGATCGGTGATGTCTGCGCCCGCCACTAGGCTGGCGCCATGCGAGTTGGAGTCTTCGGAGCAACAGGTCAGGTCGGCGGCGTCATGCGGACGCTCCTCGACGAACGCAACTTCCCGGTCGACGAGATCCGGTACTTCGCGTCGGCGCGATCCGCCGGCACGACGCTGCCGTGGCGGGGGAGTGCCATCGAGGTCGAGGACACGGCGACCGCCGACTTCTCCGGCCTCGACATCGCCGTCTTCTCGATGGGCAAGACCTCATCGCTGGAGTACGCACCCCTCGTCGCCGCCGCGGGCGCCATCGTGGTCGACAACTCGTCCGCGTGGCGCATGCACCCAGAGGTGCCGCTGGTGGTGAGCGAGGTCAACCCCGAGGACGCGGTCAACCCGCCCCGCGGCATCATCGCGAATCCCAATTGCACGACGATGGCCGCCATGCCGGTCATCAAGCCGCTGCACACGGTCGCGGGTCTTCGTCGACTGATCGTGGCCACCTACCAGGCCATCTCGGGCACCGGCGGCACGGCCGTCCAGGTGGCCGACCGCCAGTTCCGCACGGGCACGGCGTCCGATCATCTGACACGTCTCGCGCTCGACGGCAGCGTCCTCGACTTCGGCGACCCCAGCCCCTACGCCAAGACCATCGCGTTCAACGTGCTGCCCATCGCGGGGTCGCTCGTGGACGACGGCTCGCGTGAGACCGACGAGGAGCAGAAGCTCCGCAATGAGAGCCGCAAGATCCTCCACCTCCCCGACCTGCTCGTGGCCGGTACGTGCGTCCGGGTGCCGGTGTTCACCGGCCATTCGCTGGCCATCCACGCGGAGTTCGAGCGTGACATCAGCCCTGAGGAGGCCACGGCGCTCCTCGCGGCCGCCCCGGGCGTCGAACTCATGGACATCCCCACCCCCCTGGACGCCGCCGGCAAGGACGCGTCCTTCGTCGGACGAATCCGTCGCGACCAGTCCGCCCCCGAGGGCAAGGGCCTGGTGCTGTTCTGCTCCAACGACAACCTTCGCAAGGGGGCCGCGCTGAACGCGGTCCAGGTGGCCGAACTGGTGGCCAACCGGTGAAGGTGGCGCTGCTCGGCGTCGGCATGATGGGCGAGGCGGTGCTGTCGGGCCTCGTGCGGGCAGGGATGAGCGGGTCTGACCTGACGGTCACGGACGTCCGGGTCGAGCGGTCCGACGAGCTGGTCGCGACCTACGGCGTCCGGTTCGCCGAAGATGCCGTGGACGCGGTGTCCGGCGCCGAGGCCGTGCTCGTCGTCGTGAAGCCGCACGACGTGCCCGCCCTGCTCGACCAGATCAGCGCGTCCCTCGACCCGGACGCGGTCGTCATCAGCCTGGCGGCGGGCCTGACGCTCGCCCAGCTCGAGGCGCACGTGGCGCCCGGCCAGCCGGTCGTCCGCGTGATGCCCAACACCCCGGCCAAGGTCGGGGTGGGCATGTCTGCCGTGTCGCCCGGAACCAGCGCCACGTCCGGGCACACGGCACGCGCGGAGCAGATCATGCGCGCGGTGGGTGAGGTGGTGGTCGTCGAAGAGAAGTACCAGGACGCCGTCACGGCCGTCTCCGGCTCTGGTCCGGCCTACCTCTTCTACGTCGCTGACGCCATGATCGAGGCCGGCGTCCATCTGGGGCTGCCGCGTCCGATCGCGCGCGAACTCGCGGTGCAGACCCTCCTCGGCTCGGCCACCCTGCTCAAGGAGTCGGGTGAACATCCGGCCGTGCTCCGCGAGAACGTGACCTCACCGGGCGGGACGACGGCGGCCGCCCTCCGCGTGCTCGACGAGCGCGCGGTGCGGGCCGCCTTTCTCGCAGCCATGCAGGCGTGTCGTGACGCGAGCGTTGCCATGGCCCAGCGGACGCACTGATTTCCGCAACCGGGTCCGGGCCCGGTAAAGTGACCATCCGGCGTCGGACGGGAATCGTCCGGCAGTTGAGTACACATCCCGCCCTCCGGGCGGATCTGAAAGGTCGACCGTGGGTTCTGTCATCAAGAAGCGTCGCAAGCGCATGGCGAAGAAGAAGCACCGCAAGCTGCTCAAGAAGACGCGCATCCAGCGTCGTCGCGCCGGTCGCTGAGTCCTCGGGCGCCACACGACTCGAACAACCCGCATGCCTCGTCACGGGGCTGCGGGCTTTGTCGTACCCGAAGCTGATCCAGGGGGCTCGATGACACAGGCTCGCGTTGCGGTCGTCAGTCGGCAGGGATGCCACCTCTGCGACATTGCCGAGGCGATCGTGGCCGACGTCTGCCGGGCCCACTACTCCGACTGGACCCGCATCGACGTCGATGCGGACGCAGACCTCCGGGCGCGCTGGGGCGACCACGTGCCGGTCGTGCTGGTGGACGACCGCGTCATCGCCTACTGGACGCTCGACGCCGAGGCCCTTCACCGGGCGCTGCGGGGCGAGGGTATACACCCTCTGCCCGATTTGTGATCGAATACACCCAATCGTCGGGGCCACTCGATGATCGACCCGACAGGAGCACGGTGCCCCACAGCCAGACTCCGGCCGCCAACCGGGAAATCTCCGAGGCAACCATCATCCGGCTGCCCGGATACCTGCGTGCGCTCGAGGAACTGGCAGAGCAGGGCGTGAAGACCGTCAGCTCGAACGAACTCGCCGAGGCCTCTGCGGTGCAACCTGCGCTGCTGCGACGCGACCTGTCGCACTTCGGTTCCTACGGGACGCGCGGTGTCGGCTACGACGTCGACCTTCTCATCCACGAGATCGGCGTCCACGTGGGTTCTGAACACACGTGGCGCGTCGTGCTCGTCGGTGCGGGCAACCTGGGTCAGGCCCTCGCCCGGCACTCGGGTCTCGCGTCCCGGGGGTTTCGCCTGGTCGCCCTGATCGACACCAATCCCGACATCATCGGTTCTGTGGTCTCGCGCGTCGAGATCAGTGACGACTCACAACTCGAAGAGATCGTGCGCCGCAGCAGGGCCAACATCGCCGTCGTCACCACGCCGCCCGCCGTCGCCCAGTCAACGGTCGATCGCCTCGTTGCGTCCGGAATCCGGAGCATCCTCAACTTCGCGCCCGTCGTGCTGGACGTTCCGCCGGACGTAGCACTCCGCTCCGTCGACTTCGCCCAGGAATTGCAGATCCTCGCTTACCACGAGGCCCACCGGGACCAATCCGGGGAGGACACGTGACCACAGATTTGACTCTGGGCGCCGATGCTGGGAGAAAAGGCGCAAAGGATGGCGAGTTCGCGTGGGTCGACGAGACGGAGGCGGGATGACGGTGGCTGATTCGACGGTCGCCCAATCCGTGGGCCGCGTGAGCTTTGTGGGCGTCGGCCCCGGGGACCCCAGCCTCATGACGCTCGCGGCTGTCCAGGCCATCTCGGACGCCGACATCATCCTGCTCGACCACGAGGCCCTGCGTCCCCTGCTCGACCACCACGCGGTGAAGGTGGGACGCCACGCGATCATCGCGTCGTTCGGTGACAGCTCCGACACGCCCATCGCCCCCGTGACGAGCCGGGTCGCCGCGGTGATCCGGGCCGCCGAGGAGGCGCACAGTGTCGTCCGGCTCGTGCTGGGTGACCCCTTCATGGACGGCGGCGCCGCCCAGGAGGTGGCCGCCTGCGGACAGGCGGGCCTCGACATCGAGATCATCCCGGGCGTGTCGAGCCTCACCGCCATCCCGGAGTACGCGGGTGTGGCGCTGCAGGCCGGCGACGTCCAGTTGGTCAGCGCACTCGACGGACGGTTCGGACGCGAGGGCGAGGTCGCCTGGTCGCCGACGGCGACCCTCGTGGTCAATACCCGCGCGGGCCACGTCGATCGGTTCATCGATCACGCGGTTGCGTCCGGTCGTGCGTCCGACGAGCCCGTCCTGGTCACCCTCAACGGAGGCTCCACCCGCCAGTCGTCGCAGAGCTGCACCCTGGCGGGGTTGTCGACGATGATCATGGCGCAGCAGGTGGGCCCCGAGACGCAGATGCACATCATGCTCGGACGAGCAGTCGGCGAGCGCAGCGACCTCGACTGGTTCGAGTCGAAGAGCCTCTTCGGTTGGCGCGTCCTCGTGCCGCGCACGAAGGACCAGGCCTGGTCGCTGAACGCGCGACTCCACAGTTACGGCGCCCACGTCGAAGAGGTGCCCACCATCGCGGTCGAGCCCCCGAGGTCGCCGCAACAGATGGACAAGGCCATCCGTGGACTGGTCGAGGGACGCTTCGAATGGGTCGTGTTCACGTCGATGAACGCAGTGCGCGCCGTGAGCGAGAAGTTCGACGAGTACGGACTGGACGCGCGCGCCTTCGCCGGCCTGCGGGTCGCGGCCGTGGGAAACACGACGGCGGCCGCACTGAAGTCGTGGGGGATCGTGCCCGACCTCGTGCCCGTGGGCGAGCACTCGGCAGCGGGACTCGCCGCCGAGTTCCCTGCCTACGACGACGTGCTCGACCCCATCAATCGCGTGTTCCTTCCCCGCGCCGACATCGCGACCGAGGTCCTGATCAGTGGACTCACCGAGTTGGGCTGGGAGGTCGAGGACGTCACGGCCTATCGCACCGTCCGCGCCGCGCCCCCGCCCGCCGAGACGCGTGAAGCCATCAAGACCGGCAAGTTCGACGCCGTCGTGTTCGCCTCGTCGTCGACCGTCCGCAATCTCGTGGGGATCGCCGGCAAGCCCCATGCGTCGTCGATCATCGCGGCCATCGGCCCGCAGACGGCCGAGACCTGTCGGGAGCACGGGCTCCGTGTCGACGTGGTGGCGCCCGAGCCGTCGGCGATCGTGCTCGTCGACGCGCTGGCTGCGTTCGCCCAGCAACGCCGCACCGAGATGCTCGCCCGCGGTGACGTCGTCACGCGTCCGTCGGAGCGGAAGCGCCGGCGCCGAAGCCTGACGAACCAGGCGTGAGGGCAGTTCCGTGACGGAGGATCGAACGTGACCACGAACATCGTCCACGTGCTTCGCCACGGCGAAGTGCACAACCCCACCGGCGTCCTCTACGGACGTCTGCCCGACTTCCACCTGTCCGAACGCGGACGCGACATGGCCGCGCGGATCGCCGACCACCTGGCCGACGCCCACCTCACGCACCTCGTGACTTCTCCGCTGGAGCGTGCCCGCGAGACCATGGCTCCCATTGCCGAGCGTCACCCTTCTCTCGAGGTCACGATCGACCATCGCGTGATCGAGGCCGCCAACGCCTTCCAGGGCATGGTTTTCGGCGGTGACAACGCCGCGCTCAAGAACCCGAGGAACTGGCTGCTGCTGCGCAACCCCTTGCGTCCGAGTTGGGGTGAGCCGTACACGGCGATCGCGGCCCGCATGCGTGCGGCCATCGCCGACGCGGCGACGCGTGCCGGCGATGGTGGTGAGGCCCTGATGGTCAGCCACCAACTGCCCATCTGGATGGCCCGCTGCGACGCCGAAGGACGCCGACTCATGCACGACCCGCGGTCACGCGAGTGCACGGTGGCGAGCCTGACGAGCTTCCACTTCCGCTCCGGACGGGTGGTGCGAGTGAGCTACGCCGAGCCGGCGCGTGACCTGCTGCGCGAAAAGGCCTCCTCGAACTTCTCCACCGGGGTCTGATGCTTTCTCGCCGCGTCCTGGTCGTGGCCGCCACGGTGGGTGCCGTGGCGTTGGCCTCCTGTGGCGCGAGCAGTACCGACACGGACGCCGGCTTCGCCCAGGGTGACGGGTCCTACACGCGCATTGCGCCCGCAGAGCGCGTCGCAGCACCGGTGCTCACCGGCACCGATCTGGAGGGCAAGCCCCTCACGACGGCTGACTTCGCGGGCAAGGTGATCGTCGTCAACGTGTGGGGGTCGTGGTGCGAACCGTGCCGCCACGAGGTGCCGGAACTGGTGAAGGCGGCCGCGGCGCGCGCCGAGGTGGCCCAACTCGTCGGCATCAACACGCGCGACTACTCCGTCGACACCGCGCTCGCCTTCACGCGCGCCAGCGGCGTCACCTTCCCCAGCTTCTTCGACCCCGACGGTGAGCTGCTGCTGACGTTCACCGCCCTGCCGCCGCGCGCCATCCCCAGCACGGTCGTCATCGACCAGCAGGGACGCGTGGCCGCGCGCATCCTCGGCGAGGTCACCGCCAGCACCCTCATCGGGACGATCGACGACGTGGCGGCCGGCGCATGATCCCCGCGATGGTCGGGCTGCTCGCGCTGGTGCCGCTGGACATCGGCTCCTGGGCACGTGACGCCATCGGCGGTTCGATGCTCCTCGCCATTCCGGTGGCCGTGCTCGCGGGACTGGTGAGCTTCTTCTCACCCTGCGTCCTGCCGCTGCTACCCGGTTACCTGTCGTTCGCGACGGGCCTCGGGGCGTCCGAGGTGATCGAGGGACGTGCCCACCGCGGACGCATGCTCGCCGGCACCAGCCTCTTCGTGCTCGGGTTCTCGACAGTCTTCGTCGCGTCCGGGGCCCTCGTGGGGACGCTGGGACGCACGCTCGTCGAGCACCAGCGGGCCATCACCGTCGGCGTCGGAGTGGTCTGCATCGTGTTGGGGTTGGTCTTCATGGGGCTGGTCCCGTTGGGTCAGCGCGAGCTGCGGGTGCATCGCGTCCCCCGGCTGGGGATCGTCGCAGCGCCCCTGCTCGGGGTGGCTTTCGGTCTCGGCTGGACGCCGTGCATCGGCCCGGCACTCTCGGTCGTGCTCAGCCTGTCGCTCAACGAGGGCTCAGCCTTGAGGGGTGGATTCCTCGCCTTCTGCTACGCCATGGGGCTCGGTCTTCCCTTCATCGTGGTGGGGCTCGCCATGGCGCGGGCCGCTTCGGCGATCGCGTGGGTGAAGCGCCACCAGCTCGCGGTCCAGCGGGCAGGTGGCGTGATGATGGTCGCGGTCGGCATCGTGATGGTGAGCGGTCTCTGGGACGCCGCGATCGGCGTCATGCGGCAGTGGGCAGGCTCCTGGGGGACGCCGATCTGATGTCCACCGTCGAACCGCCCCCCGAGTCCGAGGCCCGGGACTATGGGGCACGAGAGATGGCGCGCTGGGTCTGGACGCAGCTCACCAGCATGCGTACCGCCCTCGTGCTCCTCTTTCTCGTCGCCCTCGCGGCCATCCCAGGCTCGCTGATCCCGCAACGGTCGGCGTCCCTCTTGAGGGTGCGTGACTTCCGCGCCGCCCACCCGACCCTGGACCGCATCTACACCCCGCTGGGCCTCTACGACGTCTACCGCTCGCCCTGGTTCAGCGCCATCTACCTGTTGCTCTTCGTCTCGCTGATCGGGTGCATCCTGCCCCGGATCGCGGTGTACGCGAGGGGCGTCCGCAAGCCTCCGCCCCGCGTCCCCAGGCGACTGGACCGGCTCGGGGAGTACGCGTCCGGTGTGGTCGACGGTGACGGCGAGGACGCGCTCGACAAGGCCGACGAGTGGCTGCGGTCGAAGCACTTCCGCGTCGTCCGATCGGACGACGGCATCTCGGCCGAGCGCGGGTACCTGCGCGAGCTGGGCAACCTGCTGTTCCACCTCGCCCTGATCTTCGTGCTCATCGGGGTCGCGGTGAGCCAGCTGATGGGCTTCAAGGGCACCTCCGTGATCGTCGAGGGGCAGGGATTCAGCAACAACATCACGCAGTACGACGATTTCAAGGCCGGGGGATGGGTCGACACCGATCGGCTCAAGCCGTTCACGGTGAAGCTGAACACCTTCACCGTGAGGTTCGAGACCGGCGAGGTGCAGCGCGGGGCTGCCCGCGAGTTCACCGCCGACGTCGCCCTCACGGTCGACGGCGCGACCACCAACCAGGTGCTGCAGGTCAACCACCCGCTCAACGTCGGCGGGACGCTCGTCCACCTGCTCGGGCACGGCTACGCCGCCCACGTCACCGTCACCGACGGGTCGGGTCAGGTGGCCTACTCAGGTCCGGCGGTCACGGTGCCGCAGGACGGCAACTTCAGTTCCCTGACCGTCATCAAGGTGCCGGACGCCCGACCCGACCGCCTGGTGTTCCAGGGATACTTCCTGCCGACCGCGGTGGTTGACGAACAGGGTCCGCGCTCGATCTTCCCCGACGCGCTGAATCCACAGTTGTTCCTGACCGCCTGGTACGGCGCCCCCGTGGTGTCGACCGGGGTTCCGGAGAATCTGTACACCTTCAACCCCGAGGGCCTCACCCAGGTCATGAACGGGGACCAACCGGTGCGCTTCGCCCTCAAGCCGGGGGAGACCGTCGACCTGCCCGACGGACGCGGCAGCCTCACGTTCGACGGCTACTCGCGCTGGACGAAGCTCCAGATCTCGTCGACACCCGGACTGCCGCTCACGATGGGCGGTGTCGCCGTGGCCGTCCTGGGACTGTGTCTCAGCCTGTTCGTGCGTCCGCGTCGGTTGTGGATTCGCACGATCGAGCGTCCGGATGGCAGCCTTGGCCTCGAGGCCGCCGGCCTCGACCGGGCGGACGCACGCACCGGCCTCTCCGACGATGTGGCCGACCTCGTCGCCGCCGCCGGGGTCAGGGCCGAACCGACGAGCGAGGAGACACCATGACCGTTGAACAGCTGTCCGCACTGGGCATCGTGACTGCGGCCGTGCTCTACCTGCTGGCGTTCATGGCGCACTCGGCCGAATGGGCGGCGGCGCGGGGGCTGGCCCCGACGGCCGACGACCCCGGCGCGAAGGCCCGCGGCGCCAGCGTCGAGATGTGGTGTCGGCTCGGCCTCAATCTGACGATCCTCGGAGCGCTGGCCCACGGCACCGGTGTGGTCGCCAGAGGCATAGCCGCCCAGCGTGCCCCTTGGGGCAACATGTACGAGTTCGTCACGGCGTCCCTGCTCTTCGTGGTGGTGGCCTACCTGGTGCTCGCGATCTGGTTCGGCAAGCGGTGGCTGGGCCTGCCCACCACCCTGCTCCTCTCGGTCGGCAACGGCCTCGCGGCGACGGTGCTGCACGTGGCTGTCGCCCCACTCGTGCCCGCCCTGCACTCGGTCTGGTTCATCATCCACATCGTCGCGGCCTGCATCTCGGCGGCCGCCTTCAACGTCGGGGCGGCGGCCAGCATCATCTACCTGCTGAAGGCGCGGGCCGAGTCGAAGGGTGCGTCTTCCGGATACCTCGCCCGACTCCCCGGGCTGAGGGAACTGGACACTTTCGCCTACCGTGCCCACGCCTTCGCCTTCCCCATCTGGACCTTCACCGTCGCCGCCGGATCGATCTGGGCCGAGTTCGCGTGGGGACGCTACTGGGGCTGGGACCCCAAGGAGACCTGGGCGTTCGTGACGTGGGTGGTCTACGCCGCGTACCTCCATGCGCGTGCGACCGCCGGGTGGCGGGGACGCGGGGCCGCATGGATCGCGGTGGTCGGCGTGGCCACGTTCTGGTTCAACTTCGTCGGAATCAACCTGCTCGTGAGCGGTTTGCACTCGTACGCTGGAATCTGATGTCAACAGGCAGCGCCTGTCGCGCGTTGCCCCAGTGTGAGCACCCTGTGCGAGGAGCGAACCGTGGCTGATGGGGCCATCCGGGACGACTCGTGGCTGCGCGACTTCTACACGTCCAGATGGACGCCGATGGTGCGCCTTGCCACCCTCATGCTGGGGTCGAGTGACCAGGCCGAGGAGATCGTCCAGGACGCCATGGTGGCGGTGCACCAGCGACGCACCCAGTTCGAGACCGACGGCCATGCCGCGGCCTACCTGCGCACGGCGGTCGTCAACCGCTGCCGGTCGGCGCACCGCCACCGGGACGTGGTGCAGCGCTACCGCCCCGAGGAGACCACTCCGCCCGGCCCCGAGGAACTCACCGGACGTCACGAGACCCACGACGAGGTCCTGAGGGCCCTGCGGACGCTTCCCCAGCGGCAGCAGGAGGTGCTGGTGCTGCGGTACTACTCCGAAGCCACCGAGGCCGAGATCGCCGAGACGCTCGGCATCTCGCGCGGCGCGGTGAAGTCCCATGCCCACCGCGGGGTGCAGGCGCTGCGCGCCGCCCTCGCCGACACCCTGAGGGAAGGTCGATGATGATGGACGCGACGCCCACCCCACTCGGCCTCGAACCCGACGACGAGGTCACCCAACTGCTGCGTGGCGCGCTCCACGTCGAGGCGTCCGGGGTGCACCCCCCCGATCGCTTCGCTGACCTGTTGGCGGCCATCGAGGCGGACGCCGACGACGAGCCACAGACCCGCCCGACCCTCCGCTGGCTGGCAGTGGCCGCCATCGCGGTGGTGGCGCTGGGGGTGGCGACACCGTTCGTGCTGCCCCGCACCTCCACGCCCCCGAGCCTGGCCGTGCCGACGTCCGCGATGCCGACGTCGCCGAGCACGACCCCTGCCACCCCAACCGCTGCGACCACCGCCGCCACACCGCTGTACTACGTCGGACGCGACGGGCTGCTCTACCGCGAGTTCCGTGACGTGCCTCGTCCTGGGGCCCAGGCTCCCGACGCACTGGTCTCCGCCGTCTCGGCCCTGCTCAACCTCGCCCCACTCGACCCGGACTACGTATCGCGGTGGGCGTCCGGGCAGGTGAACTCGGCCACGCTGGTGGGCGACCGGATCACCGTCGACCTCAGCGAATCCGCCTTCGCGTCCTTCACCGACACCACGCGCGCGGACGAGGCCATCAACCAGCTCGTCTACACCGTGACGGCGGTCGTCGGTGACCCTGACGGCGTCCGCTCGGTGGTGGTGCTGGTTGACGGCAAGGCCGACCTGCCCATCCTCGGTGCGCCGGACAACCCGTTCTACCGCAGGGGCCTGACGCCGCTGGGATTCGTCTGGGTGACGACCCCGCAGCAGGGGGAGGCACTGCCCGCCGGAAACGTCGACATCACGGGCGAAGTCAGGCCCGAGCTGGGGGCGGTGACCGTGCAGGTGCGGGACGCGTCCGATGTCGTGGTGCGCGAGGTGGACGCAACGCTCGTCGACGGCGGCGGTTCGTGGCAGTCGTACGAGGCGGGCGTCACCCTTGATCCCGGAACGTGGACGCTCGTCGTCGTGGCGGGCGGGCACACGGAGAGCAAGGTCGTCGTCGTCTCGTAGGCTGGGGCCCATGACGTGGGCACTGATCACGGGCGCAACGGGTGGCCTGGGCAAGGAATTCGCAGCACAACTGGCCGGACGCGGGCATTCGCTGGTGCTCGTGGCCCGGTCGACCGAGGTGCTGGAGGCCATGGCGAACGCCTTCGCCGAGGGCGGGACGCAGGTGGTCGTCAAGACCACCGACCTGTCGCAGGCGGGCGCGCGAGAGGAGTTGGCGTCCGAGTTGGGACGCGAGGGCATCGTGGTCGACGTGCTGGTCAACAATGCCGGTTTCGCCACGGTGGGGGACTTCGTCGACACAGACGCCCAGCGGCTGACCGACGAGGTCGAGGTGAACGTGGCCGCGGTCGCGCACCTGTGCCGCCTGTTCGCGCCGGCCATGGTCGAGGCCGGTACCGGGACGATCATCAACGTGGCCAGCACCGCCTCCTTCCAGCCGATGCCGGGCATGGCGTTGTACGCGGCGACGAAGGCGTTCGTCCTGTCGTTCACGCAGGGCCTGTGGAGCGAGCTGAGGCCGCACGGCGTGAAGGTCACGGCCCTGTGCCCCGGCCCGACCGACACGGGCTTCTTCGCCGCAGCGGACGCGGAGCACGTGCTGACCCGCCGCCGCACCCCCCAGCAGGCCGTCAACTCGGCCTTCCGGGCACTCGACCGCGGTGCGCCACACGTGGTGGACGGACGATTCAACGGCCTCCAGGCGGGCGTGGCCAAGGTGGCTCCGGCGCGCGTGGCGATGCCCGTGGTGGGCCTGATCCTGCGCAGCGGGCACTGACATGGAGCACTTCGACCTGTGCATCATCGGGTCCGGCAGCGGCAACTCCCTGATCGACGAGCGCTTCGACGACCTGCGGATCGCGCTGATCGACCGCGGGACGTTCGGCGGCACCTGCCTCAACGTCGGCTGCATCCCCACCAAGATGTTCGTGCTGCCCGCTGACTACGCCGTCTCACCCCTGGACGCACGTCACGTCGGCGTCGACCTGGCGCTGCGCGGGATCTCGTTCGAGGCCGCCCGCGACCGCATCTTCGGACGCATCGATCCCATCGTCGCGTCCGGTCGCGAATGGCGGACGACGTCGGCGAACGTGACCCTCTTCCCCTATCAGGCGAGCTTCCTGGACGCCCACTCGCTCCAGGTCGGGGACTACCGCCTGAGCGCCGACCGGATCGTCCTCGCGACGGGATCGCACCCCATCGTCCCGCCGTTCCCCGGCATGGAGGACCCGGAGGTCCGACGGCACATCCACACGTCCGACACGGTGATGCGCCTGCCCGAGCTGCCCCGTCGCATGGTCATCATCGGCGGCGGCTACGTGGCCGGCGAGTTCGCGCACATCTTCTCCGGGTTCGGGGCGAAGGTCACGGTGGTCCACCGCTCCGAGGCACTCCTGCGCCGCGAGGACGCCGACATCTCGCACCGGTTCACCGACCTGCTCGCCGCGCGCGTCCCCGTGCGCCTCAACCAGCACGTGGTCGCCATCGAGAAGGTGGACGCGGGGGTCGAGGTCGTGACCGAGGACGCCAACGGCGTCGAGTACACCTACCCCGCCGACGTCGTGCTGATCGCCACAGGACGCCACCCCAACACCGAATCGCTCAACGTCCGGGCTGCCGGTGTCGAACTGGACGAAGACGACTACGTCGTCGTGGACGCCCACCAGCGCACGACCAGCCCCCACATCTGGGCCCTGGGCGACGTCAGCAGCCACGAGCAGTTGAAGCACGTGGCGAATCACGAGATGCGCGTGGTGCAGCACAATCTGCTGCACCCCGACGACCTCATCGAGTCCGACCATCGCTTCGTGCCGCACGCGATCTTCTCGCACCCGCAGGTGGCTTCTGTGGGGTCGACGGAGGCGGCCCTCGTGGCCGCCGGGGTGGACTACGTGGCGGCGTCCCAGGACTACGGGACGGTCGCGTACGGCTGGGCGCTGGAGGACCGTGACCACTTCGTGAAGCTGTTGGGCGATCGAGAGACCGGACAGGTGCTCGGCGCCCACATCATCGGCCCCCAGGCGTCCACGTTGCTGCAGCCCCTGGTGCAGGCCATGAGTTTCGGTCTGGACGCTTACTCGATGGCCCGCGGCCAGTACTGGATTCACCCTGCCCTGACCGAGGTCGTCGAGAACGCCCTGCTCGCCCTGCACGAGGCCCGGACGCGTCCGGTTGCGGAGCTGGGCGAGGCATGAGCCCCCGCGCTACCCTTCGCGCGACCTTCGTCGGGGTCGTCGCGGCATGTCTGGTGACAGCGTGCGCGTCCGGACCTGTTCCGACGACGTCCTCATCGCCGGCGGCGGCCAGTTCGGCGACCCGGAGCGCGTCCACCGACAGTGAGGCGACCGGGAGTGCGTCGGCCAGCGTCCCCGAGCCCGTCGAATCGACCGTTCCCACACCGTCGAAGGCGGCGTCCTGCAGCGCGTTGGCGGCGTCCCTGACGACCGACCAGAAGGTCGGACAGCTCTTCATGGTCGGCACGACGAGCACCCGCGTCCCCGACAGTCTGGCCTCGGTCGTCACCGAGTTCCACCTCGGTTCGGTGCTGTACCTCGGTGCCCGGAACGTGGGCGTCGCCGGCACCGCCGTCCAGAGCATGGAGATCGCAGCCCTCGGTGAGGGCGGCATCCCCGTCCTGATCGCCGCAGACCAGGAGGGCGGGCTCGTCCAGCGCCTGCAGGGCACGGGCTTCTCCACCATTCCCAGCGCGCGCGTCCAGGGCCAGATGGACGCTGACCGGCTCCGCTCCTCGTGGGCTGCGTGGGGGACCGAGATGAAGCGGGCGGGCGTCCGGTACAACCTCGCACCCGTGGCCGACACGGTGCCGAGCAGTCTGCTGGCCGACAACGCCCCGATCGGTGCGCTCAGGCGCAACTTCGGGTCAGAGCCGGGCGACGTGGCGGTGTCGGTCGAGTCGGTGGTCAAGGGCCTGTCGGACGCGCACGTCGCAACGGCCGTCAAGCACTTCCCGGGGCTCGGGCGCGTCACGACCAACACCGATTTCGGCGTGGCCGTCGATGACCGGACCACCGCGGACGACCCCTTCCTGAAGCCGTTCAGCGCCGCCATGAACGCGGGCGTGTCGTCGGTGATGGTGTCGTCGGCGATCTACTCGAAGATCGACCCGGGCGTCCCCGCCGTGCACTCCGCCGCGATCGTCACCGGGTTGCTGCGCCAGAAGCTGGGCTGGCAGGGCGTGGTGATCTCTGACGACCTGGGGGCGGCTGCGTCCGTGGGTGCGGTACCGAATCGCGAGCGCGGCGTCCGGTTCATCGCGGCGGGCGGCGACATCGTCATCGACGCCGACCCCACGAGCATCGAGGCCATGGTGGGTGGCGTGCTCGACCGCGTGGCCTCCGACCGGGGGTTCGCGGACGGTCTGAACGAGCACGTGACGCGTGTGCTGGAGCTCAAGGCGTCCCTGGGGTTGGTGGAGTGCGGCTGAGGCTCAGGTGACCGACACGTCGATGACGTGGTGGCCGGTGGGACCGTCGGGCAGGACTCCCGTGATGGCCGCCGTCTGCACCTCGGAATTGCCGTCGATCATGCGGGCCGCGATCCGGTGGTCGCCCTTCGTTGCGTCCCACGGCAGGTACCACTGGCGCCAGTAGTCCACACCGACGTCGGTACCGAGCGTTGCGTCGACCCAGGGCCCGTCGTCGATGCTGACCTGGACGGCCTTCACGCCCTTGTGGGTGGCCCAGGCGACCCCGGCGATGGGCACCGACCCTGCCGGCAACTGGCCACGTGGCGTGTCGATCCGGGTGGCTGCCTTGACGGGCCCGTGGTCGCTCCATCCGCGCCGGGTCCAGTAGGCCTGTTCGGCCTCGAACCTGGTCACGGTCAGCCGGGTCAGCCACTTGGTCGCGCCGACGTAGCCGTAGAGACCAGGGGTGAGCAGGCGCGCCGGCGCCCCGTGCAGGGGCGGGAGGGGTTCCCCGTCCATGGCGAGCGCGATCATGGCGTCCCGGCCGTCCAGCAGCACGTCCAGCGGAGTGCTGGCCGTGAAGCCGTCCATCGACCGGCTGAGCACCATGTCGGCGGCTGCGTCCGGCTTGGCCCGACGCAGGAGATCGGCGACGAGGACGCCCCGCCAGCGGGTTGACCCGCAGAGATACCCCCCGATCTCGTTCGAGACGCAGGTGAGGGTGATGTCGCGCTCCACGAGGGGGAACTCGAGCAGTTGGGCCATGGTCAGTGTGTAGGGGGCGCCGACCAAGCCGTCGATGGTCAGCAACCACTCGTCAGGATCGAGCTGTGGGATCACGAGCGCAGTGTCGATGCGGTAGAAGTCGCTCGTGGGCGTGCGCAGGGGCGTGATGCCGACGACCTTCGCTTCGAGCGACCCGGGGAGGGGTGGGGACGGTGTGGGGTTGGGCGGCAGTACCAGTGGCTGGGCCGGCGTCCTCGTGAGGGCCTTCCCGAGGGCGGCCAGGAGCCCGGCAGCCACGATGGTGCCGCCGGTCGCGGTGAGGAAGCGTCGCCGCTCGACCGTGGACGCGTCGACCGTCGATGGTTCTTCGCTTCCGTACCTGCGTGACGTCCGCGGCGTCAGCCAGCGCAGCTGGACATCGAGCGCGAACCAGGCGACGGCCGTGGTGACCACTCCGGGAAGGAGGGCGAAGGCGCCGGTGTCGGGACGCACGAGCGCCGCGATGCTCGCGAGCGTCCCCAGGACGAGGACGCCGACGAGGGCGAGGCGGCGACTGTGGATCGCCAGGACGCCGATGCCCGCCGAGAACAGGGCGAGGACGAGGAGCACGGAACCGATCAGGACTGCCTTGTCGGCGGTGCCGAAGGTGGCGACCGCGAACTCCTTGAGCCACGTGGGCACACGATCGATGACCGCGCCACCCACGGCGACGACCGGCGACGCCTGGGGTGAGGTGACGCTCGACACGGCATGGCCTGCGGCGACGCCCAGCGCCGAGGAGGTGATCCCGATCGCTGCCGCGTGAGAGCGTCTCATGGGCCAAGTGTGACATGTGTCACAAAAGCGCCGGTGGGCGTCAATCGACGGTGAGGGCCTTCATGGCATCGCGCGCCGGCTGGACGTACTGCGGCACGGTGTCGGGGATGGACGCGTAGAAGATCGAGTTCGAGTCGAGGCCTGTGTTGACGATCATGATGAGCGCGAGCTCGCCCTTCGTCCGGAGGCCGGGGATGTCGAAGGTGAGGTGGGTCTCGAGCAGCCAGGCGTCATGTCCGTCGACGGTTGTCGCCTTGTTGACGACGTCGTCCCGTTCGACCACCGCGTCGCCGTAGAAGGTGCCGACGATGCAGCGGCCGACGATCTCCATCCCGGCCTCGGGACTGAAGAAGCCGTCCCCGGCCGCGAGCTCCGCCACCAGCACGCTGGCCACCCAGCTCTGGTTGGGCTTGTAGTTGCTCTCGACCATGATTTCCTGGCTGAGGGCGTTGCGTCCGAACGGGACGCGGTACTCACTCGTGGGGTTGTTCCACGGCGGTACCGGTAGTTGGGGATAGCTCAGCTTGCCGCCGTGCACGCGTCCATCGACGGTCGTGCCGCCCGGGGTGACGTCCAGCACCGAGCTGCGGGGGCACACCTCTTCGGTGGGGTTGCCGACCGGCTCACCGCCCAGCGCGCCGACGCCGGCCTTGTTGAGGCCCCACCAGGCGAACAGCACGACGGCCATCACGAGCGCCACGAGCATGAGCCACCACATGCCGGCCCGTCGTCTCGCGGTGGGTTGGGCGCCCCCGGCTCCCGCGAAATCGTACTGGGGCCCCGGACGCACGGTCATGGGCTGGTAGGCGTTCCAGCCCTGGCCCGGTTGGGGCTGCTGCTGGGCTTGGGGCGCCACCGGATGAGGCTCGGGGACTGACGTGCCGGGGATCATGGCGCCGGCCGGGTTGGGCGTGACGGTGGGCGACCAGGACTGACCGTCCCAGTAGCGGAACATGCCCACCTGGCCACCCGGATCGGGGTACCACCCTGCGCCTGCCATCAGACCTCCCTGCGTCCCCACCATCCTGCCATGCACCCGAAGTCGGTCCACAGCCCCGAGGCTCAGCCGAAGCGTCCGGTGATGTAGTCCTCCGTGGCCTTCACCGACGGGTTCGAGAAGATCTTCTCCGTCGCATCCATCTCGACGAGCTGCCCCGGCTGACCTGCGGCCTCGAGGTTGAAGAACGCGGTCTGGTCGCTGACGCGGGCGGCCTGCTGCATGTTGTGCGTCACGATGACGACGGTGTACTCGTCCTTCAGTTGCTGGATCAGGTCCTCGATCGCCAGGGTCGAGATGGGGTCGAGCGCCGAGCAGGGTTCGTCCATGAGGAGCACCTCGGGTGAGACGGCGATGGCCCGGGCGATGCAGAGTCGCTGCTGCTGGCCACCCGACAGGCCGACGCCGGCCCGGCCGAGGCGGTCCTTCACCTCGGTCCAGAGGTTGGCCGCCCTGAGCGACCGTTCGGCCGCCTCGTCCAGCACTCCCTTGTCGCGGACGCCGTTCAGCCGCAGTCCCGCCACGACATTGTCGTAGATCGACATGGCAGGGAACGGGTTCGGACGCTGGAACACCATGCCGACCAGTCGACGGACGGCCACCGGATCGACGCCGTCGGCGTACAGGTCGGCGCCGTCGAGTAGGACGCTGCCCGTGCAATAGGCGCCGGGGATCACCTCGTGCATGCGGTTGAGGGTGCGGAGCACCGTCGACTTGCCACAGCCCGACGGTCCGATGAAGGCCGTGACCGACCGCGGTTCGACGGTGAGGGCGACGTCCTTCACCGCCTGGAACTTCCCGTAGTAGACGTTGAGGTCGCTGACCTCGATGCGCTTGGCCATGTGCAATTCCTCATCTTTCCTTGAGCTTGCCGGAACGCCCGATCCAGCGGGCCAGGAGGTTCAGGCCCATCACGAGCAGGATCAGGGTCAGGGCGGCGCCCCAACCACGGTCGGCGCCGGGGTACGACTGCGGGAGGTTCGCTGCATTGGCGATCATCGTGGGCAGTGAGCCCATCGTGTTCGACAGGGGGCTCCAGTTGGTGTTGCGGGCGTAGTTGAGCAGGATCAGCAGGGGAGCGGTCTCGCCCATGACGCGGGCCATGCCGAGCACGACGCCGGTCGCGATGCCCTTGAAGGCCGTCGGCACGACGACGCTGAGGATCGTCTTCCACTTCGGGACGCCCAGGGCGTACGACGCCTCACGCAGGCTGTCGGGCACGAGCTTGAGCATCTCCTCCGTCGACCGCAGCACGGTCGGCAACATGAGCAGGACGAGGGCCAACCCGGCTGCGAGGGTCGACCGGCTCCATCCGAGCGTCGTGATCAGGACCGCGTAGACGAACAGTGCCGCGACGATCGACGGGACGCCGGTCAGGATGTCGACCAGGAATGACACGACCTTCGCCGATCGCTTCCCCCGCGCGTACTCGACGAGGTAGACCGCGCCCAGGATTCCCAACGGCACGGCGATCACCGACGAGATCAGGCCGATCCAGAGCGTCCCGATGAGGGCGTGCTTGACGCCGCCACCGGGAACCTGGTCGGGGGTGGCGCCGAGGTCGGTCGTCCACCACTGCAGCGAGGGCGTGCGGATCGATCCGGCCCCTTCGCTGCCCGGCATGCCGACGACGGTGCCCGCGCGTCCCGAGGGGTCGCGCGACACCGAGTTGGTGTCGGCGCGCAGGTTCTCGCCCACGGCCACGTACGAACCGCCGACGACCCAGCGGTACGAGGCGTCCGGATTGGCGCCGGTGCAGTCCGACTCGGTGACCCGCTGGAACGCGGCCTCGGACTTGTCTGCCGGCCTGTCGGCGATGGTGCAGACGCGGGTGTAGTCGGGCTCCGCGGTGAATAGCAGGGGCGCCCCGCGGCTGATCACGGTGTAGAGGATCCACACGAGCGGAACGATGGCGATGCCGGCCGCGAGCCAGGCCAGGACGCGCATGGTGACGTCGACGAAGGTCCGGCGTCCGGTGGGGCGCTGCAGGTTCAGGGTGCCGGGCCCGCTCATGACCTGGCCTTTCCGCCGGCGGCGATGACGCGGGCGACGGCGTTGACCGCGAATGTGACGACGAACAGTACGAGGCCCGCTGCGACGTAGGCGCCGGTCTTCGTGGCGGAGTCGAACTCTGCCGCGTTGTTGGCGATCTTGGACGCGAAGGTCTCACCGCCCGCGAACAGCGAGAAGTTGATCGAGGTGTCGTTGGTCGTCGACAGGATGAGCATCACGGCGATGGTCTCGCCGAGGGCGCGTCCAAGACCGAGCATGGACGCCGCGATCACCCCGGAGCGCCCGTAGGGCAGCACGGCCGTCTGCACGACCTCCCACTTCGTGGCTCCGAGGGCGAGCGCCGCCTCGATGTGGTCGCGGGGGGTCTGCTCGAACACGTCACGGCTGATGGCCGTGACGATGGGAATGATCATGATCGCCAGCACGATCGAGGCGACGAAGACCGACCCACTGGACGCCAGCCCTGGCGCGAACAGCGGGAACCAGCCGAGGTTGTCCTGCAACCACTGCGCGAACGGCTGGACGGCGGGCGCCAGGATCGCCGCGCCCCAGAGCCCGTAGACCACGGACGGCACAGCCGCCAGCAGGTCGACGAGGAACCCGACGGTGTTGCCGAGCACTCGGGGCGCGTACTGGGTGATGAGCAGGGCGACCCCGACGGAGATCGGCACCGCGAGCACCATCGCCACCACGGACGACAGGGCCGTGGTCCACAGCATGCCGGCGATGCCGAAGGCCAGGTCGCCCTCACCGACCTGCCACTGCGTGGACGTCAGGAAGTTGACGGTGTTCTTGCGCAGGCTCGGGATCGCGGTGACCAGGAGGAAGATCCCGATGAAGGCCACCAGGGCCGCGATGATGAAACCCGCCCCCGCCGAGGCGCCGAAGAACGCTGCGTCCGGACGCTTGTTGGGCGGGGGGAGCTGAACCCGGGTCGGGTCCTGAATGTCAGTCATGGTTCTCCGTGACGTGGACGCGGCCTCCCCACGAGGAGTGGGGAGGCCGCACCCGTTTCAGCTGGTGGTTCGACGGGTGACCGTGAGGGGTCGGGGAGGGGTCACTTGATGGCGGCGACGGCCGTCGCGACCTTGGCGCGCAGTTCCTCGGGCAGCGGGGCGTAACCGAGGTCGACCATGCCGGCCTGGGTGTCGGGGTCGACCACGTAGGTGAGGAAGTCCTGCAGGACCGCGGTCTGGTCGGCCGCGAGGCCGGTCGAGCACACGATCGTGTAGGTCACCATGACGGCGGGGTAGGCCCCGGCGCCGAGGTCGGTGTACTTCAGCTTGATCGCGAGGTCGTTGCCGGAGCCCGCGGCCTCGGCCGCGAGCAGCGACTTGCCCACGCTGTCTGCGTTCAGTTCGACCGCGCCGTCACCGTTGTCGATGGCAGCGATTCCGAGCTGGGAGTCGGTCGCCGACTTCCACTCGATGTAGCCGAAGCCACCCTCGACGCCCTTGACGCCGTCGGCGACACCCTGCGTCCCCTTCTTGCCCTCGCCTGCAGTGCCCTCCCACGTCTTGGCCGGCTCAGCGGTCCAGTTCGTGGGTGCGGAGGCGGCGAGGTACTTCTGCATGTTCTCGGAGGTCCCCGACTCGTCGGAGCGGAAGAAGGGCGAGATCTTGGTGTCGGGCAGCGTCACGCCGCTGTTGAGGGCGGCGATCGCGGTGTCGTTCCAGGCGGTGATCCTGCCGTTGAAGATGTCGGCGATCACGGCGGGGGTCAGCGTCAGGGCATCGACACCGGTGAGGTTGTAGGCGAACGCCACCGGGGACACGACCAGGGGAAGGTTCCAGCCGGGGGCGCTGCAGCGTGCCTCGACCTTGTCCGTTTCGATGACGTTGTCCTTGTTGGGCTCCGACTTCAGCGCGGAGTCAGATCCCGCGAAGTCGATCTGGCCGTTGTAGAAGTCCTTGATGCCGGCGCCCGATCCGGTGCCGGAGTATTCGATCGTCGCCTTGTTGCCGCACTCCGCCGCGTAGTTGGAGGTGAGGGTTTCCATGGCGAGCTTCTGGGCGGTCGAGCCGCCGCCGACGAGCTTGCCCGTGGGGCAGGCGAGCGTGGCAGCGGTCGAGGTCGAGGTGGCGGCGGAGGTGGCCGCGGTCGTCGTCACCGTCGTGCCACCACCGCAGGCGGTGAGGCTGAGGGTGCCGACAGCGGCCAGAGCGGCCAGCTTGGCGAGGCGAGTCATCGTCACGTCGTTGCGTTCCTTCGATAGGGACATGGAGGCCGAGTGCCTCCGACGCTGCCCACGCTAGGGACGTCAGTTGTCCGGATCGCCGCCGCAACGTGAACGAGAGGTGAACCCCGGATCAATGGCGGGCGAATTCACTCGTTTCCGAGCCGTTCAGAAGGGCGCGGGGTGGTCTTCCACCGCCACCACGTCGCCGTCGCGGCCGAGGTGGATGACGACGGCGGAACCGGTGGTCAGGGGGCGATCGACGACGCCGAGGGCGGCGAACATGCGCGGCAGGACCGGCCGGTGGCCGCAGATCGCGACCACCGTGTCAGGGTGCTCGAGAAGGCGCCCCTCCAGGGAGTGCAGGTAGCGGGTGACCGCTCCCGGACGCCGGGCCGCCTCCTCCTCGCTCAGCGCCTGCACCGTGGAGGGTTCGATCCCGCGTGCCTTCGCGTGGGGGGCGAACGTCTGGACGCAGCGGGTCGACGTCGAACTGATCGTCTCGTTGACCCCGTAGGCACACAGGAGCTGGACCAGCCGGAGGCTCTGTCGGCGTCCGCGTCCGTTGAGGGGACGCAACCAGTCCTCGGACGTCCAGTGCTTGCGGTCGACCGCCTTGCCGTGGCGAAGGACGATCAGCGTCGAGGTGGGCGGCTGGTCGAGGGCGAGGTGGAGCAGGTCGCGCTCGTCGTCCCAGGTGAGTCGGCGGAGGGCCTCCTCGACCGGTACCCACGGCGCGTTGTCGACTTCCTTGTCTGGCGCCCGGTCGACCTGCGAGATGAGGTGACCGACCCACCACCACGACTCCTTCGTTCCCTTCGTCACCGGGTAGGTCGTCATCCCGAGCGGGACGCCGAGCCGGATGGTCGCCCCGGTCTCTTCCAGCACCTCACGCACGGCCGTCCTCATGAGGTATTCGCCGTAGTCGGGCTTGCCCTTGGGGAGCGTCCAGTCGTCGTAGGCAGGCCGGTGGACGAGCAGCACCTCCCGGGCGTCGGATGGACCCCGGAAGACGATCGCGCCCGCCGCCTGCACGAGGCGAGGCGTGGGAGCGTCCCTGGGTTTCGTCGTCACTTGCGTCGGGAGGCCGTGACCTGGATCAGGTACTCCTGCATGTCGAGCAGTGGCTCACCGTCGTCATTCGTCGTGCGGGGCGCCCACTCCTCGTCGATGAGGCGCCAGGCGACCGTTCCGTCGTCGAAGGCCAGGTCGAAGAGCGCGCCGATCTGCTCGACGTGAACCGGATTGGTGAGGCTGACGAGCACCTCGACCCGACGGTCGAGGTTGCGGTGCATCAGGTCGGACGACCCGAGGCCGACGGTCGGCGTCCCCCCGTTGGCGAACCAGAACAGGCGGGAGTGCTCGAGGAAGCGTCCGAGGATCGACCGGACGCGGATGTTCTCGCTGAGTCCCGGGACGCCGGGCTTGATCGTGCAGATGCCACGCACCCACAGGTCGACGGGGACGCCCGCCTGGGACGCCCGGTACAGCGCGTCGCTGATGGCCTCGTCGACGAGCGAGTTGACCTTGATGCGGATCCCGGCCGGGAGCCCTGCCCGGTGGTTGGCGACCTCGTGCTCGATGCGGTCGAGGAGGCCCTTGCGGATGCCGTGCGGCGCGACGAGCAGCCGCCTGTAGTGCGTCTCCTGCGTCATGCCCGAGAGGTGGTTGAACAGGCGGGCGACGTCGTCGGTGATGATCGGGTTGGACGTGAGCAACCCCATGTCCTCGTAGAGCCGTGCCGTCTTGGGGTTGTAGTTGCCGGTGCCGATGTGGGCGTAGCGGTGCAGCCCGTCGGCCTCGTCGCGCACCACGAGGCAGAGCTTGCAGTGGGTCTTGAGGCCGAGCATCCCGTAGACGACGTGGACGCCGTACTTCTCGAGCTTGCGCGCCCACGCGATGTTGGCCTGCTCGTCGAAGCGGGCCTTGATCTCGACCAGCGCCAGCACCTGTTTGCCGGCGAGGGCGGCCTCGATGAGGGCGTCCACGATGGGCGAGTCACCGGACGTCCGGTAGAGCGTCTGCTTGATCGCGAGGACGGTCGGGTCGGCGGCGGCCTGCTCGACGAACCTCTGGACGCTCGTCGCGAACGAGTCGTAGGGGTGCTGCAGCAGCACGTCGCGCTGCTTGAGGGCGGCGAACATGTCGGCCGGTTGCGCCGTCTCGACCTCGGCGAGGTGCGGGTGCGTCTTGGGCAGGAAGTTGGGGTATTTGAGGTTGTCACGGTCGACGTCGGCGAGGCTGAAGAGACCGCGCAGGTCGAGCGGCGCAGGAAGGCGGAAAACTTCCTTCCCGGTGACGTCGAGCTCGCTCATCAGCAACTCGAGCATCTTCTCGTCGATGTCGGTCTGGACCTCCAGACGCACCGGCGGACGCCCGACCTTGCGCCGCAGCAGTTCGCGCTCGAGGGCGAACAACAGGTTCTCGGCGTCGTCCTCCTCGACCTCGACGTCCTCGTTGCGGGTGACGCGGAAGGTGGTGTGGGCGATCACCTGCATGCCGCTGAAGAGCTGGTCGAGATGTCGTCCGATGATTTCCTCCAACGGGAGGAATCGGGTGTCGCTCAGCTTGATGAAGCGCGAGAGGATCGTGGGCACCTTGACCCGGGCGAACTGCCGCGCGCCCGTGATCGGGTTCTTCAGCAGCACGGCCAGGTTGATCGACAGGCCCGAGATGTAGGGGAACGGGTGGCTCGGATCGACGGCCAGCGGGGTGAGGACGGGGAAGATGCGGTCGCTGAACAGCGTCCGCATCTTGTCCTTCTCGGACGCGGTCAGCTCGTCCCAGCGCAGGATCTCGATGCCGTGCGCCGCCAACTCGGGACGCACCTGCTCCTGGAACACCCGGGACTGCTCGGCGACCAGTTCCTGAGTCCTCGACAGGATCATGTCGTGAAGTTCGCGAGGCATCGCCCCGGTGACGCTGGGGACGGCCACGCCGGCGGCGATGCGGCGCTTGAGGCCGGCGACGCGCACCATGAAGAACTCGTCGAGATTGGACGAGAAGATCGCGAGAAACTTGGCCCGTTCGAGCAGGGGGATCCGTGGGGAGTCCTTGGCGAGGTCGAGAACCCGACGGTTGAAGGCCAGCCACGCGAGTTCGCGGTCGGAGTAGCGGTTGGGCGGCAACTCGGCGAGGGCCTGCTGGACGGCCACCACGCTGTCCTGACCGGGGGTGGAATCCATGGTTGCGACATGGCTGTCCATCTCGACTCCCTTCACGCTTGGCGACACCGCCACGCTATCGAGTCTGCCAGCACGAATGCACGTGCGGGGGCGAAGCTCGGGGGGTTCAAGGGGGGTCGTGGCTCCTGCGTCCGGTCGCCGGTCGGGTTAGGCTCGGACTGTGGACGAGAGTCGAGAACCCGGGTCGCCCGAGACGGTGGCCGACGGCGTCGAGCCACCGGTCGCCCGCACGATCATCCCCCAACCTGCCATCGCGGCCCGCGCCCGCAGCCTCACGCGGGTCATGGGCGCAGGCGTCGTCCTGGGGATCGTGGGGATGGCGGGATTCTTCGCGGCGTCGCTGTTGCTGGTCAGGTTCTCGTCGACGACGCGACTGTGGCCGGCCGTGGGGAACCTGGCGTCCGCCCTGCTGGTGGTGACTGGCGTGTTGCAGCTCCTGCTGTGGCGCAGTGGACTCGCCGAGTGGGAGGGACGCCGCGACGTCGCGCTGGCCAGGTGGCTGTGGCCGTCCCGCCTCGCAGCCTGGTTCTCGGTCGTCCTGCTCGCAGCCGCGGCGGTGGCGTGTCTCTACATCATGTGGGACACGTCGGTCGAGGAGGCGTCCTTCTGGCTGGCGATCGTCGGCGCGGTGGGCAGCCTGTTCGCCCAGTTGCTGGCCGCCCGAATGGCCTTCCACCCCTCGGGGCCGCCGTCGATGCCTGCCTATCTGCTGCGCAACGTCCGCTGAACTACTTCGCCTGGAATCGGTAGCCGACGTTCCGCACGGTGCCGATGCACGCGTCGTGTTCCGGGCCCAGCTTCGCGCGGAGTCGCCGCACGTGCACGTCGACCGTGCGGGTGCCGCCGTAGTAGTCGTAGCCCCACACCTCGCTGAGCAACTGTTCGCGGGTGAGTACGCGTCCGGGGTGGAGGACGAGGTACTTGAGCAGCTCGAACTCGGTGTAGGTGAGGTCGAGGGGATGCCCGGCGAGGGTGACGGCGTAGGCGTCCTCGTCGATCTCGATGGGTCCGCCCGTGATCGTCGACATCACCGGGGTTGCGGTCAGCAGCATGCGGATGCGTGCGTCGAGCTCGGCCGGATCGGCGCCGGCGAGGACGAAGTCGGAGATGCCCCAGTCGCGCGAGACGAGGCCCAGCGCACCCTGGGTGATGACGAGCAGCACCGGGACGCCGGGGGCATCGGCGGCGAACAGCAGACCGAGGCCGCGAGCCCGTGACAGGTCGGAGCGGGCGTCCAGCACGACGAGGTCGGCGTTCCCGGACGCAGCGAGCGCGGCTTCCTGGCCGTCGACCATGGTGACCGTGTGGGCCAGTAGCGCCAGGCCCGGCAGGGGGGTCTGTGCCGCAGGATCACTGACGACGAGCAGCCGTGCCATGCGCACCTCCTGTGACCCGGGGCACCCTGTGCCGATCGCAGACGTGGACCTCACTGCCACATCGGATCAAGGATAGGTGGACGCGCCCACGTCGGCACCCCACGCCCGCATCAGCTCCAGGTATCGGTGTCGATGATCACCGTGACAGGACCGTCGTTGACGAGGCTGACCTGCATCATCGCGCCGAAGACACCCGTCTCGACGGTCGCGCCCAGGCGGCGCAGGCTGGCGACGAAGTGGTCGACCAGCGGCTCCCCGACGGAGGCGGGAGCCGCCGCATTCCACGACGGACGCCGACCCTTGCGGGTGTTGGCGTAGAGGGTGAACTGGCTGACGACGAGAAGGGGGGCGTCCAGATCGGACGCCGACTGTTCGTCGGCGAGGATCCGGAGCCCCCACACCTTCTCTGCGAGGCGGTCGACGACCGCTGGGCTGTCGGCGTGGGTGACGCCGGCGAGCACCACGAGGCCGGGACGCGTCAGGCGTCCGACGACCTCACCCTCGACGCTGACCTGGCCGCTGAGGGCCCGCTGGATGACGACTCGCACGCGGTCAGGTTAGTCGAGGGGTCGGGACTCAGCGTCCGAAGACCTTTGAGAACATGGAGTTGCTGGGCGCACTGGCGTGACCCTGGCAACGCTGGGACGTGGGCACGTTCTTCATGACCTGGTCGACGTGCTGGCCGCAGCCTGCCCACGTCGTCTTCCCACACTGGCGGCAGTTCACGGGACGGCACATGTTGTTCTCCTATGGCTGGTTTGCTTGTTCGATGGCGCTTGGCACCTTGCTGGCGTTTCACCAATGTATACCCCGGGGGGTATAGTTTTCAACATGAACATTCTCATTGTGGGCGGGGTCGCCGGCGGTATGTCAGCCGCAACGCGCCTCCGCAGGCTGGACGAAACGGCCTCCATCATTGTCCTCGAGCGCAGCGGAAACGTGTCGTTCGCCAACTGCGGCCTGCCGTACCACGTGGGGGGCCTGATCGAGAAGCGCTCCGCGCTGCTGCTGCAGACGCCCGCGTCCCTCGGTGCCCGCTTCGGGCTGGACGTCCGCGTCAACACCGAGGCAACGACCATCGACCGCGAGCGCAAGGTCGTCGCGGTGCGCGATCTCGCAACGGGTGAGACGTCGGAGCTTCCCTACGACGCGCTCATCCTCTCGCCCGGGGCAGTTCCCGTGCGTCCGCCGATCCCGGGCATCGAGCGCGCACTGAGCCTGCGCAACGTCGAGGACACAGACGCGATGGTGGCGGCCGCGGCCGACGCCCGGACGTCCGTGGTGATCGGCGGCGGTTTCATCGGCATCGAGATGGCCGAGAACCTGCGCCACCGCGGCATCGAGGTCGCCCTCGTCGAGGCGCTCGACCAGGTCATGGCCCCGCTCGACCCCGAGATGGTCGCCCAGGTTCACACACGCCTGCGCGAGAACGGTGTCGACCTGCGCCTCGGGTCGGGCGTGACCGAGATCGGTGCCGACTCCGTCACCCTCGCCAACGGCGACGTGCTGCCCGCCGACCTCGTGGTCGCGGCCATCGGCGTGCGTCCGGAGTCGACGCTGGCGTCCGTCGCAGGTCTGGAGACCGGGCTGGGCGGCGGAATCCTGATCGACGAGCAGATGCGGACGTCCGATCCGGCGATCTACGCCGTCGGCGACGCCGTTGTGAAGCGCGACGCGCTGATGTCTGATGCGACCCTCGTGCCGCTCGCCAACACGGCCAACCGTCAGGGACGCATGGTCGCCGACGTGATCATGGGACGCGTGGCTGCCGACCGTCCTGTGCTGGGCACGGCCATCGTGGGCGTCTTCGGACTGCAGGTCGCGGCCACCGGCTGGAACGAGAAGCGGCTGAGGGCTGCGGGTCGACCCGTGCGGGTCATCCATACGCACCCGGCCAATCACGCGGGCTACTACCCGGGCAGCACCTCGATGAGCCTCAAGTTGCTGGTCGATCCCGACACGGACGCCATCCTCGGTGCCCAGGGCGTGGGCGAGAACGGCGTCGACAAGCGCATCGACGTGATCGCCACGGCGATCACGGGCGGCATCACCGCCAGCCAGTTGGCCGACCTCGAACTGGCCTACGCGCCGCAGTTCGCGTCCGCCAAGGACCCGGTCAACATGCTGGGCTACATCAACCGGAACCTGCACGAGGGTCTCACCGAGACGATCCAGTGGAACGAACTGGACGAAGCGGTGGCCGCGGGGGCGACGATCATCGACGTCCGGACTGCGGGTGAGCACAAGGCGGGCAAGATCCCCGGATCGGTCCTGATCCCGCTCGACGACCTGCGTGGACGCCTCGACGAGCTGCCCGAGGGCGACCTCATCGTGCACTGCGCGGTGGGCCTGCGCGGCTACCTCGCGACGCGCGTCCTGGCCATGAACGGCCGCCCGTCGAAGAACCTCGACGGCGGCTACACCACCTGGTCGCGAATGAACCCCGCTTAGGCAGTCGCGAGGTCGCGGCGTCGTAGTCCTACTACGGCTGCCGCGACCAGGGCTGCCGTCAGGGCCAGCAGGATCAGCACCGGCGTCCAGCTCATCGGCTCTGCCGGCAGCTTGGGGATGTGCGCGAACGGCGAGAGCTGCTGGATCCAGTCCGGCAGCTTGAGCAGTGCACCGAACTCGCCGAGCACGAAGCAGGCCGCGAGCACGAGCCACGCCACCCATGGCTGCCTCGGCAGCCAGGCGAAGACCACGCACGCGATCGCGACGATCACGAGCACCGGGGGGATCTGCACGAACGAGGCGGTCGAGTCGCGCCAGAAGTCCGACCAGCCGCCGGAAGCGATGGCGTGGGACAACCCCATGACAACACCGACCAGGATCATGAGCCCTGCAGTCCCGACGAAGGCGATGACCCCGTGGGACGCGAGGAAACGCGTCCGGGTGACCTTGGTTGCGAGGATCTGTTCCGCGTGGCCCGACGACTCCTCACCGTGCAGCCGCAGCACCGACCCCACCCCGAAGACGGCTGCGGCCAGGGCCATGAACCCGGCCTCGACACTGATGTAGAGGTCGGTCATCATGCCGACCCCGCCCATCTTCCTCAACATGTCGGCCGCCTCGTCGGTGATGAACCCGGTCAGGTTGTCGATCAGGAAGCCGAGCACGACGGCGAGCAGGGCGAAGCTGACGGCCCAGCCGATCAGGCTGGTTCGCTGCAGTCGCTGGGCGAGGTCCTCCGCGCTGCCGAGCTGTCCACGGGCGACGCCGGGACGCTGGGCGAAGAGTCCGCTGGAGATGTCCCGCGACGCCTGGAGCCGGTCGGCAACAAGCAGGCAGGCAAGTGTGAAGACCGCCGGGATAACCAGCACCCAGAACCGGTCGCCCGCGAAGGGACGCACCTGCTGGGCCCAACCCAGCGGTGAGAGCCAGGTGAGGACGCCGAGGAAGGAGCCCTCGTTCAGGTCGCCGATCATGCGCACGAAGAACGCGAGGGCGAGGGAACCGAAGGCGAACGCGCCGCACGTCCGGTTGCTCTCGGACAATTGCACCGCGATCGCCGTGATGCCCGTCCAGCTCAGCCCGACCGCCGTGACCGCCAGTCCCATCGCCCAGGAGCCTGTCCAGGACAAACCTCCGGCCCCGGACGCCACCGCCGTCAGCACCCCTGCCAGCAGCGAGGTGAGGAGGGACAAGGTCACGGCAGCAGCGAGGGGAGCCCGGCGTCCGTACACGGTTGCCCCGAGCAACTCGAAACGTCCGCTCTCTTCCTCCGCCCGCGTGTGTCGGCGGACGATCGCGATGGCGAGGATCGCCATGGTGAGGAAGCCGATCATCCCGACCTTGGCGGTGCCGATGCCGCCGAGCGAGGTGGGGTCGTAGATGTGGCCGTACATGGCGATCACGGAGGGCATCGCCCCGGCAGCCTTGGCTGCGATGACGCGTTCGGCGACGTTGCTGTAGAGCGCCAGCGTCGCGACGACCGAGTAGTAGATGAGCACTGCGAGGCTGATGACGGTGGCAGGGATGAGCACCCGGTCGCGCCGCCACGCCAGTCGCAGCAGGTGCCACGTTCCGACGAAGCCCTTCACGTCAGTTGTCCCTCGTACTTTGACAGGAAGAGCTGCTCGAGGGTCGGGGGCTGGCAGGTGAGGGCTGAGACGCCATGGCGTCCGAGGGCTGCCAGTGCGTCGTCGAGATGCTCGGCTTCCACGGAGAAGCTGACGTGGGTGCCCGCGATGACCAGGTTGGACACGCCCGGTACCCGGTCGAGGCCGGTGGGCGTCTGGCGCAGCGTGGCCGCCACATTGGTCGCGTGCAGGTGCCGCAGCTCGGCCAGCGTCCCGGTCTCGATGACCGAGCCGTTACGGATGATGGAGATGCGGTCAGACAGGGCCTCGACCTCGCTGAGAATGTGGCTCGACAGCAGGATCGTGCGTCCGTCGGCCACCATCTCGCGGGCGTACTCGGCGAAGGTCGACTCCATCAACGGGTCGAGGCCCGACGTCGGCTCGTCGAGCAGGTACACCTCGGCGTCGGACGCCAGCGCCGAGATCAGGGCCACCTTCTGCCGATTGCCCTTCGAGTAGGCCCGGGCCTTCTTGGTCGGATCCAGGTCGAACCGGGCGACGAGTTCCTTGCGGCGCTTCTCGTCCAGTCCGCCGCGCATGCGTCCGATGAGGTCGATCACCTCACCGCCGGTCAGGTTCGGCCAGAGGGCCACGTCACCCGGCACGTAGGAGATGCGCCGGTGGAGGCTCTCGATGTCGGTCCAGGGGTCGCCACCGAGGATGGTCGCATGGCCGGAGTCGGCCTTCAGCAGTCCGAGGAGGACGCGCAGGGTGGTCGACTTCCCGGCCCCGTTGGGGCCGAGGAAGCCGTGCACCTCACCGGGCTGGACATCCATCGTCAGGTGGTCGAGGGCACGTGTGCGACCGAAGGTCTTGACCAGGTCGCGGATCTCGATGATGCTCACGTCTATCGAGCCTAATCCGGTCCGGGGCGAATGGAAGGCCTTGTGAGGCGTTGCGTCAGCCCAGAACCCGCAGGCTCTCGACCCTGGCCGTCCCGCCTCGCGCGTGCAGGCCGAGGCGCAGCGGTCCGGGGTCGGGCAGGACGCTCGTGAAGGACGCCAGCCCGCCGTCGAGGAAGACCTCGATCGACCCGTGGTCGAGCAGGACGCGGACGTCGATCCGGCGTCCGAGGGTCCAGGGGAGCGTCTCGACGGACGCGAAGCCGGGGTGGAAGTCCCCCCCTGGGACGAGTCGCCTGTCGGTCCAGACGATCCGTGCGTCCCAGCCCAGTTCGAAGGCGCCGAACGAGATGGCGCAGGCGTCGGCGTCCCCGAGGTCGAGGGTGGCGACCACCTCGCCCACGTGTGGCAACTCGGCCAGTTCGGCGTCCCCGGTCACGTCCCATCCGTCGAGGGCCCAGACCTCGGAGAACGCGGGCGCCACGGGCTTCTGGACGAGCAACCAGTCGCCGTCGACGTCGCGCAGCGAAAGCTCCCTGACGCAGGTCATCGATCCCCGCCACGGCTGGGCGGGGTACTGCCGGATGTACTCCCAGTTACTCATCCACCCGATTGCGAGGCGGCGTCCGTCGGGGGCGTCGTTCCACGTCACGGACGCGTAGTTGTCGCGTCCCCAGTCGAACCACAGCGAACCGTCAGCGGCCCGGCGAGACGGGGGATCGGGCGTGAAGGTCGTGCCGTCGAAGTCGCCCACGAAGTAGCGCGTCCCCGAACCGCCGCAGCGGGCGCCGGGATTCACGCTCAGGATGAGCACCCACTTGGTCCCGTCACCGGCGGCCAGGGGGAACAGGTCCGGGCATTCCCACGTCGGGGCGGCACAGCCCTGAGGTACGAACTCCGACAGCAGTCGCCAGTCGCGCAGGTTCTCCGAGCGGTGCAGGAGGACGATGTTGTCCTCGGCCTCGACGCTCACCATCACCCAGCCGCCGTCGTGGGCGAAGACCTTGGGGTCGCGGAAGTTGGCCGACCCCCGATCGAGGACGGGATTGCCCTCGTACCGGGTGAACGTCATGCCACCGTCGAGCGACCACGCGAGGCGCTGGTCCTCGCGCGGGAAGGCGGGCGAGGCGGGGCTGTGGTTGCCCGTGTAGACGGCCACCAGTGCACCCGGCCCGAAGCCGGCCGAGTTGTCGACGTCACAGACCATCGACCCGCTGTAGACCTCTTCGGTCGCGATGTGCGAGATCGCCACGTCGTGGTGCGTCCAATGGACGAGATCGCTCGAGGACGCGTGGCCCCACGACATGTTGCCCCAGTCGGCACCGAGGGGATTGTTCTGGCAGTACAGATGCCAGCGTTCGTCGTGGTGGATCAGCCCGTTGGGGTCGTTGATCCAGGTGTCGGGCATCGTGAAGTGGTACTCGGGGCGCACGGGTTCAGTATTGCGTGCCGGGGTTGCTTGCCGGGCACCGTAGGATCGCGGGATGGCCCACGACTTGTTGCGCTCGATCGCCTCGCCTGTCGACGTGCGCTCCCTCTCCCCGGCCCAACTGCCCGAACTGGCCGACCAGATCCGCCAGCACCTCGTCTCGTCGGTGGCGCGCACGGGTGGTCATCTCGGCCCGAACCTCGGCGTCGTCGAACTGACGATCGCGATCCATCGCGTGTTCTCGTCGCCCCGCGACACCGTCATCTTCGACACGGGTCACCAGTGCTACGTCCACAAGTTGCTCACCGGACGCCAGGATTTCTCGACGCTCCGCAGTCGCGAGGGCCTCGCCGGGTACCCGAGCCGGGCCGAGTCGCCCCACGACGTCGTCGAGGACTCCCATGCGTCCACGTCGTTGTCGTGGGCCCACGGCATCTCCCGCGGACGCCGACTCACCGGCGAGGACGACCGGGCCACGGTGGTCGTGATCGGCGACGGTGCCCTCACCGGTGGCATGGCCTGGGAGGCGTTGAACAACATCGCCGGCGACCCGGACGCCAACATCGTGATCGTCGTCAACGACAACGCCCGTTCGTACGCGCCGACGATCGGTGGACTGGCCAGGCACCTGACGTCGCTGCGGACGGCCGAGCGTTACGAGAACACCCTCGACCTGGGCAAGCGGGTGCTGCGCAAGGGCGGCGCACCCGGACGCATGGCCTACGAGACCCTCCACGGGCTCAAGAAGGGCATCAAGGATATCGTGGCGCCGCAGGTGCTGTTCGAGGACCTCGGCCTGAAGTACATCGGGCCGGTCGACGGGCACGACCTGGCCTCGGTCGAGGACGCCCTCCGGGCGGCGCGTGCCTTCGGTGGCCCGGTGATCGTGCACGCGATCACGCGCAAGGGCAACGGTTACGCCCCGGCCATGGCCGATGACGCCGACCAGTTCCACGCGATCGGCATCATCAACCCCGAGACGGGCCTTCCGCTGCAGGACAATGCCGCCTCCTGGACGGGCCACTTCGCCAGCGAGATGGTCGCGCTGGGGTCGGAGCGTCCCGACGTGGTCGCCCTCACGGGCGCCATGCTGATCCCGGTGGGGCTGCACAAGTTCGCCGAGGTCTTCCCCGACCGCGTCTTCGACGTCGGCATCGCCGAGCAGCACGCGGTGACCTCGGCAGCAGGCATGGCATTCGCGGGCCTGCACCCGGTGGTGGCGCTGTACGCGACCTTCCTCAACCGCGCGTTCGACCAGGTGCTCATGGACGTCGCCCTCCACCGGGCAGGCGTCACCTTCGTGCTCGACCGGGCCGGCGTCACCGGCCCAGACGGGGCGAGCCATCACGGCATGTGGGACCTCGCGTTGCTGCCCCTCGTGCCGGGCATCCGCATCGCCGCCCCCCGCGACACCCGGCAGTTGGGGCTGCAACTGCGTGAAGCGGTCGAGGTCGACGACGGTCCGACGGTGATCCGCTTCCCGAAGGCGACGGTCGGCGACGACATCCCGGCCGTGCGCAGCGTCGACGGCATCGACGTGCTCGTCGAGCCCGGGGCGGACGCCAGCGTCCTCGTCGTCGGGGTCGGCGCCATGGTGCCGATGGCCCTGTCCGTCGCCGCGGAACTGGTCGCCCGGGGCATCCCGACCCGGGTCGTCGACCCGAGGTGGGTCGTCCCGATCACGGACGCACTGGTCGACCTCGCGTCCGGCCACGACCTGGTCGTCAGCATCGAGGACGGCCTGCGCGAGGGTGGCGTGGGCACGCATCTGGCCCAGCGCCTCGGGGACGCAGGATCGTCCCTCCGGGTGCTCCCGTTCGGCCTCCCCACCCAATTCCTTCCCCATGGGACGCGCGACGAGGTGCTCGCGGCGGCCGGCCTCAGCGTTGATGACGTCGTTGCGTCGGTGGTCGAGGCCCTGGGACGCCAGTGACCCGACCCGCGAGGGCGGTCATTTGTGGTTGGGGGTGTGACGCAGATCACCTGTGAACTAGGCTGCACGCATGATCGTTTCCGATGTCATCAGGGTGAAGGGCGACCAGGTCGTCACCATTTCCTCCGACGCCACGGTCGGGCAGCTCGTTGCGCTGCTCGCCGACAAGGGCATCGGCGCCGTGGTCGTCAGTGACGACGGGCAAGCGGTCGCGGGCATCGTCAGCGAACGCGACATCGTGCGCCATCTCGGCACGGACGGCGCCGCCGTGCTCGACGTGGCCGTCGCAACGATCATGACGACCGACGTCTACACCTGCTCCCTCAGCGATGACATCGAGAGCCTCGCCGCGCAGATGACCGACCACCGCGTCCGTCACCTGCCCGTCGTCGTGAACGGACGCCTGCACTCCATCGTGTCGATCGGCGACGTCGTCAAGAATCACATCGCCGAACTGCGTGACGAGCGCGACCAACTGGTGGGCTACCTCCACTCCTGAAGCCCGCAGGTTCGGCCGCGCCCGTCGACAGGTTCGGGTCTCAGGTCTCGCGCGTGGTCGGGGAGCTTTCCAGGGTCTTCGCCGGATCGCGCTCAATCACGTCACCGAGCACGATGTCGATCTTCGCCATCAGCTCGGCAGGAATCTCCACGCCGGACGCGCCCACGTTGTCGGCGATCTGTTCCGGACGCGACGCCCCGATGATCGCGCACGCGAGGTTGTCGTTCTGAAGCGTCCACGCCACGGCCAGCTGGGCCATCGAGAGTCCCAACTCGTCGGCGACCGGCAACAGGTCCTGCACCGCGTTGAGCACGTCGTCGCGCATCCAGCGCGAGATCATCCGCTGACCCGACTTCTCGTCCGTCGCGCGTGAGCCCTCGGGCGCCTGCTGACCCGGCAGGTACTTGCCCGTGAGCACGCCCTGGGCGATGGGCGACCAGACGACCTGGCTCACGCCGAGCTCGCGGCTGGTGGGCACGACCTCACCCTCGATGACGCGCCACAGCATCGAGTACTGGGGCTGGTTGCTGACGAGCTGGACGCCCAGGTCCTTCGCGAGCGCGTGGCCCTCCCGGAGCTGCTCGGCCGTCCATTCCGAGACGCCGAGGTAGAGCACCTTGCCGGCGCGGACGCAGTCGGCGAACGCCTGCATCGTCTCTTCGAGCGGGGTGAAGTAGTCGAAGCGGTGGGCCTGGTAGAGGTCGACGTAGTCGGTGCCCAGACGGGTGAGCGAGCCGTTGATCGACTCCATGATGTGCTTGCGGCTCAGACCCGAGTCGTTGTGGCCCTTCGGTCCGGTGGGTCCGAAGACCTTGGTGAAGATCTCGAGTGACTCGCGTCGCTGGCCCTTCAGTGCCTCGCCGAGCACCGTCTCTGCGCCGGTGTTGGCGTAGACGTCGGCTGTGTCGAAGGTGCTGATGCCGTGGTCGATGGCAGCGTGGACGCAGGCGATCGCAGCGTCGTTGCCGACCTGCGAGGCGTGTGTGACCCAGTTGCCGTAACAGATCTCCGACACGCGCATGCCGGAGTTGCCGAGGTTGCGGTACTTCATGGTTCTCCTTCGGGTGGACAGTCAAGACCATTCTGTACCCCCGCTCAGTCGTCGAGCAGTGCCCGCCGTGGGAGTGCCATGGAGTCGTCGGGGTCGAGCGGTTCGTCGGGAGCGTCCGTCGGCGTCTCGAGCAGGCGCACGAGCAGGGCTGCCGACGGGCGCTGCTCCGGGTCCTTCGCGAGACAGGCTGTGATGATGGCCACCAGGTCTGCCGGCGTGCCGGCCGGCAGCGGTGGTGGGGGATCCTTCACCTGGGCCAGCGCTGTGGCGATCGGCGTCCCCCTGTCGAACGGCTTGGACGCGGTCAGCATCTCGTGGGCGAGGATGCCGAGACTGTAGATGTCGGTCTCGGGGCCGACGGGCTGCCCCAGGGCCTGCTCAGGACTGAGGTAGTGCGCGGAGCCGAGGATCTGGCCGGTCAGCGTCCGGGAGTCGGCGTCGATGGAACGGGCGATGCCGAAGTCCATCAATTGAGCGCGCCCCTCGGCGACCATCACATTGGCCGGCTTGATGTCGCGGTGGATGATTCCGGCGGCGTGGGCCAGGGCGAGTGCCGACGTCAGCTGGCACAGCAGGGCACGGACCTCGTCTGCTCCGAGCGGACCGTCCTCCAGCAGCGTGGCGAGGGTCCCACCGTCGACGAACTCCATCACGAGGCAGGAAAGCCCCTCGTGGTCGAGGAAGTCGTGGACCGTGACGATGTTCGGGTGGGACAGCTGGGCGGCGAACCGGGCCTCATCCCGGAACCGCTCGGCCAGTTCCAGTTCGTCCTGGGTGTGCGGGTGCATGATCTTGAGCGCGACCCAGCGCTCGAGGGTGTCGTCGACGGCCTCCCACACCTGGCCCATGCCGCCGGACGCCACATGCCGGACCAACCGGTAGCGGTCAGAGAGCACCAACCCCGGACGCAGTCGCTGCATCGAACCTCCCCTCCAACATCAGCCGTGATAGGCGTAAACCAGAACCGAGTAGCCGCCGACGCCGAGGGTCGCCTTCGCGTCCATGCCGTCGTAGTCGCCCGGGGTCGCGACGACGTCACCGGACCCCTGCTCGCTGAACAGGGGTGAGTACATGCGCGAGTCGCTGTTGAAGCGCAGCGACCAGAGGCCGGGGGCGGGCATGCCGATGGTGTAGCCCATGCGGTTCTCACCCGACAGGTTGACGACCACCACGACGTCGTCCCCGACGCCGTGGTGCTCGAAGCGCTGGAAGGCGATGACCTTCGACTCCTCGCTGGCGTGGATGATGCGCAGGCCCTGCCCTTTGAGTCCGGCCGTGCCGCCGCGGGCGTCGAGTCTCAGCGCGATCAGGTCGCGGTAGAGGTTGACGATGCCGTGGTTGACCTCGTTGAGCCACCAGTCGATCGGACGGTCGTCGCCGAACCAGCCGTCCTGCGCGAACTCCTGGCCCTGGAAGATCATCGGGATGCCGGGAGAGGTGAAGACCAGTGCAGCGCCCAGCGTCGACCGCTTGAGTGCGTGCCAACCGTGGTGGTCGTGCGGGCTGATCTCCGAAACCAGGCGAGCGTGGCCGTTGCTGACCTCGTCGTGGTTCTCGGTGTAGATCACGCGGCTGAACACGTCGTTGTCGAGCTTGTCAGAGATCGCCCCGACCACCTCGGCGACCGAACGGTCGCGATCGTCGTAGGCGGTGAGCGCGGCCCGCACGGTGTGCACGAAGTTCGCGTCCCACTGGGAGTGGAAGGCGGCGCTCTCATCCTCCTCGCCGGTGATGCGGGAGTCGCCCAGGAGGTCTTCGGCGATGGTGATGCGTCCGGGGTAGGAGTTGCGGATGTCGAGGTTGATCCGGCGGATCATCTCCCAACCCTCGGGAATGTCGTTGTCGGTGCCGGCGCCGATCGAGCGGATGTAGGGCGTCATGTCGTAGCGCAGACCGTCGACGTGGTAGTCGTACAACCACATCATTGCGTTGTCGTGGATGAAGCGGCGCACCTCGTCGCGTCCGAAGTCGGGACGCGTGTTGCCCCACGGGGTCCAGGCCCGTTCGTCGGGGTAGAAGTAGATGCCCCCGCGATCGTCGATGCTCCAGCCGTCGAACTGCCACAGGTCGAGGTCGGTCGGCCCGAAGTGGTTGTAGACGACGTCCATGATGATGGCGATCCCGTAGCGGTGCGCCTCGCGGACGAGGAGCTTCAACATGTCCGGGCCACCGTAGGTCGACTTCACGGCGAACATGTGCGAGGGGTTGTAGCCCCACGAGTAGTCGCCCGGGAACTCCATGACCGGCATCAGTTGCAGGGCGTTGACGCCCAGGTGGTTGAGGTGTCCGAGCTTGTGGATCACCTGTTCGAAGCCGCCCGGGCCGCCGCCCCATCGCGTCATGAGCGTCCCGACGTGGGCCTCGTAGATGATGAGGTCGTTGTGGTTGGCCAGGCGGAAGTCGTCGCCCTGCCAGTCGAAGTCGCCGTGGTTGTAGATGATGCCGTTGCCGGCGGAATGCGTCACGCGCGCGGCGTAGGGGTCGACCTTGTCGAGCTGACGCCAGCCGGTGTGGATGCGGAACTTGTACTGCTGACCCGCGTGGGCGCCCTCGACGGTCGCGTACCAGTAGCCGTTGCCCTCGTGTGTGAGGTGGTTGGCGTCCGGGTACCAACCGTTGAAGTCACCCACGACACTGACGGAGTCGGCGTGCGGGGCCCAGACGCGGAAGGCGCAGCCACCCGGGTAGGGGGTGGCCCCCATTCCGCCGATCCAGGGTTCGTTCATGCACTCAACCTTCCCGCGGCCCACACGAACCCCAGTCTTTCGATGGTAGCGGGCGTGGCTTCCCGGGGCGCAGATAGGGGACGCACCGTGTGGGAGGATGCGCAGATGCGCGACCTCGACGAGCTGCCGAAGGCGCACCTGCACCTGCACTTCACGGGCTCGATGAGCGTGTCGACGCTGACGGAGTTGGCGTCCCGGGCCGGCGTCGACCTGCCCGAGCGACTCACGGACGCGATCGCCCTCGACGTGCCGTCCGACAAGCGGGGATGGTTCCGCTTCCAGCGGCTCTACAACGTTGCGAGGTCTGTGGTGCGCAGCGAGCACGCCATGCGGCGGATCGTGGCGCAGGCGGCCCGCGACGAGGCGGCCGAGGGGTCGAGGCGCCTCGAACTGCAGGTCGACCCGACGTCGTACGCACCCTTCGTGGGCGGCTTGCAACCGGCCCTCGAGATCGTGCTGGACGAGGCGCTGCGGGCGACGCGCGAGACCGGCGTCCAGGTCGCGGTGATCGTCGCAGCGTCCCGGATGAAGCACCCCCTGGACGCCCGGACGCTGGCGCGCCTCGCCGCGAAACACGCGGGCGACGGACCGGGCACGGTCGTGGGCTTCGGCCTGAGCAACGACGAGCGCGAGGGGACGACCTCGGAATGGTCGCCCGCCTTCGAGATCGCCCGACGGGCGGGGCTGGCCGGCGTCCCCCATGGTGGGGAGTTGCTGGGCCCTGACCATCTGGCTGCGATCGTGCACCACCTGCGTCCGGCGAGGATCGGGCACGGGGTGCGCGTTGCAGAGGACCCCGACCTCCTCGGAAGCCTGGTCGACGCCGGGGTCGCCTTCGAGGTCTGTCCGACGTCCAACGTGCACATGGGCATCTACCATTCGGCCGCGGACGTCCCGTTGAGAACCCTCGTGGACGCCGGCGCCACCGTGGCCCTCGGCGCGGACGACCCGCTGCTCTTCCTCTCACGGCTCACCGACCAGTACCGGGTGGCGCGCGAGGTGCTGGGGTTCTCGGACGCCGAACTGGCGGCGCTCGCGACGTCGAGCATTCGCGCGTCGCTGGCGTCCGAGGTCGACAAGGCCAGGTGGACGCTCGAGGTCGACGCCTGGCTCGAGGCGCCGGTGGGCGACGAGCCCCCGGGCCGCCCCCGACACTAGGCTGGGCACGTGCCCCAGTACGCCTCCCTCGGACTCCCGTTGCTCCATGTCGGGAAGGTGCGCGAGCTCTACGCCCTTCCGTCCGACGACCAGGCCCACCAGAGCCGGCTGCTCATGGTGGCCACCGACAACATCTCGGCCTTCGACCACGTGCTCGACTCGCTGATCCCCGACAAGGGCGCGATCCTCACCCAGCTGAGCCTGTGGTGGTTCGACCAGTTGCGCGACATCGTCGACAACCACATCGTGTCGACCGAGGTTCCGGACGCTGTCGCCGGCCGCGCAGTGGTGTGCGAGACGCTCGACATGATTCCCGTTGAGTGCGTCGCCCGCGGCTACCTCACGGGCTCCGGCTGGACCGAGTACCGCGAGTCGGGAACGGTCTGCGGCATCGCGCTCCCGGACGGCCTTCGCGACGGGTCGCGCCTGCCCACGCCGATCTTCACGCCGGCGACCAAGGCGCCGCTGGGTGAGCACGACGAGAACGTCGACTTCGAGACGATGTGCGCGACCACCGGACGCGAACTCGGCGAAGAGCTCCGTGACCTCACCCTCGCCGTCTACGCCAGGGCCGAGGCCATCGCGCGGGGGCGGGGCATCATCCTCGCCGACACCAAGTTCGAGTTCGGACGCCGACCCGACGGCACGATCGTCCTGGCCGACGAGGTGCTGACCCCCGACTCGTCCCGCTTCTGGGACGCGGCGACGTGGGAGCCGGGCGTCCGCATGGAATCGTTCGACAAGCAGTACCTGCGTGACTGGCTCCTGCACGAATCGGGCTGGGACAAGGCGTCCGGGGACGCACCCCCACCACTGCCCCCCTCGATCGTGGACGCCACCCGCGCCCGCTACCTCGAGGCCTTCTCGCGGCTCACAGGGGCTCCGTTCACGACCACGGCTAGGATCAGCGCATGACCCGCATCATTGTTGACGTCATGCCCAAGCCCGAGATCCTCGATCCCCAGGGGAAGGCCGTCACGGGTGCGCTCGCGCGCCTCGGCTACCAGGGCCTCTCGGTGCGCCAGGGCAAGCGGTTCGAGATCGAGGTCGAGGGCGATGTGACGCCCGAACGGCTCGACCAGGTGCGGGACGCGGCCGAGAAGCTGCTGGCCAACACCGTGATCGAGGCCTTCGACGTGCGGGTCGAGGAATGACAGCCCGCATCGGCGTCGTCACCTTCCCCGGTTCCCTGGACGACCACGACGCGTTGCGCGCGGTGAAGCTCGCAGGGGCTGAGCCCGTGGCGCTGTGGCATGCGTCCGACTCGCTCGAAGGCGTGGACGCGATCATCCTGCCGGGCGGGTTCTCCTACGGCGACTACCTGCGCTGCGGCGCGATCGCCCGCTTCTCGCCCGTGATGAGTTCGGTCATCGACGCAGCCAACGCGGGCATGCCGGTGCTGGGGATCTGCAACGGATTCCAGATGCTGTGCGAATCGCACCTGTTGCCCGGCGCGATGATCCGCAATGCGCGACGACATTTCATCTGCAAGGACCAGCGCCTGCGCGTCGAGACGAGGGACACGGTGTGGACCTGCGGATTCACGGCAGGTGAAGAGATCACGATCGTGCTCAAGAACGGCGAGGGCAATTTCGTCGCCGACCCCGAGACCCTGCACCGCATCGAGGACAACAACCAGGTCGTGTTCCGCTACATCGACGGCAACCCCAACGGGTCGATGAACGACATCGCGGGCATCACGAACGAGCGCGGCAACGTGGTCGGTCTCATGCCGCACCCGGAGCACAACATGGAAGAACTGACGTCCCCCTCACTGGATGGACGCCGGTTCTTCTCCAGCGTGCTCGCCTTCCTGGCCGCGAAGGTCTGAGAGGCGAACTCGCCCTACGTCGCTTCGCCGCAGCTCAGGCGAGGTCGATCCTGGCGTGCAGCGGGTTGTGGGTCCCGATGCCCGGCAAGAGCGCAGCGCCCTCCAGCGACGTCCCCTGGGGGTCGATCACACGAGCCCCGGGGAACACGGCCTGGATCGCGTCCGTGAAACCCTGCCTGACGAGGCCGGACCTGAAGACCCCACCCAGCCCGCAGACGAGCGGTGCGTCCGTCTCGCCGACCCGGGAGAGCCCGGTCGTGGCCGAGTGGGCCAGTTCGAGGGCGGCCCGGCGGGCGATGTCCTGGCAGGCGACGTCCCCGGCCTCGGCGAGGTCGAGCACTTCGCGGGCGTAGGACGCGATGCGTGCCACCTTGGTCTCGTCGGACTGGAGTTCGACGTAGGCGCCCTCGACCGACCGGAAGTCGCGGCGGATCGCGTCCAGCATGCCGGTCGCGGGTCCGCGTCCGTCGTGGGCACGCATGCCCGCCTCGAGACCTGCGCGTCCGATCCAGAATCCGCTGCCGCAGTCGCCCATGATCCAGCCCCAGCCGTCGACCCGCACCACGTCGGACGCACCGACGGCGAGCGTCACCACGCCCGTCCCCGAGGCGGTGACAACGCCTGTCGCGTCACCCAGGGCGCCCAGGTAGCAGGTGATCGAGTCGTGCGCGAGGTGGACGTGGCTGATGCCCGTGCCCTCCAGCCCGGACGCCACCTTCGCCGCAGAGTCGACCTCGGTCAGCCCGGTGGTTCCGATGGCGTAGTCGTCCGCGGGCCCGAACCGCTGGGTCATGGTCTGCGCGATCTGCGCCAGTTGGGGCGAGACCGGCAGGTCGGTGCGGATGGGTGGCAGGTCAGCCTCGCCGACGATGCGTCCGCCGTCGGTGATGCGGGCCCGGACGCCGGACTGGCCGCCGTCGACCGCGAGGATGCTCACTCCTCCTCCTGGTCGTCGGCAGTGCGGACGAGGGTGTTGAGGCAGGCGAAGGTGGCCTTCAGTGCGTCCGCATCGATCCCGGCGGCGTTGGTCACCGTGAAGGTCGCCGACTCGCCGGGAAGCAGGTCGACGAGCATGTCGTCGACCACGGCGTCCGGGGACGCCTGGTCGACCAGGAGGCTCGCCGATCGCACGAGGTTGTGTGCCGTGACGGTGACGATCGCACCGTCGGACGTCGGTTCGACCACCAGGTCGACCTCTGGAGCGGCGAGTGCGGTCCGGCGAGGGACGTCGTAGAACCACAGCGTCCGGACGCCGTCGAAGGTCGCCTCGAGCAGTTCTGCCGTCGCGTCTCCCGCGTGGGCGACGTCGTGCAGCAGCACGTCGTGGCCGCCGCGGGCGCCGACCGCCAGGTCGACCTCGTGACGCGCGAGCACCTCCCCGGAGTAGCCGCGGCGCTGCACGACGAGTTCGCCCTGCCACTCGTCATCGGTGTCGTTGAGCACCGCGACGCGCAGCTGGTCGCCCTCGGGCTGGATGGTGACCATCCGGTCGGCGTGGGCGTGGCGCAGGGCGTAGAGGAGGGGCTTCGCGCGTCCATAGCCGTCGACCGCAGCCCACGAAATCACCGGCCAGCAGTCGTTGATCTGCCAGACGACCGTGCCCATGCAGTGCGGGTACAGCGACCGCCACCAGTCGATGGCCAGCTTCACGGCCTCGGCCTGGTTCCACTGCATCGCCCACGACCAGGTCTTCATGTCGCGAGGCAGTTCCAGGTTGGGCAGCAGGCCGCGGGTCAGCTTCATGTTGCCGGACGCCGCCTTCTGGTGAACGAAGAGCTGGGGCGATTCGGGGGTGATGGGGTTGTCGTGGACGCTCTCGGCCAGCGTCGACCACGTCGGTGGGCCCTGCCAGCCGAATTCCGAGACGAAGCGCGCCTTGTAGTCGCGGTAGTTCGCCATCGGACGCGCGTTCCACATGTCCCAGACGTGCATCGTGCCGTGGTCGGGATCGTTGGCGGGCGTGTCGGGCCGGGACGCGGTCTCGGTGCCGGGCGACCAGGGCGAACCGGGCGTGTAGGCGACGCCCGGGGCCAGCTCGGCGACCGTGTTCGGGAAGACGTCGTAGTAGTAGGCCGCGCCCCAGGTGGCGTGGTCGTTCATCTCGTCCCAGCCCCATTCCTCCTTGCCCCAGAGGTTCTCGTTGTTCCCGTTGAACAGGGCGAGGGACGCGTGGTGGGCGAGCCGGGCCACGTTGTCGCGGGCCTCGGCGACGAACTCGCTGTAGAGCGGCTCCTCCTCGGGGTAGGCCGCGCAGGCGAGCAGGAAGTCCTGCCAGACCAGCAGCCCCAGCTCGTCGCAGAGGTCGTAGAAGTTGTCCTCCTCGTAGATGCCACCGCCCCAGATGCGCACGAGGTTCGAATTCGAGAAGAGCGTCTGCTCGAGGCGGTGACGGTAACGCTCGCGGGTGACGCGGTGGGGGAAGGCGTCGTCGGGGATCCAGTTGACGCCTTTGACCACGATCGGACGTCCGTTCACGACGAACGTGAAGGGGGTGCCGGCGGCGTCGGGGGTCGCGTCCCAATGGATCTCGCGGAAGCCGACGCGGCGGCTCACCTGGTCGAGGACACCATCCGCGGACGCGAGGGTGACCTCGACGTCGTACAGCATCTGGTCGCCGTGACCGACGGGCCACCACTTCTCGGCGTCGTCGACGCGAACCTCGAGGGACGCCTCGGTTGCGCCGGCGGGCACGTCGACCGCGACCGTGCGTCCGGCGACGGTGGCGGTGAGCGTGAGCGCGTCGTCGCGCGTCCGCTCGATGGTCGCCTTGACGGTGAGGACGCCGGTCGTGCCGTCGAACGACACGGGGGTGAGCACCTGGGCGAGGCGCGCGACCGACCAGGCCTCCAACCGGATCGGACGCCAGATGCCGCACGTGGCGGTGTCGAGGCCCCAGTCCCAGCCGAACGAGCAGGCCATCTTGCGGATGGCGTTGTAGGGGTGCTGGTTGACGTGGGCGCGGTAGCCGAACGCCAGGAGGCCGGCGTCCGCCTCACTGATGGCGGACGCGAAGTCGACGGTCAGACGGGCACCCTCGCGGGCGGCTGCGGTGACGTCGAAGCGGTAGGTGCGGTGCATGTTGGCGGTGCGTCCGATGACGCTGCCGTCGAGCGCGAGGGTCGCGACGGTGTCGAGGCCGAGGCACACGAGGTCGACGCGATCGGCCTCGGGGACGGCGGGCAGGGACGCGCCGAACTGCCAGGTCGAGCGTCCGACCCACTGGTACAGGTTCTCGTTGTCATCCAGGTAGAGGTCGGGGATGAGTCCGGCGTCCATGAGGTCGGTGTGGACGCTCCCGGGCACGGACGCCGGCAGCCCCCCGTCGGGGATCTGCACGGGGACGGGTGAGGTGGGGACGACGGTCCAGTCGGTGATGTCGGAACGGGTCAAGGCAGTGGGCATGGAGCGAGCCTAGTCGCGACCGGTCCGCCGCGAGCCCACCCCCGGCACGCCGCCAGTTTCGTTGCGTAAGCAGGTCAACATGCCGAATCTGACGCTGCAAGGGGAGGTTTCCGGGTTCGGGCAGGGAAACCGGCCCGATCAGGGCAGGGCGGACGTCAGGGCTGCCAGGGCGTCCTCGAGACTGCCGTCGGCGGTCACGTGCACCACCCCCGGACGGGCGGCAGCCCAGGTTGCCACGGCTTCCACCAGCGCGGGTGAGTCGCCGGGCGAGACGAAGGCCGAGTTGACCACGTGTTCGGGACGCCCGGGCTCGGCTGCGCGTCCGGCGAGCCGTGTGGCGAGTGTCCCGGTGTCGACGTCGAGGACGACCTCGGTGTAGGTCGCGCCCACCCCGGCGGCTGCGGCCAGGAGCGAATCGGCGAATTCGTGCCGCGCCAGGTACTGCGCGACGATCACGTCGTAGCCGTCTTCGAGATGCTGCCGGATCACCGCGAGTGCGAGGACGCGCGCCTGCAGCCCGGACGCCTGCTGGTCGGCGTCCCAGGCCCCGAGCATGTGCTTGAGCACGTCGACGTCCAGGGCCAACGTCATGGGACGCGCGTCCGCCCACCGGGACGCCAGGGTGGACTTGCCCGACCCGGGCGCCCCGTTGAGCAGGATCAGTCTCGCCATGGCAACAGGGTACGGCGCCGATCTTGGGCACCTGGGGCCCGACGGCAAGGGTGGGACTGATGGGGCCTCCCTCGTCGGGCGCTGCGGCGAGAAGATGGGGAAGACACCATCCCGATCATCCAGGAGCTTCCATGGCCATCTCCGATCACGCACAGGCTCACGACGCCCTCTTCCCGCTCAACGACTCCACGCTGCCGCAGACCGACCCCGAGCTGGCCGACTTGTTCAGCAACTGGGCCCTCGGGGACGTCGTGGCCCACGGCGGTATCGACACCCGGACGCGAGTGCTGATCCAGCTGGCGTCCCTCATCGCCATGCAGGCCCAGGGTGCCTACCGGTTGATGGTCGGCACCGCCCTCGACAGCGGAGTCAGCCCCGTCGAGGTGAAGGAGGTCCTCTACCAGGCCATTCCCTACGCGGGTATGGGCAAGGTGTACGACTTCCTGCACATCACCAACGAGGTCTTCGCGTCCCGCGGCATCGCGCTGCCGGTCGAGGGCCAGTCGACCACAGGCCCTGACACTCGCTGGCAGGCCGGTTTCAACCTTCAGATCGAGGTCTTCGGCCCGCGGATCCAGGAAGGCTACGACTCAGCCCCCGCCAACCAGGTGCATGTCAACGACTACCTCGCCGCGAACTGCTTCGGTGACTACTACACCCGCACCGGGCTCGACCTGGCGACCCGCGAACTGCTCACCTTCTGCATGCTCGTCTCGATGGGCGGTGCCGAGCCGCAGGCCGTCGGTCACGCCAAGGGGAACGCGGCAGTGGGCAATGACAAGGACTTCCTCATCAACGCCGTCACCCAGTTGCTGCCCTTCCTGGGCTACCCGCGGACGCTGAACGCCCTCCGCTGCATCAATGAGGCGCTTCCCGACTGATCCGCGGGCAACCTGTTCTAGCGTGTTCCCTGACAGGGTCGACCAGCACGACGGGGGAACTGACATGGACATCCTGCTCATCGCCGGGCTCTGGCTCGACGCCTCGGTGTGGGACGCGGTCGTCGCCGAGTTGGCGACGCGGGGCCGTCGCGGCGTCCCGGTCTCACTCCCGGGGCAGGGGGACGGCAACGCGTCCGCGACGCTGGCCGACCAGGTCGAGGCCGTGCTCACGGCCGTGGACGCCACGGGCGGTCAGGTCGTCGTCGTCGGCCACTCGGCAGCGAGTTCCCTGGCGTGGATCGCCGCCGACCGTCGCCCCGACAAGGTCGCGGCGGTCGTCCTCGTGGGCGGCATGCCCACACCGGACGGCCAGCCGTACGCCGACTTCTTCGATGTGGTCGACGGCGCCATGCCGTTCCCGGGCTGGGGTCCGTTCGAAGGTCCCGACTCCGACGACCTCGACGACGACGCGTTGGCGTCGATCGCGGCAGCCGCGATCCCGGTGCCCCAGGGCGTGGCCCAGGGGGTGGTGAGGATGGACGACGAGCGGCGTTACGGCGTCCCCGTCGTGATGGTGTGCCCGGAGTTCTCACCCGGCGACGCGTTGGCCTGGGTGGACGCGGGAGAGATCCCCGAGCTCGCCAGGGCTGTGGATGTCACCTACGTCGACATCGACTCGGGACACTGGCCGATGTTCACGCAACCCGCCGAGTTGGCGAGGATCCTCGCAGGAGTCGCGGGCGTCGCTGGAATCGCGGGGGGACGTGATGACGACTGAGGCGTCCACCCCACTGGTGATCGACCGCCCTGACCTCAGGACGGTTCCCGACCTGCTGGCCGAGCGACTGAGGGTCGCGCCCGATCACGTCGCCTTCGCCCGACGAACGGACGCCGGACTGGTCGACATCACGACCGCGGAGTTCGCGTCCGAGGCCCGGGCCGTCGCTCGAGGGCTCATTGCGCAGGGCGTGGGACGGGGTGACCGGGTTCTCGTCATGGCGCCGACGCGCTACGAGTGGACCGTTGTCGACCTGGCCGTCTGGCTCGCCGGAGGGGTCGTCGTGCCGGTCTACGAGAGTTCGTCCCCGATGCAGGTGAGCGGAGTGGCGGGGGCCACGTCGCCGCGGTTGGCGGTCGTCGCGGGCGCCGAACAAAGGAGAGTCCTCGCTGACGCCGGGGTCGCCCTCGACCTCTGGACGATGGATCCCTCGGACGTCGACCTCACCGCGCTGGCGCTCACCGGGGCGCACCTTCCGGACGCCGACCTGGACGAGCGAACGGCCGCGGTCCAGTCGGACGACACCGCCACCATCGTCTTCACCTCGGGCACGACGGCCCGACAGAAGGGTGCCCGGATCAGCCACGCGAACCTCGTCCGACTGGTCATCAACATCGCGGCCGACTACCGCGAGTTCATCAACGAGGACGCCGTCACGATCATCGCCCTGCCGCTGGCGCACATCCTCGCGCGCGGACTGCAACTCGTCGCGGTCGCGGCCGGGATGAAGGTGGTCCACGAGGCCCAACCCACGCGCGTGGTCGCAACGTTCGCCGAAGTGAGGCCCACGTTCATGGTCGTCGTCCCCCGGATCCTCGACAAGGTCAGGTCTGCTGCGCGCGACAAGGCCTCGGACGCACATCTGGGGCCGGTCTTCCGCGCCGCCGAGGCGACCGCCGTCGAGTGGGCCCGCGTCCAGGAAGCCCGACAGGAGGACGCGACGGTTCGGGCATCCATCGGGTTGCGGGCGCGCCACGCCCTCTTCGACCGCCTCTTCTACCGCCGCTTGCGCGCCCTGCTCGGGGGGCGGATGGACTGGTTCCTCTCGGGAGCGGCGCCGCTCGACGCGTCCCTCTCGCGGTTCTTCTGGGGCATCGGCGTGCCGGTCATCGAGGGCTACGGATTGACCGAGACCACTGCGCCGGTCGCAGCCCATCGACCTGGGGGCGTCAGACCCGGCACGGTAGGGCCACCCATGCCAGGGTCGACGATCCGCATCGCGGACGACGGTGAGGTCCTCGTCCGGGGCATCGGTGTCTTCGACGGGTACATCGACGCCGAGGATGACGTCGAGGCGTTCGTCGACGGCTACTTCCGCACGGGCGACCTCGGGACGCTGGACGAGTCGGGTCACCTGACGATCCGCGGACGACGCAAGCACCTCCTCGTCACCGCCGCCGGGAAGAACGTGGCGCCGGAACCGTGGGAGACGGCTGCGGCGCGCTCGCCGCTCGTTTCGCAGGCGGTGCTCGTCGGCGAAGGACGCCCCTATCTCACCGCGCTCCTGCTCCTCGACGCGGACGCCACCCGCCGCTGGGCGCACCATTCCGGGCACCACGACCTGGCGGCCGGAATGGCGTCCATCACGCCGACCCCGGAGGGTGTCGTCGTCGACGATCCGCACCTGATCGCCCGGGTTCAGCGCGCGGTCGACCGCGCGAACTCAGACGTCTCACGGCCAGAACAGGTCAAGGCGTTCACATTGCTGCTGGCCGACACGACAACCGACTCGCCGCTCGTCACGCCGACGCTGAAACTCAGGCGGGACGCGTTCCTGCAGGCGGCGGACGCCCACGTCACGCGCCTCTATGCGGGCGCGTCCCGTCGGGTCTGAACCTGCGCCGGTCAGTTCACACGGGTCTAATTCACACGGGTCTAGTTCACACAGAGGCAGAAGGGGTGACCGGCCGGGTCGAGGAAGACCCGGAAGGTCTCGCCGGGCTGGTAGGCGTGCTTCGTGGCACCCAACCCCAGGACGGCGGTCTCAGCGGCGTCCAGGTCATCGACGATCACGTCCAGGTGCATCTGCTGCGGCACCTCCTGTGCCGGCCATGCGGGGGCCGTGTACTCGTCGACCTTCTGGCATGAGATGCACTGGCCGTCGGGGCCCCGGACGTCCGCCCAGTCGTCGGAGATGTCGGCCGCCCAATCGAGCAGTGACCCGTAGAAGGTCGCGAGCGCAGCCGGGTCGGGGCAGTCGATCACGATGGTGGGGAAACGTGCAATGGCCATGGGACGACCCTATGCACCGGAGAGCGAGGACAATGGAGGTGAGGGATCAAACCCTCAGAGAGGCTGAACTGACATGAACGTCATGCCTCAGACCCGAGTGGGCAGGATTGCCCTGTGGCTACTGTTGCCGGTCGTTCTCTACCCCCTGTACGCGTCGGTGTTGATGCTTTTGCCGGATTCGTGGCGATCGGTCTCCATCGCGATCGTGTTCGTGATCATCGCGCTCGCCGTCGTCTCGCTCGTCGTGGCAGCGATCGCGATCTTCCGCCAGAAGGAACGTTCCGTGGTGCTCATCGTCACCACGGCGCTGACGGCGCTCCTCGTTGCCTCGTTCGCCGTGGGCGAAGCGATCGGCCACTGATCGCTCCCTGTGACCGGCCAGTCGCCCGGGCTTCGCGGTCGCTTGGCGCTGTTCGCCTGACCACTCAGGGAAGCTGGCAGGTCACCCCGGTGGCGTGGATGGGGCAGTAGCCGAAGGGGTTCGCGTCCAGGTACTGCTGGTGGTAGTCCTCGGCGAGGTAGTAGGGGCCGGCGTCCACGATCTCGGTCGTGATCGTCCCGTACCCGGCCGCCGTGAGCTTCGGCTGGAAGGCTGCCCTGACCGACTCGGCGACCGCCCGCTGTTCCGCGGAGGTGACGTAGACGGCCGAGCGGTACTGCGTCCCGACGTCGTTGCCCTGACGCATGCCCTGGGTCGGGTCGTGGTTCTCGAAGAAGATGGCGAGAACGTCGGCGTATGACAGCCTGGCCGGGTCGAAGACGACGCGCACCGATTCGGCGTGGCCGGTGCGTCCGCTGCAGACCTCCTTGTAGGTGGGGTTCTGCGTCTCGCCGCCCATGTACCCCACAGACGTCAACAGGACGCCGGGCGTATTCCAGAACAGCTTCTCCGCGCCCCAGAAGCAACCGAGGGCGAGGTACGCGACCTCGGCGTCAGGGAACTCGCGGTCGATCGGATCGCCGAAGATGCGGTGGAAGAACGTGCCCTCGAGGACGGGAGTCGTGCGTCCGGCGAGGGGCGATCGGCTGAACAGGTTCATGGCGCCATTGTGCCGCGGGCCGTCAACCGCAGTCGGGGAGCTGCCAGTCGACAGGGTCGGCTCCCTGGCCCCGGAGCAGGTCGTTCGTCCGCGAGAAGGGACGGGACCCGAAGAAGCCGGCGTGGGCGCTGAGGGGGGAGGGGTGGGCGGATGCGATCACCGGTACGTCCCCCAACATCGGACGCAGGGACTGCGCGTCGCGTCCCCAGAGGATGGCAACGAGCGGGCCGCCCCGCTCGACGAGCGCCTCGATCGCCCGCTGGGTGACCTGTTCCCAGCCCTTGCCACGGTGGCTGCCCGACGCCCCCGGGCGCACCGTGAGCACCCGGTTCAGCAGCAGCACGCCCTGGTCGAACCACGCCGAGAGGTCACCGTGCCCGCAGGGCGGGACGCCGAGGTCGTCCGACAACTCACGGTAGATGTTGGCCAGCGACCGGGGCAGGGGACGCACATCCCGCTCGACCGAGAAGCTCAGCCCGACCGCATGGCCGGGCGTGGGGTAGGGATCCTGGCCGACGACGAGGACGCGGACGTCCGCGAGGGGACGCGTGAACGCCCGCAACACCCGGTCACCTGCCGGGAGGTACGTCCGTCCCTCGGCGAGTTCCGCACGGAGGAAGCCGCCCATGGCGTGGATCACGGGCTCGACAGGGGCCAGCGCGTCCGCCCAGTCGGACGCGACGATCTCGGCCAACGGACGCGCGGTCATGCCGTGACCACCGGACCCGGGTCGATCTTGGGCATCCGGAGGGAGTAGAGGGCGCCGCTGAGCAGCAGCGCAGCACCGACCGCGAACGCGACCGGCATGCCGATCGCATCGGCCAGGGCACCTGCGGCGAGCGGCCCGATGATCGAACCGACGTCGCTCATCATCGAGTAGATGGCGATCGGGGTGCCGCCGCGTCCCCCGACAACGTCGCCCACGGTCGCGGCCGGTGCCGTCGAGTGCATGGCCGACCCCACCCCGTAGACACACAGGATCGCCGTCATCACCCAGATGTTCGGCGCGAACGGCATCGACAGCGCCGACAGTCCGGTCAGCGTCCCGGCCGCAACCATCATCGGACGCCGACCGATCGTGTCGACGGCGCGTCCGACCGGGCCCAGCACGGCGGTCTGGGCGACGGCGGCGACGGCGAAACTCAACCCCGTCCAGCTCGGGGGGCGGTGGAGGCCCTCGACGATGAGCACGGGGATCAACGCCGATCGGACGCCGAAGCTCTGCCACCCCTGACCGAAGGCGGTGAGGAGGGCCGCTCGATAGCGGACGTCCCGGAGGACGAGGTTCATCGGGGGCGGGGTGAGGGGTGTGCCGTCGTCGGTCGTGGAGACATGTCCGGTGAGCAGGAGCAGGCCGACGATCCCGGCGACCGTGAGGCTTCCGGCGTAGAAGAAGAAGGGGGCGGTGAGCGAGATGCTGGCGAACAGGCCGCCGATGGCGGGGCCGGTCATGCCGCCGATGAGGAAGCCGGACGAGTAGAGGGCGCTGGCGCGTCCACGCATGGAGGAGTCCACCGAGCGGAGGAGGAGAGTCATCGCCGCGACGGTGAACATGGCCGAGCCGATGCCGCCCACGCCGCGCATGAGGAGCAGGCCCCAGAACGAGGTGGCCAGGCCGGCTGCGGCCGACGACCCGGCGACGATGAACATCCCGGCCCCGAGGACTCGTCGCTCACCCATCCATTGGTTCAGCAGGCCACAGAAGGGGCTCGTGACCAGGCGCATCAGGGCGAACGCCGAGATCACCATGCCCACCATGACGTTCGTGACCTCGAAGCTGCGTGCGAAGACGGGCAGCACCGGGATCATCACGCCGAAGCCGACCGACACGAAGAAGGCGATGATCGCGAGCACCACGACGTCCCGGGGCATGTCACTGCGGGCGCGGATCCACGAGGTCGCGGCGGCAGGCAGGGGCAGGGGCACGGGTGAACGTTACTCTGGCCCCAGGACGAGTTGTCAGGAGGAAGCGTGCAGGCCAATCGCCCCAAGGTCGCCGGGTCCGGCGAACCCCTCCCTGCGGATGCCGGCATTCCCCGGTCGATCAACGTCGCGGCCGCGTGGGCGTGGCGACTGATCCTGATCGCTGCCCTGATCGCGTTGGCGTGGGTGGTCGTCTCGTACATCTCGCAGGTGTCGGTCCCGTTCCTGGTCGGGGTTCTGCTGACGGCAGCGCTCTGGCCGCTCAAGGACTGGCTCGTGGCTCGGGGGGTTCACCGTGCGCTCGCGGCGACACTCTGCCTGTTGTTGCTGGCGGTCATCGTCGTCGGCATCATCACGTTGATGGGCGCCCAGATCGCCAGCCAGTGGACTGAGCTGGGGAAACAGGCCGTGAACTCGTTCACGTCGATGCTCGACTGGCTGTCGCGTCCTCCGTTCAACCTCTCGGAGGCCCAGGTCGACACCTGGATCGAGCAGGCGAAGGAGTACGCCAACAATCAGCGTGCTGCCATCGCCGGTTACCTGGCGGCTGCCGGCGCCGGCGTCGGCCACTTCTTCGCCGGGATGGCCCTGGCGCTGTTCGCGGCGTTCTACTTCCTGCTGGACGGCAAGGGTATGGCTCGGGCGGGGTCGGCCCTGATCCCGTTCTCGGGGCGCGCGCGCTTCATGGACGCTGCAGGCAGTGGCTGGACGTCGCTGGTCGCCTACGTGCGTGCGGCCGTGGTGGTGGCGGCGGTCGACGGCCTGGGTGCACTGATCGGCGCGGCTGCCGTGGGGTCGAACATGTGGCTCGCGATCGGCGCATTCACCTTCCTGTGCGCCTTCGTCCCGTTGTTGGGTGCCCTGGTGTCGGGGGCGGTGGCGACGGCGGTGGTGTTCGTGACGCTGGGTTGGGTGAGGGCGCTCATCATGCTGGGCGTTTTCGTCGCCGTGATGGAGCTCGAGGCGCACATCCTGCAGCCGTTCCTGCTCGGCCACGCGGTGTCGATCCATCCCCTGGTGGTGTTGTACGGATTGGCGATCGGCTTCATTCTCGGGGGGATCGTTGGGGGCCTGTTCGCGGTGCCGATCCTGGCCTTCGGCAACAGCTTCATCCGGTCGCTGAACGGATCGCAGGCGTCGGCGGCGCCCGAGCGTCCGCCTCGACGTCGCGGGCGAACCCTGCCCCAACCCTGAATCTGGTAAGCAGCCCTTCCGAAAAGTGCAAGTCAGGCTTCACACTTGAGATATGAGCGATCTTGATCTCACCCCCATTCTCAACGACCTGGCGGCCGGACGCATCGACGCCGCCGAGGCGTCCCGACGCATCGACGCGCTGAAGGCCCGGGCAGCCTCGGCTGAGCGCGCGTCCACCGGGTCGGACGCCGACACCCCTCGACACTCCGACGACGAGGCTGGCCGTCGCCAGTACTCGCCCTTCGCGAGGGAGTCCTTCCGGACGCAGACCACCCCCGCCGACGTTGAAGCTGAGCCGGTCGAAGCTGAACCTGTTGTGGCTGAGCCGGTCGCTGAGGCGGAAGCACCGCGTCCACGCACCAAGGGGCTGGACCGGGTGATCATCCGGTCGACCGGACGTCGCGTCCGCCTGGTGGGCGACGCGTCCGTTGCCACGCTCAGCGTCGAGGGCCCTCACGTGTTGCGACGCACCGGCAACGTGCTCGAGGTGACCAGCGACGGTGACCTCGGTCCCAGCATCGACGGCTTCAGCTTCATTCGCCCGCCGCGGAGTCTGGACGACCTGCGTCAGGTGACTGTGGCGCTGGGCAAGGAGTTGTACGTCCGCGTGAACCCGTCGATCCCTGTCGACGTCGAAGTCACGGCCGGGACGCTGAGCTCACACAAGGTGCCCACGCTCGGCAAGGTGCGCGTCACCGCCGGCAGCGCGGGGCTCCACGACGTCGAGGAGGCCTCGGACGTCCTCGTGCAGGCGGGCAGCGCCACGGTCGAGGGGCCGCTGCAGCGTGGGCGTTCCCGCGTCCGGGTCGAATCGGGTCAACTGACCGTGACCCTCACCGAGGGTGCCAACGTGACGGTCCGCGCGGAGGCCCAACTCGGACGCATCGCCTGGCCCGCTGACGTCCAGGGCAGCGTCGACGAGTACGTCATCGGCAACGGGTCCGGACGCCTCGACGTCGGGATCGTCATGGGATTCGCGGCCATCAAGGTCGCCGGCACGGACGAGGAGAAGGACAAGTGAACGCCAAGTCACGCCACGAGGTCGGTCACCGGGCGCCGGACGACTGCCCGGTCTGCGGGGACGCCCTCGTCACCACCCGGTTGGCCTGCCGCTCGTGCGGCACGGAGCTGGCGGGGGAGTTCCGGTCGTGCGAGTTCTGCTCACTCGATGATGCGGAACTCAACCTGTTGCGCGTCTTCCTCGCGTCCCGCGGGAATCTGAAGGAGCTCGAGAAGCACCTGGGCGTGAGCTACCCGACGGCGCGGCTGCGCCTGACGTCCCTGTTGCAGAAGTTGGGGCTTGCAGGTGAGGCCGAGGACTCGCCCCTCACACGCGACCAGGTGCTCGCAGAAGTGGCTTCGGGGGCTTTGACGGCGTCCGAGGCGGCGGAGATCCTGCAGGGGCTGTAGGAGCGGCTGCATGCGCCTTGACGTCCATTAAAGCGCGCTATACTTTGTCTGCATGGCTCTGCATCTTGACTCGGCGCTCGCCCACGTCCTCGTCGTCGATGCCAGGGGGGAGGCTGATCTCGAATTGGTCATCACCCCGGACGACGTCCCTCTGGACGACGGGTGGGCCGCAGTCCGGACGCACGCCGTGGGGGCCATCGTGACGTACCTTCGGCCTGGAGGGCCGGATCCGGACCCTTGGGTTTCAGAGGAGTTCAGGGTCGACCAGCTGCTGGATGAACTCGGATGGCGGCGGCTCGGTGGTCTCGGTGACCTCGTCCGCGGCGTTCCCTGCGTCATTCCGGTCGAGCGTGTCGCGCACTTCCGCACCCGGGACGAACTGCGTCCCGACGGCACGCAAGGAGTCGTGGTGGTGAACCTCGACGGTGAGCCCGTGGCCCGCTATTCGCTCGACGGCGGTTCACGCGCCGACGTCCTGGCGCGCCATGGCTGGGACGCGGGCGGTCAGCTGCAGGGCTGGATCATTCCGACGGTCGCCGTCAGTGCCCGCGACTGGGACCGCATCGTGGTGGAGTCCACGTCGGCGCGCGCCGAGGCCAACTCGCAATTTGCGGAGGCAGACAAGCGCTGGCGCGCACTGGTGCGCGAGGGCGTCCTGATGGGCATCGAGGTCAGGCAACTGGCGCAATGGGCCGGTGTCACGCCGCAGCGGGTCTACCAGCTTCGGGACCGGCGCCGCTGAACGTCCGTCAGCCCTTGTGGGGCGCGAAGTCGAGGACGGTCAGGTTGATCGTGCGTCCGTTGGGGGCCACGTAGCTGACCTCAGCGCCCTTGGACTGGCCCGCAACGGCTTGGCCCAGCGGCGACTGCGGCGAGTACACCGACACGTCGACGGACGCGTCTAGACCCATGACCTCGCGTGAACCGAGGAGGAAGGTGTCGGTGTCGTCCAGATCGCCGTCGAAGGCGACGGTGACGAGCATGCCGGGATGGACCACGTCGGAGCTCTCATCAGGAGCGCTCACGTGTGCGTCCCTCAGCATGGCCTCGAGCTGACGGATCCGTGCCTCCATCTGGCCCTGCTCCTCGCGAGCTGCGTGGTAGCCGCCGTTCTCGGAGAGGTCGCCCTCTTCGCGGGCACGGGCGATCTTGGCGGATACCTTGGTGCGTCCCTCGCCCTTGAGGTGCTCCAACTCGCCGATCAGCTTCTCGTGAGCTTCCGGGGTCAGCCAGACGGTGTCGATGGTGTTCTCAGGCATCCGACGAGCCTAGCAGCGGGCCCGCGGAAGGCAAGGGATCGTCAGTGTTGCTCTCAGCCCCACGTCCGACCCGGGCCTGTTTGAATGGAGCGTCCTCCTGGGGTCCGCCTCGCGGGTGGAAGCGACCCAGCCCGTAGGCGTTGGGCCTTGAAGCGGGAGTGCCACAGGTCGTGCGGGTGGCGTTCCCGATCGACGCTGTATGGAAGCCGGGGCGATCATCGGCCGTCGAAGTTACCATCGGCCCTTGTCAGCATCGGGTTGAGGGTGTCGGCGCCGAGGGTGCTCCCGCCGTCCTCCGCTTGGGCGGTTGGGTCCCGGCTCGGAGGCGGCGGGCTTTGAAGCGGGAGTGCCACA
>CALKHV010000020.1 GCA_937988865.1 uncultured Propionibacteriaceae bacterium | reverse complement strand
GGCTGGGGGCGCTTCCTCACCTACGGCCACGACCGCCGACGGTGAATCTCGAGATCGCATGTGGATCCCAAGGGCGTCGCGCGTGCCAGATCCGTCATCCATCGAACCAAGTCGACGTGTGGGGAGTGACACAATCAAGCCGTGGACGCCGCCGCGACGCTCGACCTCGACGCGATCGCGCGCGCCTGCAAGCGTTACGGCGTCGAACGATTGCGCCTCTTCGGCTCCGCACTCACCGATCACTTCGACCCCCAAGTCAGCGACATCGACTTCCTGGTCGACTTCGCCCCGGGCAACACCAACCTGTTCAATGACTACTTCGACCTGAAGTTCGAACTCGAGCGCATCACCGGGCGTCCGGTTGATCTGGTTGACGCCAGCGCTGTCCGCAATCCGTACTTCAAGGCAGCTGCCGTGGCCAGCGCCCAGGAACTCTACTCAGCCTGAAGCCCCGGAGGTTGATCTCGAGCACGAGGACGCCCGGGGCTGTTCGGGCAACAAGAAGCGCCCTCAGCCAGTGGCTGGGGCGCTTCTTCGTGTACTGCTACGACCGCCGACGAGTGGTTCTTGGGATCTCATCTCGATCACAAACCTGCGACTCGCGTGCCAGAAACATCAACGATTTGCCAGAGTATCTGGCACGTATCTGGCACGTTCATCTCTTCTAGGGTATTTCCCCTAGTCAAACCGGTCGGGCTGACAGGATTTGAACCTGCGACCCCTTGACCCCCAGTCAAGTGCGCTACCAAGCTGCGCTACAGCCCGCCAGGTCTTGGTTTCCCTCGACCCGAGGACCGACTCTATCCCATGCCCGAGCCCGAGCGCCAAACGACGTCCGCGTCCGAGTCACCGGACCTACTTCCCCCGCTTCTCCCGCGCCCTGACCTCGACGTGCACCGGCGATCCGCGGAAGCCGAACTCCTCGCGCAACCGCCGCTCGACGAACCGGGTGTACTGCGGGTCGAGCTCGCCGGACGTGAACAGCACGAACGTCGGCGGGCAGTTCTGGGCCTGCGTCCCGAACAGGATCCGCGCCTGCTTGCCCCCGCGCAGGGGGTGCGGGTGGGACGCGGCGACGCGTCCGAGGAACGCGTTGAGCTTGCCCGTCGAGATGCGGGTCTCCCAGCCTGCCAGCGCCTCCTCGATCGACTTGGCCAGCTTGTCGACGTTGCGTCCGGTCAGGGCCGAGATGTTGACGATGGGCGCCCACGTGAACCCCACGAGGTCACGCTCGATCTCGCGATCGAGGTAGCGGCGCCGTTCCTCATCGGTGAGGTCCCACTTGTTGAAGGCGATGACCAGGCCCCTGCCGGTCTCCTCGACGTTGGTGAGGATGCGCAGGTCCTGCTCGGTGACCGGCTCGGACGCATCGATCACGACGACGCAGACCTCGGCGCGCTCGATGGCTCCCTGCGTCCGAAGGGACGCGTAGTACTCGTGCCCCGTCGACTCCTTCACGCGACGTCGGATGCCGGCGGTGTCGATGAGGCGGTAGACCGACCCGGAGATCTCCACCAGTTCGTCGACGGGGTCGACGGTGGTCCCGGAGATGTCCGACACCACGGCCCGCTGCTGGTTGGCCAGCTTGTTGAGCAGCGACGACTTGCCCACATTGGGCTTGCCCACGATGGCGATGCGCCGCGGTCCGCCGACCTCGGCGAACCTCTCGCGTGGCGCCTCGGGCAGCACCTCGAGGACGGCGTCCAGCAGGTCGCCCGTCCCGCGTCCATGCATCGCCGACACTGGGAAGGGCTCCCCCAGCCCGAGATTCCACATGGACGCAGCCTCAGCCTCCGTGCGCTGGTCGTCGACCTTGTTCGCGGCAAGGATCACGGGCTTCTTCGAGCGCCGCAGCACCTGGACGACGGCCTCGTCCTCGTCGGTCGTGCCGACGGTGGCGTCCACGACGAACATCACCGCGTCCGCCATCATGATCGCGAGTTCAGCCTGCTCGGCGATCTGGGCGGCCATGCCGCGCGCGTCCGAGATCCAGCCGCCGGTGTCGACCAGCACGAACTCGCGTCCGTTCCAGTTGGCGTCGTAACTCACGCGGTCGCGGGTGACGCCGGGTGTGTCCTGGACGACGGCCTCCCTGCGTCCGATGATGCGGTTCACCAGGGTGGACTTGCCGACGTTCGGACGCCCCACCACGGCCAGGACGGGCTTGATGATGGTCTCGTCGGTGGGCTGCTCGGTCACGATTTCCTCAATTTCAGATCAGTGTCAGCCCGGTGTCGCGCTGAGCGCGCTCGATGTGTTCGGCGCAGCGTTGGCGCAGGAACTCGGTGGTTTCGCCGACCGCCTGCTTGGTGCGGGGCCATGGCACGGCCGGGACGTCAATCGCTCCACCGTACACGATGTGCATGCGGGCCCGCCTCGGAGGCAGGTCGCGCACGTCCCCGGACGCCGCCTTCGTGCCGAGCAGGGCGACCGGGATGACGGGCGCTCCGGTGACCATCGCCAGGTAGGCGGCACCTCGTCTGGCGTGGGACATGTCCCCGCGTCCACGGGTGCCCTCGGGGAAGATGGCCAGCACCTGTTCGGCCTCCAGCAGCTGCAGACACGCACGGATCGCGGCGATGTCGTACCCGAAGCGGTACACCGGAATCTGGCCGGCGGCGCGCACGAACCGTCCCTGAATGCCGGTGAACAGTTCGGTCTTCGCCAGGGCGATGCAGCGTGGGGTGAACGCCACGAGCATGGGCCCGTCGAAGACGCCCGCGTGGTTGGCTGCGAGGATCGCCGGCCCGTCCGGGATGTTCTCGCGTCCGGTCACCTGAATGTCCCAGTGGACCGAGAAGGCCTTCGCGATCGGCGTACGGGCCCAGACCAACGCCGGACGCTTCCAGCGTCCGAGCCGTGAGGTGTCGGGGACGTCGAGGCCCAGCGTCACCGCTGCTCGACCAGTCCCGAGATCGTGGCGATGACCTCGTCGAGGCTCAGATACGTGGAGTCGACCAGCGTCACCCCGGGCGCCGGCGTGTGGAACTCACTCACGGTCGAGTCGTCCCTGTCACGTCGGACGACCTGGTCGGTCACGTCCTCGGCGTCCACCTTCTCGCCCAGTTCGGCGTGACGTCGGGCGATGCGCGCCGCGGGGTCGGCGACGAGGAGGACGCGGACCTCTGCGTCCGGCCAGACAACCGTCGTGATGTCCCGTCCTTCGACGACGATCCGGCGTCCGCTCGCCTCGATGATCTCGCGCATCTGGTCGGTGAGCAGGGCGCGGATGTCGCGGTTCGTCGCGACCACGGACGCCTTCGCCGACACGAACGGCTCGCGGATCCCGGACGTCACGTCGACCCCGTTGATCGCGACCGTCGGGGACGCAGGGTCGGTGCCTACCTCGATCAGCGACTCGCGCGTGAGCCGGGTGATGGCGTCCGTCTGGTCGTCGGGGATGCCTGACTGCAGGTACTCCCAGGTGGCCGCTCGATACATCGATCCGGTGTCGAGGTACGCCAGGCCGAGGGTCTGTGCGACCCCTCGCGCCGTCGACGACTTGCCCGATCCGCTCGGCCCGTCGATCGCCACCACCAGTGACTCCATCACGTCTCCTCCACGTCTGACATCAGGCCCGCAGGGCCCAACCGTTGTCCAGCATCGCAGCGCGCAGTGTGTCCGCGCGCCGTGGATCGACATCGACCGACAGCCACCCGACCTCGCGGAGCGGGTCGTGCTCGATCGAGACGTCCTCGACGTTGACGCCCGCCTTCTCGATGTCGACGAAGAGGCGCGCGAGGGCACCCGGGGCGTCGGGGATTTCGACGACGACCGCCACGAACTCGCGGCGGCGTCCACCGTGCTTGCCTGCGAGTGAGCGGGCGCCGGTACGTCCGCGGGCGATGAAGGCCTCAACAGCCTTGGGCTCGTCGAGCCCGATCAGGAGCTGGTCGAGGTCGTCGCGGATCTCCTGCAGCGCCGTCCGGATGGCCTCGCGATTGGCCGAGACGATCTGACGCCACAGCACGGGATCGCTGCCGGCGATGCGCGTCACGTCACGAATCCCCTGGCCTGCGAGTTGCAGGTGGTCGGCCGGAACCCCGCGCAGGTGGCCGGCCGTCAGCGAACTCATCAGCTGCGGGACGTGCGAGATCTCGGCGACGGCCTGGTCATGGGCCTCGGCGTCCATGCGGATGATGCGCGCCCCACAGAGCGTCGCCAACTCCTCGACGCGCGTGATCGCCGCGTCCGACGACGTGTCGTGGGGGGTGATCACCCAGGTGCGGTCGACGAACAACTCGGGCACGGCCGTGAGCGGACCGGTGTGCTGAGAACCCGCCATCGGGTGGGACCCGACGTAACGCGACATGTCGGCCACCCGCCCCGCGACCCCCGCGACGACCGCAGCCTTCACCGAGCCGACGTCGGTCACGGTGGCGTTCGGGAACCGTGTCAGCGACGTGGCCACCACCTTGGCGATCCCGTCCGGCGGGATCGCCACCACCACGAGACCCACGGACGCCGGGTCTGCCGCGTCTGGCGTCCCTGCCCCGCGTCCGGCCGCCACGACGGCATGGGACGCGACCTTGTCCTCCAGATGCACGTCGAAGCCGGCCTTCACCAGGGCCTGCCCGATGCTGGCGCCGATCAGGCCCGCGCCGATGACAACGACGGCGTCACGCATGCGCCAGCAGCTCGGTCAGTGCCTGACCCGTGACCCGGGTGAACTTGCGCACCTGCCTGCGCGTCCGGTCGAGGACGGCGACCTCGAGCTGGTCGGGACCGAGCAGCGGTTGGCCGTCCGACAACGCACGTACAGCGAGTTGCACGGCGGACGCGAGGTCCATCCCGTCGGTCCATCCCTGCTCGACGACGGTTCGGATCGTGTCCTCCTCGCCGCCCATCACCGCGAAGGCGGCCTCGTCGCCGACGGATCCGTCGTAGGTGAGGCGGTAGATCTCGTCACCCGACGGTTCGACGCCCAACTCGGCGACGACCAGTTCGACCTCATAGGGCTTGTCGCCCGCGCTGGAGAAGATGGTGCCCAGAAGCTGCGCGTAGGCGTTGGCGAGCGCGCGTCCGGTGACGTCGAGCCGATCGTAGGAGTAGCCACGCAGGTCGGCGTGACGGATGCCGGCGATGCGGAGGTTCTCGAACTCGTTGTAGCGCCCGACCGCGGCGAAGGCGATGCGGTCGTAGATCTCGGAGATCTTGTGCAGGGTCTGCGAGCGGTTCTCGCCCACGAAGGCGATGCCCTGGGCATAGCGGAGCACGACGACCGAACGTCCGCGGGCGATGCCCTGGCGGGCGAAGTCGGCGCGGTCCTTCATCTGTTGTTCAGGGGCGACGTAGAACGACATCGACATGGGTCAGCTCCTCACAGCAGGTTCGCGGACGGGCCGTCGGGACGCTGCATCCGGGCCGCGACGACAGCGTCCACGAGGTCGCCGACCTCGCTGTCGGGCAACGTCCGGACGCCGTGGGCAGTGGCCGACATCACGATCGGGAAGATGCGCCGCGTCAGGTCGGGTCCCCCGGTCGCGGCGTCGTCGTCGGCGGCGTCGAACAAGGCCTGGACCAGCGCGGTGGCGGCGCCCCGTTCGTCGAGATCGGGCCGGTAGATCTTCTTGAGCGACCCCCTCGCGAACACCGACCCGGAGCCGACGGAGTGGAAGGCGGTCTCTTCGTAGCGTCCGCCGGTGGCGTCGTAGGAGAAGATGCGTCCGAGGCCGCGAGCCTGGTCCCAGCCCGCGAACAACGGGATCGCGACGAGCCCCTGCATGGCCATGCCGAGGTTCGCACGAATCATGGACGCGAGACGATTCGCCTTGCCGTCGAGGCTCAGCGGTGCGCCCTCGATCTTCTCGTAGTGCTCGAGTTCGACCTGGAACAGCCGGACGAGTTCCACGGCCAGACCCGCCGTCCCGGCGATGCCGATCACCGAGTACTCGTCGGCGCCGAAGACCTTCTCGATGTCACGCTGGGCGATCAGGTTGCCCATCGTTGCCCGGCGGTCGCCGGCCATCACCACTCCCCCGGTGAAGGTCGCGGCGACGATGGTCGTGCCGTGGGGGGCGAGGTCGGGGGACGCCTGGATGGTGTTCACGGGCAGCACCTCGGGAGCGATCGCGGCCACGAACTCGGTGAACGAACTCGTGCCCGACTGCAGGAAGGCCGGGTGCAATCCGGCGCCCACGCGGTTCACTGTCCACCCTTCTGGACGAAGGAGCGCACGTAGTCGGCGCTCGTTCCGCTGAGGACCTCGTCGATCTCGTCGAGGAACGCGTCGAAACCCTCGTCAACCGGACGCACGACAGCTTCGACCTGCTCCACCTCGTCGGTCGCGCGGCGAATGACCTTGCGCACCTGTTCCTGCTCGCTCACGATTCCTCCTGCCCCCAGCCTACCGAGCCAGTGCGACAACGAGATCGTCCGCAGTGGTGCACCGGTCGAGCATCTCCCCCACGTGCGCGCGTGTGCCCCACAAGGGGTCACGCAGGGCGAGGTTGACCTGGCGTCCGCCACGCAGGAGCAGGGTCACGGAGTCCCAGGACGCGGCGAGCACCTGGCCCGGGAACCGGTCGAGGATGCGTCCGCGCAGCCACGCCCGCGTGGTCTCGGGAGGCGCGGTCATCGCCCGGGCGACCTCGTCGTCACCGACCATGGACGCCATGTCGCCGCGCCTGACCAGCCTGTGGAACAGGCCACGGTCGGGGTCAAGGTCGGCCCACGCGAGGTCGAGCGCGGCGAGCTGCGGTGCGTCCCAGCCGAACCCGTGGCGGACGCGCAGCCCCTCCATGAGGCGCAACTTCGCCGCCCAGTCGAGTCTGTCCGCGCACCGCATCGGGTCGTGCGCGAGGTCATCGAGGATGGTCGTCCAGGCGTCGAGCACAGCGTCCCGGTCGGGAACTGCGGTGCGATCGGTGTCGCGCGCCACCACCTCGGCGAAGAGTCGTTGCAGGTCGACCGCCGTGCGCTCGACGCCGTCAGAACACGGGACGCGGACGCGACAGGCGGCGTCCCGCGAGAAGGTGCGCAACGCAGCCAGGGGGTCGACGAGCGTCGGGACGTGGCAGCGGCCGGCAGCGATGGACGCCAGCACCAACTGCGCGCCCCCCACCTTGACGAAGGTCTGCACCTGGGAGGAATTCGCGTCCCCGGGGATGACGTGCAGGCGTCGATGTAGCCGTGCGTCCGCGTGGGGTTCGTCCCGGGTGTTGATGATCGGACGCCGGATCGTCGTCTCGAGCCCCACCAACGCCTCGAAGAAGTCAGCCCTCTGGCTGAGCTGGAAGCCCGCAACCTCGCCTCGCTGGCCGATGCCGACGCGTCCGGCACCGGTGACGACAACGCGGCTGACGAGATGGGTGGTGAACTGCTCGACCACGTCACCGAACGGGACGTCCCGGGCCAGTAGGTAGTTCTCGTGGCAGCCGTAGGAGTGGCCCTTGCCGTCAGTGGTGTTGCGGTAGAGACGCACGTCGAGCCCCTCGCGGGCACCGGCCCGCTGCGCTGCGCCGAGCATGAGGGCGTCGCCCGCAGCGTCCCAGACCACAGCCTCGCGCGCGCTGCTGACCTCGGGGCCGGAGTGCTCGGGATGGGCGTGGTCGACGTAACAGCGGGCGCCGTTCGGCATGAGCCGGTTCGCGTGCCGCACCTCGTCGGTCAACAGGTCGGGGAACGCGCCGTCCCGTGGCAGGTGGTAGCCGCGGGCGTCCTTCAAGGGTGATTCGTCCGCGAAGTCCCACGTCGACTCCCGCGTTTCGAGCGCTTCGATGACCTGCGTCGACAACCAGATGGGGTCGGGCTGCGCCTCGGCGGCCAAACCGTGGGCATGGACGCCGTACTCGGTCTCCAGGCCCAGGACGCTCACGCGAACCGTGCCCATCGGTTGATGCGGCCGGTGAGACCGGCGTCCGTTGTGACCGGGACGCCGTCGATCGCCGTGATCGGCGCGACCCCGCGGATGCTCGACAGCATCCAGGAGGCGTCCGCGTCCATCACGGTGGCGAGGTCGGCGAGCACGTAGTCGGTCTCGACGCCCTCGTCCTCGGCGTGGGCGAACACCATCTCCTGCGTGATGGACGCAAGGATTCCCGTGCCGTCGTGCTGTGTCGTGAACAGTTGGCCGTCCTTCGCCCACACCAGGGCCGAGGTGGGGCCCTCGAGGGCCTTGCCGTCGGTCGACATGAAGAGCACGTCGTCCGCGCCGCGACGGGAGGCTTCGCGGCGCGCGGCGGTGTTGACGGCGTACGACAGCGTCTTGGCCCCGCCCAGCAGCCAGGGTGCGTCCATGAAGGCATCGGACGCATATCCCCTGGTCAGGGCAGCGATCGTGATGCCCTGACGCTGGTGGATGCCCACCGGGTCGAGCGGGGTGATCGTGAGGATGCCCGTCAGGTGCGGGGGCGGCGTGTGTTCGAGTCCGCGCGTCACGATCAGTTTCAGGGTGGCCTCGCCCGGGGTGCGCCACGCCTGCACGGACTGTTCCACGAGATCGAGCCAGGCGTCCGGGCCGAAGCCCTCCATCGCGAGGATGCGGCACGAACGTCCGAGTCGGGCGAGGTGGGCGTCCAGATTGTCGACGCGAGTTCCGGACGCGTCGGTCACGACGCGGGTCGCGTCGAAGCAACCGTCGCCCCGCGTGAGGCCGAAATCGTCTGCCAACAGGACGGGCGCGGAGGCGTCGACCACTCCCCTGCCCAGCACTGCGACGAGTTGTGAGCCAGTCATGCCTCAACAGTAGTGAGGCGCGGCTCTCGATAGGGTGAGCCCATGCGCTCCGTCACCGCCCTGTTCATCGATCTCGTGCTCGTCGTGGTCTTCGCCGGCATCGGTCGGGCCAGCCACAACGAGGACGTGTTCTCGGGGCTCCTCGACACCGCGCTCCCCTTCCTCGTGGCCGGGGGCATCGCGTGGGTGGTGCTGCTGGTGCGCCGGCGTCCGGCTGCCGACCTGTGGAGCGGGGTCTTCGTGTGGTGGGTGACCGCGATGGGTGGGCTCATCCTGCGCGTCGCCATGGACGTCAGCGCGCGCTGGCCGTTCTGGGTGGTGACCATCCTGGTGCTCGGGGTGTTCCTGGTCGGCTGGCGCCTGCTGGCCGGGCTGATCCTGAAGCGGCGGTCCGCCGCCTGACGTCAGGGTCGCAGCCCACCCCAGCCCGGGCCCTCGGCGTCAGTCCCAGTGCAGTTCTGCACTCCACGGACGCTGCTTGGTCGTCGCACGGACCGTGTCGGGCGAGCATCCGAGAGCGGTCAGGAAGATCGCCATGCGCACCATCAGGCCGTTGTCGGTCTGGTGGAAGATCGACAGGCCCGGCAGGTCGTCCACGTCGCTCGACAGGTCGTAGGAGTCGAGCCGGGAGTCGCGCGGCAGCGGATGCATGATGATGATGTCCTGCGCGCCGGCCTCGACGAGCATCGCCTTGTTGAGCAGGTTGCCGGTCACGCCGGCGGTCGACAGTACCTCTTCGGTCATGCGCTCGCGTTGCACGCGCGTGGCGTAGACGATGTCGGCTCCGCTGACGGCCTCGACGACCGAATCGCATTCGTGGATGACATGACCACGTGACGTGACGTACTGCTCGGTCTCGAGGGGCAGTTCGAGGCTCGGCGGGCTGAAGAGTCGGTAGGTGATGTTGTCGTGCAGGGCCATGAGCTTCATCAGCGAGTGCACCGTGCGTCCGTATTTGAGGTCACCGATGATCGCGATCGTGCACCCGTCGACGGCCTTGCCGCGCGAGCCGAGCTCCTTTTCCATCGTGTAGACGTCGAGCAGGGCCTGGCTGGGGTGCTCGCCGGCGCCGTCGCCGGCGTTGATGACCGGGATCGAGGCCGCAGCGGCGAACTCCCCCACCGAACCCTCGTCGGGGTGGCGGACCACCAGGACGTCCGAGTAGCCGGAAACCACCCGTGAGGTGTCGGCGATCGACTCGCCCTTCGCCATCGACGAGAAGGTGAAACCGGTGGTGGTTGTCACCTCACCGCCGAGGCGCAGGAAGGCCGACTCGAAACTCAGTCGCGTGCGCGTGGACGGTTCGAAGAACAGGCTGCAGAGCACCGCGCCATCAAGCACGGTGCAGATGGCCCGACGGTTGGCGATGGGCTGCACGGTGTCGGCCAGTTCGAAGAAGTCGCGCAGGCCCTGGCGGTCGAACTGCTGGACGCTCAACAGGTGCCTGCCCTGACCGAAGAGGGGCAAGTGCTGGCTGTGCTGGTTCACTCTGCGGACCTCCGGCGTCTGGGCTCACGAAAAGTTAGCACACGCACTCCCGGCGTCCCCCGGCGGTGGCCTGGAGCCCTGGTCACTGCGCGTCCGGCAGGGAACGTCCGCGGGAGTCGGCGCCGGTCAGGGTGCGGATGAACACGATCCGCTCGCCCTTCTTGCCCGAGATGCGCGCCCAGTCGTCCGGATTGGTGGTGTTGGGCAGGTCCTCGTTCTCGGCGAACTCATCCAGGCACGCCTGCCGCAGTCCGAGCGCCGACACCCCGCCCGGGCCCCCGGAGATCTCGTCCTTGATGGCGATCTTCTTGGCACGGTCGACAACGTTGCGGATCATCGCACCGGACGCGAAGTCGCGGAAGAACATGACTTCCTTGTCACCGGACGCGTAGGTGACCTCGAGGAAGCGGTTCTCGTCGGATGTGGAGTAGATCTGTGCGACAGCCAGCTCGATGAGGGCAGCGACGGTTTCCGCGCGATCACCGTCATGGGCCGCGACGTCCGCGGGGTGCAACGGGACGTCCGACGAGAGGTACTTCGCGAAGATCTCGCGCGCTCCCTCGGCGTCCGGACGGTCGAGCTTGATCTTGACGTCCAGACGTCCCGGACGCAGGATCGCCGGATCGATCAGGTCCTCACGGTTCGAGGCGCCGATGATGATGACGTTCTCGAGCCCCTCGACGCCGTCGATCTCACTCAGGAGTTGGGGGACGATCGTGTTCTCGACGTCGGAACTGACGCCGGAGCCGCGCGTCCGGAAGAGGGACTCCATCTCGTCGAAGAAGACGATGACCGGCTTGCCCTCGCTGGCATGTTCGCGCGCCCGGAGGAAGACCTGTCGGATCTGTCGTTCGGTCTCGCCGACGAACTTGTTGAGCAGCTCCGGGCCCTTGATGTTGAGGAACCAGGAGTTGTTGCCGTCGCCGCCGAGCGAATGGGCGACCGCCTTGGCGATCATGGTCTTGCCGCAGCCGGGCGGGCCGTAGAGCAGCACACCCTTGGGTGCGCCGAGGCCGTAGCGACGGTAGGTGTCGCGGTGCTTGAAGGGGAGTTCGACGGCGTCGGTGATGGCCTCGATCTGCGGCCCCAGGCCGCCGATGTCGGCGTAACGGACGTCCGGGGTCTCCTCCAGGACCAGCTCCTCGACCCGTGACCGGTGGACCATGGCGAGCGCGAGGCCGGCCCGCGTGTCGACGAGGAGGCTGTCCCCGACGGCGGGGGGTTCCCCGACGAGGTCACCGCAGAGGCGAAGGACGACTTCGTCCTCGGCGTTGCCCTTGACGATGACGACGCCCGGGACGTCCCCGATCTCCGAGACCGTCGCCAACTCCCCCGAGGGGATGGGGTCGGCCAACCCGACGACCGTCATGGCCTCGTTCAACAGAACTGCCTGCCCAGCCCGGAGGCCCTCAGGAGTGAGTTCGGTGCCGACGCCGACGCGCAGCTGGCGTCCCTGCACAGAGACGTCGACGGTGTCCCCGGAAGCCTCGATGACGATCCCCCTGGTGAGAGGGGGTTGGGCCAGTGATTCAAGCTCAGCCTTCAGCGAGACCAGCTTCGAGCGCGCCTCGCGGAGCGTCCGGTTGAGGGTCTCGTTCTGGGACGCGAGGTTGCGCGCATCCGAGCGGGCGTTCGCAAGCTGACGCTCGGTGAGCTCGAGTTGACGCTGCGCTGCCTCGCTCATGTCACTCCTCCCCGGCGTCCGCCCGGGCGCGGCGCGGCGTCACCGGGACGTCGTCGGGGACCTCCTGGTTGGTCATCGGCACGTTGGCCGGACGCGGACCTGCGTAGTCCGGGCCGTACGCGCCGGGCGCCGGACGGCGCTTGCGCATCGGCGCGAGGACGCCGGGGGCCAGTCGGCGCGTGAAGACGAGGAAGCCCGTGTGCCCGGTGGTCGAATGGGCCGGTCGGATGGCCAGGCCCTCGGCGTGCCAGTCGCGGGTGGTCGTCTCGTTGCCCTTGGGCTCGGTGAAACCCCCGTGGGCGCGGATGGTGTCCATGGTCTTGCCCAGTTGGGTCGCGGTGGCGACGTAACAACACAGGACGCCGCCGGGCTGCAGCACCTGGGCCATCGCCTCGATGCACTCCCACGGGGCCAGCATGTCGAGGACCGCGCGGTCGATGGGTTCGTCCGCGATGGACTCGACGAGGTCGCCGACGGTCAGCGTCCACCCGGGGTGCTCGCCGCCGATGAAGTACTCGACGTTCTTGCGGGCCACGGCGGCGAAGTCGGCGCGGCGCTCGTAGGAGTGCAGCGTCCCGGTAGGACCGATGGCGCGCAACAACGAGGTGGTCAGCGCACCCGACCCGACACCGGCCTCCAGGACGCGTGCGCCCGGGAAGACGTCGGCCCACATCAGGATCTGGGCGGCGTCCTTGGGGTAGATGACGGCTGCCTCGCGCGGCATCGAGACCGTGTACTCGCTCAGGATCGGACGCAGCGCGAGGAACTCCATGCCCCCGGTCGACGTGACGACGACTCCCTCGGGGCCACCGATGAGGGCGTCGTGCTGCACAGCGCCTTTGGTGGTGTGGAACTCCTTGCCGTGGCCGAGCAGGAGGGAGTGTCGCCGTCCCTTCGGGTCGGTGAGGGTGACGCGCTCGCCCTCCACGAGCGGGCCCATGCGGACGCCGGAGAAGTTGGTCATGCGAGTGCTCCTGAATAGAGGTCGAAGGCGCGGTCGAGCGTCAGGCCCGCCAGGGAGTCGACGATCACGCGGCGAGGGGCCGGCTCGATCGTCCGGAAGCTCGGGACGGCGATGACGACGGCCCCGGCGGCGTTGGCCGACTGGCAGCCGAACCGCGAGTCCTCGAGGGCGAGGCACTGGGCAGGGTCGACGCCCAGGGCGGCGGCGGCGCTCAGGTACGGCTCGGGGTGGGGCTTGCCCTCGGCGACATCCGCGCCGTTGACCACGGCATGGAAGACGCCCGGCATCCGATCGAGGATGGACGCGACGACCAGGGGCGAGCTCATGGTCACCAGCGCGAGGGGGATGTCGGCGTCCAGGCACTCGTCGAGGAGTTCGCGGGCACCCGGTAGGAACGGGATGGGGTGGGCGCGGTTGTGATCGGCGACCATCTGCTCGATCTCGCGCATCAGACGCGGCGAGTCGAGACCCGGGACGTCGAGATAGGACGCGAAGTACGTGGTGGACGCTTCCATCGAGGCCCCCACCCACTCGACGGCCTGATCGTGCGTCCACGGTTTGCCGTAGCCGGTGATCGTGGCGGTGTCGGAGGCGATCCAGACGGGTTCGGTGTCGACCAGGGTGCCGTCGAAGTCCCACAGGACAGCCTGGGGACGTGGGGTGGGTGACTTGTGCGCGCTCATCGCGTCAAGTGTCCCAGAAGGTGGCTGCCTGTCGAGTCAGCGCCTAACCTCGTGGGTGTCACGACAAGGAGATCAGCGATGACAGAACCCACACCCCCATCGACGTCCGGGACGCCCGCCCCCTCCCAGGGCCCGGGATACCCGCCGCCGGACTGGTCGTTCGTACCGTCAGGGGGTGTTCCCGCGCCGATACCGCAGCCGGCGTACCCGATGCCCCAGCAGCAGGGGTCCTTCAAGCGGGGATTCGGCCTCGGCAGTGGGGCTGCCCTCGGAGCCGGATTGATCTTCCTGGTGCTCGGCCTGCTGGGCTCTCTCGTCACCACGCTCATGTTCGCCGGCGCACTGGCCGCTGTCGGGGACCGGACCTTCACGGTTGACCAGCCCCTCGAGACCATCTGGGGTCCTGATGCCGCCAAGCACACCCTGCGGGCGATCGACATCTCCGGCGTCATCATGGCGACCGGCAGCGACGGCCTCGCGTTGTCGGCGTCGACCTACGGTTACGAGGTCGCCGATGTCATCGACGCGATCAAGACGGACGACGCCGACGGTCTGGTGCTGCTGATGAACACACCCGGAGGCTCGATCAACGGGTCGCGGGCGATCGCCGAAGCCATCGAGCGCTACCAGGATCGCACCGGCCACAAGGTACTGGCGTACGTCGAGGGCATGAGCGCGTCCGGTGGCATGTATGCCATGGCAGGCGCCGACAGGATCCTGGCGGACCACGGAACCCTGGTGGGGAGCATCGGCGTGATCGCGGGCCCGTTCGACCACTACAAGGGGGTGACGGCCATCACCGGCAGCCTTCTGGTCTCGGGCGTGGTCACCAGTGAGGGCATCACCAGCGAGTACCTCACGCAGGGCAAGGGCAAGGACTTCGGCAACCCCTTCCGTGAGATGACGAAGGAGGAGCGGACAGTCTTCACCACGGGCATGGCCAACGAGTACGCCGACTTCGTCGACTGGGTGTCCCAGAAGCGGGACATTCCCGCCGCGACGATCCGCAACGACCTGGGCGCCTACATCTACGACCCGAAGACCGCCAGGGAGAAGGGCTTGATCGACGACGTTGCCGGGCGCAACGACGCCTTCCGCGAGGCCGCCGAACTCAACGGGACGCCCGCCGACGACACCCGGATCGTCCGCGCCACTCTGCCGAGCGTCCTCGACCAGTTGCTGGGGGCGGAGGCCCGCGTCCACGGGTACGGGGCGGCTGCAGAGCGCGCGACCAGCAATGTCTGCACCGGGACGCCGAGCGTCCTGGCCTATGCGGGCTCGATCACGGCCATCTGCGGCTGACTCTCCGGAAGCCACCTTTCACTCCTGCGGATCTGTCCGTACTCAGACACTTCGGCAGGAGTGAGTGGTCGCTCACCGGGCGCTGAAGTACTTCGCCTCCGGGTGGTGGACGATGATCGCGTCCGTCGACTGCTCGGGGTGGAGCTGCAACTCCTCGGAGAGTTCGACGCCGATGCGTCCGGGTTCGAGGAGCGCGACGAGCTTCGCCCGTTCCTCGAGGTCGGGGCAGGCGGGATAGCCGAACGAGTACCGCGACCCGCGATACGCCTGGTCGCGGATCGCCTCATCGACGGACGCGTCCCGGGCGAATCCGAGCTCCTCCCTGACCCGCTCGTGCCAGAACTCCGCCAGCGCCTCGGTGAGCTGCACCGAGAGGCCGTGAAGCTCGAGGTAGTCGCGGTAGGAGTTGGCGTCGAAGAGCTTCTGGGTGGCCTGGGCGACTCTCGAACCCATCGTGACCAGCTGCATCGCGAACACGTCGGGCCCGTGGGCGGCGACCTCGTCGGCGTCCCGGAAGAAGTCGGCGAGGCAGAGGCGGCGGTCGCGGCGCTGGCGCGGGAAGGTGAAGCTGGTCAGTTCGCGCGAGTGGTCGTCGGGGTCGAGCACGACGAGCGTCTCGTCGCGGGAGTAGACCGGCCAGTAGCCGTGGACGACGCCGAAGTCGGCCATGCCCTCGGTCTGGATGCGCTCGAGCCACATGCGCAGGCGCGGGCGTCCCTCGGACGCGACGAGTTCCTCGTAGGAGGCTCCGTCGCGCGCTGACTTGAGGCCCCACTGGCCGAGGAAGGTCGCCCGCTCGTCCAGCCACGCCGACACGTCCGCGAGCTTCAGCCCCTTCGTCACGCGACTTCCCCAGAAGGGCGGGGTGGGCACGTCGACGGACCCCGGGACCGGACGCGCAACGTCCGAGCGGACGCCCAGCACCGGCTCGGCGATCTCGATCTTCGAACCCGCGGCGATCCGGCGGGGTTTCACCGCAGGCAGGGCAGCCCCCGGGACGCCGCGCTTGACGGCCATCACGGCGTCCATGAGGGAGAGGCCCTCGAAGGCGTCGCGGGCGTAGCGGACCTCGCCGGCGAACATCTCGTTGAGGTCGTGCTCGACATAGGCCCTGGTCAGGGCCGCCCCGCCCAACAGCACGGGGAACCGCTCCGCCAGCCCCAGCGAGTTCAGTTCCGCCAGGTTCTCCTTCATCACCATGGTCGACTTCACCAGCAGCCCGCTCATGCCGATGGCGTCGGCGTCGTGGGTCCGGGCGGCGTCGACGATGGCGGTGACTGGCTGCTTGATGCCCAGGTTCACGACCGTGTAGCCGTTGTTCGTGAGGATGATGTCGACGAGGTTCTTGCCGATGTCGTGAACATCGCCCTTGACCGTGGCGAGCACGATCGTGCCCTTCCCGGACGACGTCTCGTCGACCTCCATGTGCGGCTCGAGGTAGGCGACAGCCTTCTTCATCACCTCGGCCGAGGCGAGGACGAAGGGGAGCTGCATGCGTCCCGACCCGAACAACTCCCCCACGGTCTTCATGCCGGCGAGCAGGTCGTCGTTGATGATGTCGAGGGCGGGCTTCAACCCGAGCGCCTCGTCGAGGTCGGCGTCCAGGCCCTTGTCGGCAGCGTCCACGATGCGTCGCTGGAGGCGTTCGGCCAGCGGCAACGCTGCGAGCTCGGCGGCGCGCGACTGTCGGACGTCCGCAGCGGTGACGCCCTCGAAGAGCTCCAGGTAGCGAGTCAGCGGGTCGTAGTCGGACGTCCGACGATCGTGGACGAGGTCGAGCGCCACCTGACGCTGCTCCTCGGGGATCCGGTCGATCGGCATGATCTTGGCCGCGTGCACGATGGCCGAGTCGAGGCCGGCCTGCACGCATTCGTGCAGGAAGACCGAGTTCAGCACGATGCGCGCGGCGGGGTTGAGCCCGAACGAGATGTTCGAGACACCCAGCGTCGTGCGGACGCCCGGGTGGCGCAGCTTCAGCTCGCGGATCGCGGCGATGGTCTCCAGACCGTCACGCCGGGTCTCCTCCTGCCCGGTGGCGATGGGGAAGGTCAGGCAGTCGACGAGGATGTCACCCACGTCGAGGCCCCAGCGTCCGGTGAGGTCGTCGATGAGCCTGGACGCGACCGCGACCTTCCACTCGGCCGTGCGCGCCTGGCCCTCCTCGTCGATGGTCAGGGCCACGACCGCGGCACCGTGCTCGGCCACGATCGGCATGATCCGCGCGTACCGGGACGTCGGACCGTCCCCGTCCTCGAAGTTCACCGAGTTGATGACCGAGCGTCCCGCCAGGCACTCGAGCCCCGCTTCGATCACGTCCGGCTCCGTCGAGTCGAGGACGATCGGCAACGTCACGGCCGTCGTGAAGCGGGACGCGGCCTCGCGCATGTCGGCGGCACCGTCGCGTCCCACGTAGTCGACGCAGAGGTCGAGCAGGTGGGCTCCGTCGCGGGTCTGTCCCTTGGCGATCTCGAGGCACTCGTCCCAGTTCTCGGCCAGCATGGCGTCCCGGAAGGCCTTGGAGCCGTTGGCGTTCGTCCGCTCGCCGATGGCCAGGTAGGACGTGTCCTGCGCGAACGGCACCTCGGAGTAGAGCGAGGACGCCGCGTTGACGTGCTCGGGCGTCCGGGCGGCGACCTCGCGGTCGCGCATGACCTCGACGAGGGCCCGAATGTGGTCGGGGGTGGTGCCACAGCAACCGCCGACGACCGACAACCCGTAATCGGACGCGAACCTGTCGAGCGCGGTGGCGAGTCCGTCCGGTCCGAGGGGGTAGACGGCGCCGTTCGGCCCGAGTTCGGGCAGCCCGGCGTTCGGCATGGCCCCGACACCCACGCGGGCGTGCCGGGCAAGGTGCCGCAGGTGCTCGCCCATCTCGGCAGGGCCCGTGGCGCAGTTGAGGCCGATGACGTCGATGCCGAGGGGTTCGAGGGCGCTGAGCGCGGCGCCGATCTCCGAGCCGAGGAGCATCGTGCCGGTGGTCTCGACGGTCACGTTGACGAAGATCGGCAGGTCGACGCCAGCGGCCGCCCGGGCGCGTTTGGTGCCGATGACAGCAGCCTTCGTCTGCAGCAGGTCCTGGCTCGTCTCGATCTGCACGGCGTCGATGCCGCCCGTGATCATGGCCGCAACCTGTCGCGCATAGGCGTCACGCAGTGCGGCGAACGTGATGTGGCCGAGGGTCGGCAGCTTGGTGCCGGGACCGATCGAGCCCAGGACGAAGCGCGGACGCTCAGCGGTCGAGAACTCGTCAGCGACCCCCCGGGCGATCCTGGCGCCCGCCTCGGCGAGCTCCTCGATGCGCTCGGGGATGTCGTACTCACCCAACGCAGACAGGTTCGCCCCGAAGGTATTGGTCTCGACCATGTCACTGCCGGCCTCGAAGTAGGCCCGGTGGACGCTCGCGACCACCTCGGGACGCGTCACGTTGAGCACCTCGTTGCACCCCTCGAGACCCTGGAAGTCGTCGAGGGAGAGGTCGTGTGCCTGCAGCATCGTGCCCATCGCGCCATCGGCGACGAGGACACGGTGGAAGAGCAGGTCGCGCAGGGTGGTCATCCGGCGATTCTACGTGGAAAGTCCTGGACGCCTCGCGGGCCCGATGACGAGTGGGGCGGCCCGGGCCCGCGGCTAGGCTGTGGGCATGGCCGACAACCTCTCCACACTGCGCGACCCGGTGGTGATCTGCGCCTTCGAGGGCTGGAACGACGCGTCCGACTCGGCGACCGAGGTCATCAACCACCTCGGTGTCACCTACGACGCTGACGTCGTCTTCGAGCTGGACGGCCAGGACTTCTACGACTTCCAGGTGAATCGACCGCAGGTGACGATCACCGAAGATGGACGCGAGATCGAGTGGCCGGTCACTTCACTCAGCATCGCGGAAACCCCGGAGCGCGACCTGGTGCTCGTCAGCGGACCCGAGCCCAACATGAAGTGGAAGGCCTTCTGCGAGGCACTCGTCTCGGGTTTTCGCACCATCGAGCCGAAGTACGTGGTGCTCCTGGGCGCGATGATCACCGATGCGCCGCACTCGCGTCCCCTGCCTGTCTCGGTGAGCACCGAGGACGCCACCCTGGGCGCGCGACTCGGGGCTGAACCGTCCACCTACGAAGGGCCCACGGGGATCGTCGGAATCCTCGGGGACGCATGCAGGCGCGTCGGCATGACAACGGTGTCGTTGTGGGCGTCCGTTCCCCACTACGTCTCGAATCCCCCGAATCCCAAGGCCAGCCTCGCGCTGCTGAATCGACTCGAAGACCTGCTCGACCAGGCCCTCGACCTCGGCGAACTGCCCGAGATGGCGAAGGCGTGGGAGCGAGGTGTGGACGAACTCGCAGCCCAGGATCCGGAGATCGCGGAGTACATCACGTCGCTCGAGCAGCAGCAGGACGAGTCCGAACTGCCGGAGGCAACCGGCGACTCCATCGCGGCAGAGTTCCAGCGCTACCTGCGGCGCCGCGACCAGCGGGGCTGAGCGGCTCGCCCCTCAGTGGGAGCAGGCTTCGATCGCCTTGTCCTTGAGGTCACAGACCATCGCGTCCGCGTCATTCGCGCGGTAGACGGCCGAACCTGCGACGAAGGTGTCGGCGCCGGCCTCGGCCGCGCGTCCGATCGTCTCGAGGGAGATTCCCCCGTCCACCTGAAGCCAGATGTCGCGTCCGCCGATGAGTTCGCGCGTCCGTCGGATCTTCGGGAGCACCACGTCAAGGAACGACTGACCCCCGAATCCCGGCTCGACGGTCATCAGCAGGATCATGTCGAACTCGGGCAAGAGGTCGGCGTAGGGCTCGATCGGAGTGGCGGGTTTCAGTCCGATCGCGGCGCGGGCACCCAGCTTGCGGATCTCACGCGCCAACCGCACGGGCGCCCCGGACGCCTCCGCGTGGAAGGTGACCGACTCAGCTCCGGCCTCTGCGTACGCGGGTGCCCAGCGGTCGGCTTGCTCGATCATGAGGTGGATGTCGAGCATCGCGTCGGTGCTCCTGCGGATCGACTCGACGATCGGCAGGCCCATCGTCAGGTTGGGGACGAAGTGGTTGTCCATCACGTCGATGTGGATCGCATCAGCGCTGGGAATGCGGGCGATCTCTTCTCCGAGGCGGGTGAAATCGACGTTCAGGATGCTGGGTGTGATGCGCACGGACATGTCTCCAGCGTAGGGGCCGGCGGCACCCCCGGCTCGTCCGGAATCACTCACACCCGACGCAGCAGGGCGAGGAACATCGCGTCCGTCTGGTGGCGGTGGGGCCACAACTGGACGTACGGGCCACGAGCAGCGTCCGGGACTTCGGGCAGGAAGCTGGGCGCGTCGAGCACCTCGACACCGTCGACGGACTCGACGACCTCGCTGGTCTCGCGGCGGTGGGGCGAACAGGTCACGTAGGCGACGACGCCACCCGGTGCGACGGACTCGATCGCCGAACGCAGGAGTGCCTGCTGCAGCGGCACGAGTTCGTCCAGATCGGACGCCTCGCGCCTCCAGCGCGACTCCGGACGCCGACGCAGCGCTCCCAGACCCGTGCAGGGGACGTCGGCCATCACCCTTCCGAAGGTGGCCGAGGCCCAGGCCGGTCGGGTTCCGTCGGCCGTGATCACCTGGTAGCCGGTGCGGTAGCGCGCCAGGGCCTTGGCGACCAGCCGTGCCCGGTGCTCCTGAGATTCGGACGCCAGCAGCCATGTGCCCTTGTCGCGAGCCAATCCGGCGAGGAGCGCAGCCTTCCCGCCCGGCCCTGCGCACAGGTCGAGCCAAGGCAGGTCGGGCGCGTCGACCCGAGCGAGGGCGAGGGCCACGAGTTGGCTGCCCTCGTCCTGGACGCCTGCGCGTCCCTGTCGGATGGCCGACAGGTCCGAGGGATTCCCCGGACGCATGGCACCGTAGGGCGACCAGCGGGTCGGTTCACCGGCAAGTTCGTCCACCGTGGCCAACCCCGGACGCACGACCAGCGTCGGCACGGGATTCACGTTGTTCGCGTCCAGTGCCGCGGCCAGTTCTGCTTCGGGGAGCACGTCGGCGAAGGCATCGACGATCCAGCGGGGATGGTGACCGCGCACGGCCAGGGCGCCGCGCTCCCCCATCCCGACCGTGAGCAGATCGAGCCACTCGTCCATCGCTCGTGCCCCGACCTTGCGGACGATCGCGTTCACCACGCCCGTCACCCGCTCGTTGATCGCGACTCCGGCGAGGTCGACGCTCGACGCCACCGCCGCATGAATCGGCGTCCGCATGCTCAGGACCTGGTGGCAGGCCATGCGCAGGACGTCGACGACAGCAGGCTGCAGCGTCGACAGCGACCGACCGGACGCTGCCTCGATCACCCGGTCGTAGGTTCCCTCGAGTCGGGAGGTGCCCGAGACGAGCTCGGTCGCGAACGCGGCGTCCCGGGGCTCGAACCCGGCCTGCGCCAAGAGTTCGGCGGTGACCAGGTTGGCGTACGCCCCCTGCGAGTGCACGGCCCGAAGCGCGTCAAAGGCCAGCAGGCGGGGAGCGTCGATCGTCCGACGGCGGTCGGGGCGTCCGTTCATTCGCAGCGCACCCCGTCAACGAGACGGATCCCACGTGCCCACTCGGCACCTGACATCGGACGCTTCCCCACAGCCTGGACCGTCACCAGGTCGAGGTCACCGTCACCGGTGCCCATCCGAAGATCTCGTCTGGACGCGCGGAGCTCACCGGGTGACAGCGTCGTCTCCCCCACCGGACGCGCCAGCAGCACCTTGAACCGCTCGCCGGCGAACGTCGTCCAGGCACCCGGGGACGGGCTGGTGCCGCGGACGAGGTTGGCGAGCTCAGACGCCGACCGTGCCCAGTCCAGGCGCGCCTCGTCGACGGTGATCTTGGGCGCAACCGTGATGCCGGTCGTGGGCTGGGGCTCCGGAACCACCCCGGCGTCGATGTCGGCGAGCGTGTCGACCAGCAGGTGCGCGGACTGCGTCGCCAGCCGGGCCAGCAGATCCCCTGCCACTTCGTCGGTCTCCACCTCGGTACTCCACCGTCGGTAGACCGGGCCCGCGTCCAGTTCGCGAACGATGGCGAAGGTCGTCGCTCCCACGACGGACTCCCCTGCGATGAGGGCACGTTGGGCAGGTGCAGCCCCGCGCCACGCCGGGAGCAGGGAAAAGTGGAGGTTGACCCACCCGTGCTCCGGGATCGCCAGCACGTGGTCGGGGATGATCGCTCCGTAGGCAACGACCGGGCAGACATCGGGTGCGAGCTCGCCCAGTCGTGCAACGAAATCGTCATCGCGCGGACGCACAGGTCGCAGCACCTCGACCCCGTGGTCAAGGCCCCAGCGGGCCACCGGTGAGGGCTTGAGCCGCTTGCCGCGACCGGCAGGGGCGTCGGGGCGCGTCACGACGGCCAGGACCTCGTTTCCCGCTGCGGCCAGCGCCTCGAGGCTCGGCAGAGCCACCTCGGGGGTGCCGGCGAAGACGATTCTCACCGGGTCAGCCTATGGCCTGTGGATCGAGCCGAATACGCAGTGGGCCGGCGTCCTTGCGTGCAGACCGGACGCCGGCCGCCTGCCGCAACGCTTCTGCCAACTCACGACCATGAGCAAGGTCGGCCGAGATCGTCAGTCGTGAGTCGACGTCGCCGAGTGCATTGGGCGGGAGTTCCACCGGCCCGAGCACCCTCGCCCAGTCGCCCAGCCGCGCCGCTGCGAGGAGTTCGTCGAGTGCGCTCGTCCGGCCCTCGATGAACGCGAAGCGGGACGCCGGGGGCAGGTGCGCGTCCCGACGATCAGCCAGTTCGCGGGCCGCTGCGCCCGCGGGGTCGAGTCGGATCAGGGCCTGGATCGTCCGGTCGTCCGTCGGTCCGACGACGCACACGGTCCCACCCTCCGACCCCGGCCTCACCAGTGCCGTGGCGTTCAGCCATCGACGCAGGGCTTCCTCGGACGTCCGCAGGTCGGGCCGGGACAACGACATGGACGCGTCCAGCAGCAGCGCGGCCGCGTACCCCCCGGGCGCGATCGGTTCGCCGCCCGGCGTCGCCACCACGATGGCGGGCGTATCGTCTACCGTCTGGACGACGCGGTCACCGGACGAGTCGATCACCAACGTGCCGGGAAAGGCCCTGCCCAACTCCTCACCCGTGCGTGTCGATCCCACGACCGGCGCGCGGAAGCGCGCACCACCACAGGTGGCACACCGCCAGTCGGTCGTGAGACGGGCGCACCAGCCACACGTGAGGTGACGGCCTGTCTGGTCGCGGAGAGCACGCAGGGGTCCGTGGCAGGTGCTGCAGCGCGCGGGGGCCCGGCAGCGATCGCAGGCGAGCGCGACGAGGTAGCCGAACCTCGGCACCTGCACCAGCACCGGGCCCTGCGCCAGACCCACCCGGAGCACGTCGAACGCTGCCTGAGGTAGTCGAACGGCTCGGGCGAGGGGGTCGCGTTCGAGGGCCTTGTCCGAGTCCGCAACGCCACGCACGGGTGGCGCCATCCGTCGGGCCTCTGCCGCGGTGAACTCGATGGGGGCGAGCCAGCCGCGCTCGAGCCAGGTCTGGACTTCGCAACTGCGACCGTGGGCGGCGAGCAACAGCGCACACCCTTCGAGCGGAGCGCGCAGGGCCGCTACATCGCGCGCGTGGGGATACGGCGCCCGCTGCTCGGCGAACAGGTCGTCGCCGTCGTCCCACACCACCACCAGTCCGAGATTCGCCACCGGGGCGTAGGCGGCGGGTCGCGTGCCCACCACCACGGACGCCTGCCCACGCGACAGGGCGAGATAGTTGCGGTAGCGGGTCGCCGCTCCGAGGTCGGCGTGCAGGACGGCCACCGTTCCAGAGCCCAGACGTTGTTCCAGCGCGAGCCGCGCGCGGTCGAGGTCCTTCGTGTCGGGAACCAGCACGATCGCCCCCCGTCCGGACGCCACCGTCGCCGCCACAGCCTCGGCAACCCCGGCCGACCAGTCCCCGACGCCCCCCGAGACGGGGACCACCTGCCAGAAGGCCCGAGGCGACTCGCCGCGGCGCAGGGCGTCCAGGAAGCCCGCCCCCTGCGGATACGACGACAGCGGACCGGCAGCGTCCCCCGGTGAAGGCCGCGCCCACTCTCGCTGGTTCGCCTTCTCGGTGGTGGCGTGCCGTGGAGGCACCGCCAGCCGTGCGACGTCGGAGAACGAGCCTGCGTAGTGATCGGCGACGGCGCGGATCAGGGTCACCTGCGCCGACGTCAGCACCGGTTCGGACGAGATGACCTTCTCGAGCGGTGAGAGGCGCCCCGCCACCTCGGTGCTGGACGCGCGCTCGACGATGAATCCGTCGAGCAGGCGTCCGGCGAACCGGACGCGTACCCGCGCTCCGGGAACGGCCTCCGCGTCCATCGCCTCGGGCACCAGGTAGTCGAAGAACCGGTCGAGGTGCGCAAGCGGCTGGTCGACCGCGACCCGGGCGATCGGGCGCGTGATGGACGCACGGTCTGTCGCCGAGCCGGCCATCACGTCGTCCATGTGCTTGATGCTAGGGGGTGGCACAGACACTTCAGTCCGTGCGCAGGCCACGGGTGGATTCGGCGGTTACGCCCGGGGCGGAAGGCACTTGCGCGCCCTCGCAAAGCTCCACAACGCTGGGCGCATGACAGAATTCACGTCCGACGAAAAGGACATCATCCGCCGCGGCGCCCTCGGCGCGCTCTCCCTGGTCGCCCAGGCAGACCCCGGCTTCATCGCCCTCTTCAAGGAATCGGCCGCCGGCTCGCGCGCGTTGGCCGGTGCGCCGGACTCCATCAAGGACCTCCTCACCGGCGGACTGGTGACCCCGCCCCAGGCCACCAGCCAGGAGGGCCTCAAGACCGCGATGCTGGCCGACCTGTCGAAGGCAGCGGGTGTGCTGGGACGCGATCCCGAGTCCCTCGCCGCCTTCAGGAACGTGGTCCACGCCGCGGTCCAGGCCGTTGCTGAAGCGTCCAAGGGGGCGTCCGCCAATGAGCAGTCCGCCATCGCCGAGGTGCTGGCGGCGCTGGATGCGCCCGGCGGAGCAGTCGCCCCGCCCGAGGTCTTCCCGACCGAACCCACCCCGGCGACTCCGGAGGCGCCGCCCGCCACGGACGGCGGCCTCACCATGGATCCCTCGACTTGAGTTGAGCCCACCCGACCTGGGCCACGAACGCCACAACGCCGGTCCCGAGGGGCCGGCGCTGTGGTGTGCTGAGTCGTGCAGGAGGTCAGTGGATGGCTGCTGCCAGCGCGTCCGCCCGGTCGGTGTTCTCCCAGGTCATCCCCGGGAGAGTGCGTCCGAAGTGGCCGTAGGCAGTGAAGCTCGAGTAGATCGGACGCAACAGGTCGAGATCGCGGATGATCGCCCCGGGACGCAGGTCGAACACCTCGCCCACGGCCCGCTTGATCGCATCGAGCGACACCTTTTCGGTACCGAAGCAGTCGACGTAGAAGCCCACGGGATGCGCGCGTCCGATCGCGTAGGCCACCTGCGCCTCGCAGCGGTCGGCCAGACCCGCAGCGACGACGTTCTTCGCCACCCAGCGCATCGCGTAGGACGCCGACCGGTCGACCTTGGACGGGTCTTTGCCCGAGAAGGCTCCCCCGCCGTGCCTTGCCATGCCGCCGTAGGTGTCGACGATGATCTTGCGACCCGTGACGCCGGCGTCGCCCATCGGCCCGCCGATCACGAACTTGCCCGTCGGATTCACGAACATGGTGATGGCGTCGTGGATCAGGTCGAACTCGCCGAGGACCGGGTCGATGACGTGCGCACGGATGTCGGGCGTCAGCGTCCGGTCGAGGTCGATGCCCTCTTCGTGCTGGGTCGACACCACCACCGTGTCGACACGCACGGGACGGTTGTCGGCGTCGTAGTCGATGGTGACCTGCGTCTTGCCGTCGGGACGCAGGTAGGGCAGCGTCCCGTTCTTGCGCACCTCGGTGAGTCGCTCGGCCAGGCGATGGGCCAACTCGATGGGCAGCGGCATGAGCGACGCCGTCTCGGTGCACGCGTACCCGAACATGAGGCCCTGGTCGCCCGCGCCCTGTCGGTCGATGGAGTCGACGGCTCCCCCGCGCCGTGCCTCTTCGGACGCGTCCACGCCCTGCGCGATGTCGGGCGACTGACTTCCCAGTGCCACGGCGACCCCGCACGAGCGTCCGTCGAAGCCCTTGTCGGACGAGTCGTAGCCGATCTCGAGGATCTTCGCGCGGGCGATGCCCGCGATGTCGGCGTAGGCCTCGGTCGTCGCCTCGCCGGCGACGACCACCAGCCCGGTCGTCACGAGGGTCTCCACCGCGACCCGGGCCGCGGAGTCCTGCGCGAGCATGGCGTCGAGGATCGAGTCAGAGATGGCGTCCGCGACCTTGTCGGGATGACCTTCGGTGACGGATTCAGAGGTGAACAGGCGTCCCAACGGTCACACCGGGCCGAGGTCGCCGAAGGGATCGGTGAAGCTGAATGCCGGATCGGCCGCGGCATCGGCGCGGGCGGCGGCCTCAGCCTCGGGATCGATCGCAATGCACTCGAGTGCGCCCGCCTGGATCTCGCGCAGCGCGATCGACAACGGCTTCTCCTGGACGCCGGTCTCGACCAGCGGCCCGACGTTCTCGAGCAGCCCGTCACCGAGCTGCGAGTAGTAGGCGTTGATCTGGCGTGCACGCTTGGCGGCGAACAGCACGAGGCGGTACTTCGAGTCGACGAATTCGAGCAGGTCGTCGATGGGCGGATTGGTGATGCCTTCGGAAACGTGATTGGTCAAGGAAGCACCTTCGATTGGTGCGCGCGAACGGCGCAAAGGTCACAGACCCAGCAATGCTACCAAATCGCGCACTGTCTCCTCGACGTCGCCGTTGACCACCACGTGGTCGAACTCCGATGCAGCCTGCATCTCGACACGCGCTGTCTCGAGCCTCCGGGCCTGCTGGTCGGCAGTCTCGGTGCCTCGCCCTGCGAGGCGCTGCACCAGTTCCTCCCACGACGGCGGGGCGACGAAGATCTGCTGGGCGGCCGGGTAGGTGTGGCGCACCTGCCGCGCGCCCTGGATGTCGATCTCGAGGATCACGACCCGACCGGCTGCGACTGCCTCCTCGACCGGGCTGCGCGGGGTTCCGTAGCGGGCCGAGCCGTGCACGAGCGCCCACTCGAGCAACCCGTCGGACGCGACGAGTTCGTCGAAGGTGTCGTCGTCCACGAAGTAGTAGTGGACCCCGTCCACCTCACCCGGACGGGGCGGACGCGTGGTCGCCGAGATCGAGACGAAGACCTCCGGGTGCAGGACGCGGAGGCGTGACACCACGGTTCCCTTGCCGACGCCGGTGGGCCCGGCGATGACGCTGACGCGGGGGGTCGTGCCTGGATCACTCGTGCGTGGATCACGGAGCACGACGGCCCTGCTCTCAGTCGAATTCGGCCTTCAGGCCGGCGACCTGATGGCGTCCGAGACCCCGCACGCGACGGTTGCTGGCGATCTCGAGCCGTTCCATGATCTCAGCAGCCCGCTTGTCGCCCACACGGGGCATGGCCTTGAGGAGGTCGACCACTTTGACATGCGCCAGGATGTCGTCCTCACCGGCCTTGTCGAGGGCATCGCCGAGGGTCAGCTTGCCGGTCCGGACATCGGCCTTGAGGTCAGCGCGCACTCGTCGCGCGTGAGTCGCGGCTTCGCGGGCGGCTTGCAGCTGCTCGGGCGTCAGGGTGGGAATGGCCACAGTCCTCAACTCCAATCCTCCGTGCCCGGCGAGCGGTGGCGTCCGCGGGCTCCACCTTCACGCTACAAGGGGCGACACAGCTCTGCTGGCGAATCGACGGAGTGGTCAAACGCCTACGGGGCCACCAGTTGGGCCACCCGGGCACGTAGCCCGGCAGCGCCAGGCCCGCCACCCATCACCTCTCGGGACGCGGACGGGAGCGCACGGCCGGCCGCCGCACCGAAGATCGAGCGGAGTTGGTCGACGCGACCGCCCTGGGCCCCGATGCCGGGGACGAGGATCGAACCGTTGAAGGCGGTCGGATCACACTGCAGTGAGGCGTGCGTCCCACCGATGACGAGACCCACGGCGCACCGGCCGGACGCGAGGTTCTCGGCATGCGCCGCGTCGATGATGTGTTGCGAGATCGTGCCCGACTCCCCCGTTGCGAGCTGCACACTGGCCCCCTCGGGGTTCGACGTGCGGGCCAGGACGTAGAGTCCGCGTCCGGTCTCGTGGGCGAGGTCGATCGCGGGACGCAGGGACTCGAACCCCAGGAACGGGCTGACGGTGATGGCGTCGGCCCGCAGGGGTGCGTCGTCCGACAGGTAGGCCCGCGCGTACCCGGCCATCGTCGAGCCGATGTCGCCGCGCTTCACATCGAGAATCGACAGGGCGCCGGCGTCCCTGATGTCGGCGAGGACACGCTCCAGGACGGCGATGCCGGCCGAGCCGTACACCTCGTAGAAGGCCGACTGGGGCTTGAAGACCGCGACCACGTCGCCGAGGGCCTCGACCATGCCCCGGGCGCAGGATTCGAGTCCGGTGACATCGTCGGGAAGGCCCCAGGCCTCGAGGATCGACGGGTGTGGGTCGATGCCGACGCACAGGCTGCCGCGGTGCGACGTGAGGGCGGTGAGTCGTTCGAACCAGGTCACGGGGAGTTCCTCACAGGGCATTGATGGCACGCACCAGGGCGGGCCCGGAGTAGATGAAGCCGGTGTACAGCTGGACGAGCACGGCACCGGAGTCGAACATGGCCCGGGCGTCGTCGGCGGTCATGATGCCTCCCACGCCCATGATGGGAAGGTCGGTCACCGACGCGAGGTGCGAGACGACTTCGCGCGCGCGCCGGGTGAGGGGTGCGCCCGAGAGGCCACCGGCCTGGCTCACCAGCCCCTGGTCGGACGCCGCGAGCCCCTCGCGCGCGAGGGTCGTGTTGGTGGCGATCAGGCCGGACGCCCCCTGCGTCCGACAGACGTCCGCGACCTCGTCGAGCTGGTCGAAGGTCAGGTCGGGCGCCACCTTCACGAAGATGGGAAGCGCGCCACCGGGTTGGGTCGACGCGGCAGCCACGAGGGTGCGCACGAGCTCCGCGAGGGCGTCCGCGTCCTGCAGTTGGCGTAGTCCCGGGGTGTTCGGGCTCGACACGTTGATGGCGATGTAGTCAGCGTGGGGTGCGAGGGCCTCGAAGGACGCGAGGTAGTCGGCCGTGGCGTCCTCGAGCGGGGTCACTTTGGTCTTGCCGAGGGAAATCCCCAGCGGGATGCCGAGGGCGTTGTTGCCCCTCTGGACGCCGGCCATGGCCAACCGGTCCGCCATCGCGGCTGCACCGAGGTTGTTGAACCCCATGCGGTTGACGATGCCCCGCGACTCGATTGCTCGGAAGAGTCGTGGCTTGTCGTTGCCGGGTTGGGCGTGGGCGGTGACCGTGCCGAGCTCGGCGAAACCGAAACCCATCCCGGCCCAGGCGTGGGCGGCGCGTCCGTCCTTGTCGAGACCGGCGGCGAGGCCCACGCGTCCCGGGAACGTGATGCCGGCCACGGTGGTCGGGCGGTCGGGACGTCCGAGCAGTTCCTTCGACGCGCGGAAGGCCGTCGTCGGCATGGCTGCGAGGAGCCCGATGAGACGCTCATGGGCGACCTCGGGATCACCCTTGCCGAGCCGGAACATCGCGGGCCTCACGGCCCGGGAGTAGCCGGCATCGAGCACGCTCGACCAGGCGTCCACCTCAGGTGACCTTGAGCTGCATCGCCACGAGGGCCGCCGCCACTTCCGCGTTCCATTCCTGCACCGACTGGACGCCGATCTCCCCCGCCCGCAGCGCTTCGATCCCCTGGACGGCGGCCGCGAGTCCCTGGACGGTCGTCACGCACGGGATCGGCGCCATCACGGCCGCCGTTCGGATTTCGTACCCGTCGGCGCGAGGAGCGCCTCCGGGCGTCTGTCCCTGCGGAGTGTTGAAGATGAGGTCGATCTTGCCCTCGTTGATCAGTTGGACGATCGTCGGTTCACCGTGGGGGCCCGTGCCCTCGGAGAACTTCCGGACGGTCGTGACCTCGACCCCGTGCCGCGCCAGGACCGACGCGGTCCCTGCCGTGGCGAAGACCTTGAAACCCAGATCGGCCAGTCGCTTCACCGGGAAGATCGCATGTCGCTTGTCACGGTTGGCGACAGCAACGAACACGCTGCCCGAGGTGGGCAGCGAGCCGAAGGCGGCCGCCTGTGACTTGGCGAACGCCGTGCCGAAGGTGCGGTCGAGACCCATGACCTCACCGGTCGACTTCATCTCGGGGCCGAGCACAGTGTCGACGCTCGAACCCTCCGGCGTCCGGAAGCGGTTGAAGGGCATCACGGCCTCTTTCACCGCGATCGGCGAGCCGTGCCACTCCACGCCGCCGTCGGTGTGGGCGCGCAGCATGCCCGACGCCCGGAGTTCGGCGATCGTGCGTCCGAGCATGATGAGTGTCGCGGCCTTCGCGAGCTGGGTGGCCGTGGCCTTGCTCACGAAAGGCACCGTGCGCGACGCACGCGGGTTGGCCTCGAGCACGTACAGCGTGTCGCCGGCGAGGGCGAACTGGATGTTGATGAGACCCCGCACACCGACGCCTTCGGCGATGGCCCGCGTCGACGTCCGGATCCGCTCGATGACCTCGGCACCCAGTGTGATCGGGGGCAGCGAGCAGGCCGAGTCACCGGAGTGGACGCCGGCCTCCTCGATGTGTTCCATCACACCGCCGAGGTACAGCTCGTGGCCGTCGAACAGCGCGTCCACGTCGATCTCGATCGCATCGTCGAGGAAGCGGTCGACGAGCACCGGTGACGAGGGTGACACGAGGGTCGAGGTCTCGATGTAACGCGCCAGGGAGGCTTCGTCGTAGACGATCTCCATCCCGCGTCCGCCCAGGACGTAACTCGGACGCACGAGCACCGGGTAGCCGATCTCGTTCGCCACGGCGCGGGCCTGGTCGAAGCTCTCGGCCATGCCGTGCTTGGGTGCGGGGAGGTTGGCGCGGGACAACACCGCACCGAAGGCGCCGCGCTCCTCGGCGAGGTGGATGGCCTCGGGGGACGTCCCCACGATCGGGACGCCCGCGTCCTTGAGCGCCTGCGCGAGCCGCAACGGTGTCTGGCCCCCGAGCTGCACGATGACCCCGACGACGGGGCCGGCCGCGCGTTCGGCGTGGTACACCTCGAGGACGTCCTCGAGCGTGAGCGGCTCGAAGTACAGCCGGTCGGACGTGTCGTAGTCGGTCGAGACGGTCTCGGGGTTGCAGTTGACCATGATCGACTCGTACCCGGACGCCGACAGCACCATGGCCGCGTGGACGCACGAGTAGTCGAACTCGATGCCCTGGCCGATGCGATTGGGGCCCGACCCGAGGATGATGACCGCCGGCTTGGTGCGGGGGGCGACCTCGGTCTCCTCGTCGTAGGACGAATAGTGGTAAGGCGTCGTCGCGGCGAACTCGGCCGCACACGTGTCGACGGTCTTGTAGACCGGACGCACACCCAGCGCCCATCGGACGCCGCGCACAACGTCGGTGGTGAGGTGCCGCGCCGCAGCGATCTGGGCGTCCGAGAAGCCGTGCCGCTTCGCGTGGCGCAGCAGGTCGGCGGTCAGTTCCGGCGCCCCCGCGAGCTCGGACGCCACCCCGACGAGCATGACGAGCTGGTCGATGAACCAGGGGTCGATGTGCGTCGCCTCGAACACCTGCTCGGGCGTCGCGCCCGCGCGCAGGGCCTGGACGACCAGGCCCAGGCGTCCGTCGTGGGGACGCGAGGCCTCGTCGAGGATCGCGTCCACGTCACGCTCCACGGGGTGTGCCCAGTCGAAGGGTGCGCGCGGGTCTTCCAGGGACCGGAGGGCCTTGCCGAGGGCCTCGGTGAAGTTGCGTCCGATGGCCATGGCCTCGCCCACTGACTTCATGTGCGTGGTGAGCGTCGAGTCGGCTGACGGGAACTTCTCGAACGCGAACCGCGGAACCTTCACGACCACGTAGTCGAGCGTCGGCTCGAACGACGCGGGCGTCTCGGCGGTGATGTCGTTGCTGATCTCGTCGAGGGTGTACCCGACGGCCACCTTGGCGGCGATCTTCGCGATGGGGAAGCCGGTCGCCTTCGACGCGAGGGCGGACGACCGTGAGACGCGCGGGTTCATCTCGATGACGATCATGCGACCGTCGGCGGGGTTGATCGCGAACTGGATGTTGCAGCCGCCCGTGTCGACGCCGACCGCGCGGATGATGGCGATCCCCACGTCACGCATGTGCTGGTACTCACGGTCGGTGAGTGTCATCGCGGGGGCGACGGTGATCGAGTCACCGGTGTGCACCCCCATCGGGTCGAGGTTCTCGATGGAACACACGATCACGACGTTGTCGGACGTGTCGCGCATGACCTCGAGCTCGTACTCCTTCCACCCGAGGATCGACTCCTCGATCAGCACCTCGGTGACCGGCGACGCGGCCAGGCCGGTGCCGGCGATGCGACGCAGTTCGGGCTCGTCGTGGGCGAATCCCGAGCCGACGCCACCCATCGTGAACGACGGACGCACGACGACGGGGTAACCCAGCGTCCCGACCGCGTCGAGGACCTCGTCGAGGGTGTGGCAGACGGCTGAGCGGGCGACCTCGGCGTTGGCGATGCCGAGGCCTTCGACGATGGCCTTGAACTTCTCGCGGTCCTCGCCGCGCTGGATGGCGTCGAAGCTGGCGCCGATCATCTCGACGCCGTACTTCGCGAGGACGCCGTTCTCGTGCAGGGCCACGGCCGTGTTGAGGGCGGTCTGACCGCCCAGTGTCGGGAGGATCGCGTCGGGACGCTCGCGTTCGATGACCTTCTCGACATATTCGGGGGTGATGGGTTCGATGTAGGTGGCGTCCGCGAACTCGGGGTCGGTCATGATCGTGGCCGGGTTGGAGTTCACGAGGACGACGCGGAAACCCTCCTCGCGCAGGACGCGGCAGGCCTGGGTGCCGGAGTAGTCGAATTCGGCGGCCTGGCCGATGACGATCGGGCCGGAGCCGATGACGAGGATCGACGAGATGTCGGTGCGGCGTGGCATCAGTTCGCCCCCCCTTGCTGATGCTGCGAAGCTCCGTCGACCGGCTGGGCCGAAGGCTCAGCAGGAGGTTCAGTGCTGAGCGCGGGGGGTTCAAGGGGGGTCGCCCCCCCTTGCTGATGCTGCTCCATCATGTGTGCGAAGCGGTCGAAGAGGTAGGCCGCGTCGTGGGGACCGGCCGCCGCTTCGGGGTGGTACTGGACGCTGAAGCCGACCAGGCGTCCGTCGCTGTGCAGTTCGAGGCCTTCCACCACGTCGTCGTTGAGGCAGAGGTGGCTCACAGTGACCTGTCCGTAGTCGGTGTCGGTCGCGCGGTCGACCGGTGCGTCCACGGCGAAACCGTGGTTGTGGGCGGTGATCTCGACCTTGTTCGTCGAGCGGTCGACCACGGGCTGGTTGATGCCCCGGTGACCGTATTTGAGCTTGTAGGTGCCGAATCCGAGGGCGCGTCCGAAGATCTGGTTGCCGAAGCAGATGCCGAAGTACGGGATCTTCGCGGCCAGCGCATCCCGCAGGAGGTCAGTCGCGTGGTCGGCCGTCGAGGGGTCACCTGGCCCGTTGGAGAAGAAGAGCCCGTCGGGCGCCAGCGCCGCGATGGTCGCGAAGTCGGTGGACGCCGGGAGCACGTGCACCTCCATGCCCCGCTCTGCCATCTGGTACGGCGTCATGGTCTTGATCCCCAGGTCGAGGGCTGCGACGGTGAACCGCTTCTCCCCCACGGCCGGCACGACGTAGGCCTCGGGGGTGGTCACGTCGCCGACGAGGTCGGCGCCCTCCATCCGGGGGGACGCGAGCACCTTCGCAAGGAGCGAGTCGGCGTCGAGGTCGATGGTCGAGATGCCGACGCGCATCGCGCCACGGTCCCGCAGGTGACGGGTCAGCGCGCGGGTGTCGATGCCGCTGATGCCCACGATGCCCTGCGTCCGAAGTTCGTCGTCGAGGCTGCGCCGGGCGCGCCAGTTGGAGTGGACGCGAGAAGGATCTCGGACGACGTAACCCGCGACCCAGATGCGTCCGGACTCGTCGTCCTCGTCGTTCCAGCCGGTGTTCCCGATGTGGGGGGCGGTGGCGACGACGACCTGACGGTGGTAGCTGGGGTCGGTCAGTGTCTCCTGGTAGCCGCTCATGCCGGTCGAGAAGACCGCCTCGCCGAAGGTCTCGCCGGGGGCTCCGAAGGTTTCGCCCCGAAAGGCTCGACCGTCCTCGAGGATCAACAATGCCGGGTTGAGGGGCCGTGGGGGCGCAGAGGTCATGACCGTCCTTTCCTGCCTGGGCAGGCCGCAAGGGTGGCTGTCCGGGTGAGCCTATCAATCGGCCGGGTGGGCAATCACACATCGACCGGCTCTGGACCGCCCGGGTGCATAGGCTGGCCCCATGCTCGCAGCAGTCCTGGACGCACCCGAGAAGTTCTCACTGAAGCACGTCGACACCCCCCGGCCCGGTCCGGGCGAGATCCTGCTCGTCGTCGAGGCAACGACCCTCTGCGGCACCGACCTGCGGCTCATCAGCGGTGAGAAGACGGCGGGCGTGCGTCCGGGTGTCGTGATGGGTCACGAGATCGCCGGACGCATCGCCGAGGTCGGCGAGGGCGTCGAGGGGTACCGGGTCGGCGCGCAGGCGACCGTGTCGATCGTGGTGAGCTGCGGACGCTGCGCCCTCTGCCTGGCCGGTCGGGAACATCTGTGCGAGTCGCTGGAACTCATCGGCTACGCCATCGACGGCGGCTTCGCCGAGTACCTGCTCGTGCCTGAACGGGCTGTCGCTGCCGGGAACGTGGTGCAGCTCGACCGCGAGGTCGCCCCCACCGAGCTCGCCCTCACTGAACCCCTGAGCGCGGTGCTCAACGCCCACGACCAGATCCGCGTGCGTCCGGGTGACCTGGTGGCCATTCTCGGCTTCGGACCGATCGGTGCGCTCCACGCGATGGTGTCGCGGGCGTCCGGCGCGGGTGCGGTGGTCGTCTCGAGTCGATCGGCGCAACGTGCCGAGACTGCACCCACGGACGCCTTGGACCTCGCCACGGCAGCGACCGGCGACGACTTCCGGGACGAGTTCCGGTCGTTCACCGGTGGACGCCTGGCCGATGTCGTCATCGTGTGCGCGGGGACCGGTGAGCTCGCCAACCAGTCCCTGCGCCTCGCCGCCCCCGGTGGTCGCGTGAACTGGTTCGCGGGCTTCCCGAAGGGTTCCCTCGCCGAGGTCGACCCGAACCTCGTTCACTACAACGAGCTGACCGTCACCGGTGGGTCGAACGCCAGGCGTGAGCACGTACGGCGTGCGGTGGGGCTGATGGAGCGCGGGATCGTGCGTCCGGGGGCGTTGGTGACGCACACCTTCCCACTCACCAGGATCGAGGAGGCCGTCGAGGCGGTCAGGTCCCGCGCCGGTTGGAAGGTCGCCGTCCTGCCCTGAGTTCGGCTGGCTCAGGAGGAGAGTTGCTCGGCCGGCATCGGAATGCCGGGGAGGTCGTCCTCGCTGCCCGAGACGGGCACCTCGCGCCACGTCAGCGTGCGGACGTCCTTGCTCAGCAGCGGGGCCAGGCCGAGGAAGAAGAGCACGACAGCACTTCCGATCATGGCCTTGTGCGGACCGATCCACCCGGCGGCCGGGCCGGCCAGCAGGAGACCGATCGGGCCGAACATGAGCGATCCGAGTGCGTCGTAGGACGACACGCGTGACAGGGCCTCGGCTGGCACCTCGCGCTGCATGGTCGTGTTCCACATGATGCCGAACACGTCGAACGCGAGGCCCATGAAGGCGGCGGCGATGACGATCGTCCAGACCGGCGTCCCCAGTCCCATCAACAACCACGGAAGCGGCAACGTGGGCACGAGGAGGAGCACCGGGAGCAGGATCGGGTGCTTCGGCCTGAGACGGAAGCTGATGATGACGCCGATGATCGTCCCCACGCCCTCCCCGGCAAGGATCCATGACCAGGCCCGCGCTCCGCCGAGTTCGGCGTCCGCGAGCACGGGCCCGAGCACACCGTGGACGCCGTTGAAGAGCATCACCAGCAGCGACCACTGAGCCACGACCACCCACAGCCACTCGTGGGAGGTGAACTCCTTCCAGCCATCCTTGAGGTCGGAGAAGATGGAGTTCGCTGCGCCGGCGCCGGCATCCGTCGGACCCTCGGACGTGAGTTGCCCGATGAAGATCGCGCCCAGCAGGAAGAAGATCGACGAGATCGCGAGTCCCCAGGCGCCGCCGAGTCCCGCCACCACGAAACCGGACGCGACGACGCCGAGGATGCGTCCGACGTTGACACCCATCGAGAGCATCGCGTTGCCGGCCTGCAGCCGATCTGTGGGCACGATCTCGGGGATGATCCCGGTGATCGCGGGGTACAGGATCGCCATGCTCGCGCCACTCAGGGCCGCGGCTCCACCCAGGGCCCACAGCGGCGTCCATCCGGCGAACATCATCAGTCCGAGGAGACCGAACGACAGCGCGGAACCGAGCTGGCCGACCAGGATGACCCGATTCCGGGGCAGGCGATCGGCGATCACTCCGCCGACGAGCAACAGCACCACCAGGGGGATCGACTCGCAGGCGAGCACGATGGACAGCAGCCGGGCGTTGCCCTCAGGCAGGTGAAGCACACCGAAGGCGAGCGCGACGGGCGCAAAGGCACCGCCGATGATCGCGATGGTGCGTCCGGCGAGGAGCAGCGAGAACCGTCGATTCTGCAGCAGTTCAAGGTCCCGGCGCCACGACGTCACGGGAGTCCATTCTGCCCGGACGCCGACAGCGTCGTCATCCGGGTTTTCGTTGCCCACGCTGCGGCGACCATGGGGATGAGGGCGAGCGCAGCCATCCCGGCGAGTCCGCGATAGGTGATCACGGCCATGATCGGGCCCGCGATCCCGGCCGCGAGGGCGGCGGTGAGGTTCGTGACGGTGTCGGCCGTTCCCTGCATGGCCAGGCGCTGGTCGTCGGACGCCGTCCGCGTCAACAGGGAGGCGCCGGCCACCGAGGCGAGCGACCAGCCGAGGCCCAGCAGGAAGAGGGCAATATTGAGCGCAAGGAGGTCCCCGCCGGCGAACCACGCCGCGATGAGGGATACCCCGAGCACGCCCGATCCCCACAGGGTGACGGCCCGGGCCCCGATCCGGTCGACCAGCATGCCGACGAGCGGCGAGAAGGCGTACATGCCGGCGATGTGGATGCTCATCGTCTGCGCGACCGAGGTCAGTCCATGACCCGTCAGCTTCATGTGGACGGGCGTCAGGACCATCACTGCCGTCATCGTGAACTGGGCCCCGGCCATGGCCAGCAGGGCGAGCCTGAGCTGGGGGTGCGTCCACATGGCGGCCAGGGTGTGGCGTCGAGACGTCCGCGGGGGTGGTGCGGACGTCGCGTGCGACAACAACAGTGGGTCGGGTCGGAGTGCCACGAACACGAAAACCGCAGCAAGCGCGACGGCGCCGGACGCGATCATGTAGGCCCCGGCGATGTCGGCGATGTGGAAGCGCCGACCGAGCAGCGCTCCGGGCGCAGCCAGATTGGGTCCCAGGACCGATCCGAGGGTCGTCGCCCAGACGATGAGCGACAGGGTTCGCGCCCGGTGTTCAGGACGCGCGAGATCGGTCGCGGCGAAGCGGGCCTGGAGCCCGGACGCCGAACCGGCCGCATAACCGAGCATGCCGAGCATCAGGAGGGGCATGCTGTGGAGCGCCACCGACGCCACCAGCACGGCGGCACCGCCTGCAGAGATCAGCCAGCCGGCCCCCAGCGCGAATCGGCGTCCCCTGGCTCGCGCGAGCGTCACCAAGGGAACGGCGAACAAAGCCACCCCGAGCCCCGACACGATGCGCGCCACGCCCGCGAGACCCTCGTTCTGCGTGACCTCATAGGCCAGCAGGCTGCCGATCGACATGCCGGCACCCATGCCGAGTCCGGAGATCATCTGGGCGATGAACAGCACCCAGACCGTGCGCCGCTGGATCGAGTCGGTGGTGACCTCAGCCACGAGTGGCTGCGGCCTTGGCGAGCAGTCCGTTCAGATAGGCGGGCGATTCCTCTGTCGAGAACTGGGACGCCAGCGTCACGGCCTCGGCGATCGCGACCCCGGGCTCGATGTCGGTGTGGTCGATTTCAAAGATGGCGATTCGCGCGAGGTTCCGGTCGATGCTGGGCATGCGCTCCAGCGTCCATCCGATCGTCGTGCACTCGGCGATGCGCTGGTCGATCACGGACGCGAACTCGCAGTACCCACGAACCAGTTCGCGGGTGAAGTCGCGCACGGGGGGATCAGCCTCCGCCGTGTGCTCGTCGAGCGTGGTGCGGGGGTCGCGTCCACGAATCTCGGCCTCGAACAGGATGTCGAGGGCCGCCTTGCGGGCCTTGGTGCGGGCTGACGGCTTGAACGCAGGTTGCAGGTCGTCCGAGATCTTCTCGATCTCGAGGTCGCCGTAGCGTTCAGCCATCAGCTGGAGACGCGGCCGAGGTACTCACCCGAGGTCGTGTTGACCTTGACCTTTTCACCTGTCGTGATGAACAGGGGCACGTTGATCTGCTTGCCGGTCTCGAGCGTGGCCGGCTTGGTGCCCCCCGTGGAACGGTCGCCCTGCAGGCCCGGTTCGGTGTAGCTGATGACCAGCTCGACGGATGCGGGCAGGTCGATGTACAGGGGGACGTCACCGTGCATGGCCACCGTCGCCATCGTGTTCTCGAGCATGAAGTCCTTGGCGTCCCCGACGGTCGCCTCGGGAATCAGGACCTGCTCGAACGAGGTGGTGTCCATGAAGACGAACGAATCGCCGTCGTGGTAGAGGTACTGCATCTCGCGGCGGTCGACCGTAGCCGTGTCGACCTTCGTGTCGGAGTTGAACGTCTTGTCGACGACTTTGCCCGAGAGCACATGCTTGAGCTTGGTGCGCACCACGGTGTTGCCCTTGCCGGGCTTGTGGTGCTGGAACCACAGCACCTGCCACAGCTGGCCGTCCAGGTCGAGGACCATGCCGTTCTTGATCTCGTTCGTCGATGCCATCGTGATGCCTTTCGCCTCTCCGGCCGCCGCACAGCCGGGGCCAACAACGTTCGAGTCTAGCGGAGGCCGGCGCTGGGCCCGTCATCGCGAGGCTAGCCTTGGCCGATGGCCCGAACCCTCCCCACTCCCCCGCATCCCCCGCGGCTCGACGACCTCACGCCCGTCGACCTGCTCGACAACGGGGGCGTGGACGCCGACCCCTACGATCTGGACGCAGCGCGGGTCGCCGCGTCCGGGCGTGAGTTCGACGTCGTCGAGGTTCGTTCGTGCCGTCTGCGCTCCGGGACGCTGGCCGGGAGTTCGTGGCGCAGGACCTCGTGGGCCGACGTCGAGCTGGTCGGAGTGGACGCCGCGAACGTCTCCGCCGTCGAAGGGATCTTCCATCGCGTCGCGTGGACGCAGAGTCGCCTCACCGGCGTTTCGATGCCTGGTGCGACACTGCAGGACGTCCGGTTCACCGGATGCGTCCTCGACCTGGCCAGCCTGCGCTTCGCACGACTGACCAGGGTTGTCTTCGACTCCTGTCGCATGGTGGGCGCCGACCTGGCCGGGGCCCGGTTGATCGACGTCCGGTTCGAGCGGTGCGACCTGGGTGAGGCGCAGTTCCACGAGGCCCGCCACACCCGGACGCTGCTCGACTCGTGCGAATTGCTGGGGCTGAAGGGGGTCGAGGGCCTGCGCGGGGCCACCGTCACGACCGACCGGATGGCCGACCTGGCGGAACAGCTGGCCTCGGCGATGGGGATCCGCCTGATCGACCCGACCGAAGCCTGAGTGCGTCAGCCCTGACGACCCCGGCTACGGTGCCAGGGCGGCGTAGGACGCCGCGAGGGCGTCCTCGTCGGGACCGTCGATGATGCTGACGTGCCCGACCTCGCGCAGGCCGACCATCCGCAGTCTCGAGCCGCGTGCCTTCTTGTCGAGGCTCATCGCGGCCCGCAGCACGTCGAAGCGGGCGAGGTTGTAGCTGATGGGCAGACCGACGGACGCCAGGACATCGCGGTGGCGCGCGACGGTGGCAGTGTCGAGCCCCAGCTCGCGGTGGCTGAGCTCGGCGGCGAACACCATGCCGACGCTGACTGCCTCGCCGTGTCGCCAGGTGAAGTGCTGGTGGGCCTCGATCGCATGCCCGAGCGTGTGCCCGTAGTTGAGGGCCTCGCGTCCGACCCGGTCACCCACCGACGTCGCCTCGCGCAGGTCGGACGACACCGTCGCAGCCTTCACGGCGATGGCACGTCGGACGAGCTCGGCGAAGCGCACGGAGCCCACGTCCCGGGCGTCGGCAGGGTCCTGTTCGACCAGGTCGAGGATGCGTGGATCAGCGATGAAGCCCGCCTTGATGACCTCGGCCAGGCCTGAACTCACCTCTGACGCAGGCAGCTCGGCCAGCAGGTCGAGGTCGCAGAGCACCCCCAGCGGTTCGTGGAAGGCGCCGACCAGGTTCTTGCCGGCCGCGATGTTGATGCCCGTCTTGCCGCCGACGGCCGCGTCCACCATGGCCAGCACGGAGGTGGGCACCGAGATGAATCCCACGCCTCGCAGCCAGGACGCAGCGACGAAGCCGGCCAGGTCGGTGGTGGCCCCGCCACCCAGCCCAACCACGACGTCCGAGCGCGTGAACCCCGCTTCGGCGAGGGCGTCCCAACAACTGACGAGGACGGCGGCGGTCTTCGACTCCTCGGCGTCCGGCAGTTCGATCAGGGTGGCGACGATTCCGTCGTCGCCGAGATGGTGGGCGAGCGCGGACGCACGGTTGGCGAGCACGCCCGGGTGCAGGATGGCGACCCGCTGGGCGTCCCCGAGCAGGGGACGCAGGCCGGACAGGGCGCCCGATGCCACCTCGACCACGTACGGGCGGTCGGCCCGGACCTCAATGCTCGTCATCGCCCGCCTCCTCGTCCTCTTGATACCCGATGGCGCGCAACACAAGCGTCACCACGGACGCCGGTTTCTGCCCGTTGGTGTCGATCGTGATGCTCGCGACGTCGGCGTACAGCGGTGTGCGTTCGTTCAGCAGTTTCACCAGTCGCGACCGGACGTTCCCGGTCAGCAGGGGGCGTCCGCTGTTGAGGCCCACCCGGCGTGTCGCCTGGGCGGCCGAGACCTGCAGCCACACGACTGTGTGGGCGCCCAGCGCGCGCCTGATCAGGGGGTTCATCACCGCTCCGCCACCGAGTGACACCACACCCGGACGCGACAGGCAGTCGAGGGTCGCCTGCAGTTCGAGCTCACGGAAGGCAGCTTCGCCGTCCTCGAGGAAGATCTCGGGGACACTCTTGCCCGCCCGTTGGGCCACCTGGGCGTCGACATCGATGAAGGGAATGTCGAGTTTGTGTGCGACGGCCCGTCCGACGGTGGTCTTGCCTGCGCCGGGGGCGCCGACGATCGCGATGGTCCGCGTCACCGGCCGATCTCCAGCCCGCTGTCGGCGACCCGGGCGAGGTAGGCGCGGTAGCTGGTCGAGGCGTCACAGAGCGAGTCGCCACCGAACTTGTCGAGGCAGAGGGACGCCAGCACCAGCGCGACCATAGCCTCGGCGACGACCCCGGCCGCGGGGACGGCGCAGACGTCCGAGCGCTGGTGGTGCGCAGCGGCAGGCTCGCCGGTCTCGACGTCGATCGTCCTCAGGGCACGGGGCACCGTCGCGATCGGCTTCATCGCAGCCCGGACGCGCAGGACCTCGCCCGTGCTCATGCCGCCCTCGACCCCGCCGGAGTGGTGCGTGACACGGCGGATGCCGCCCTCCTCGGGCACGATCTCGTCATGGGCCAGGCTCCCGCGGACGCGTGCCGTCTCGAAACCGTGGCCGAACTCGACACCCTTGATGGCCTGGATGCCCATCAGGGCACCTGCGATCTGCGAGTCGAGCCGCCGGTCCCACTGGATGTGCGAGCCAAGGCCCGGGGGCAGGCCCCACGCCAGCACTTCGACGACCCCCCCGATCGTGTCACCCTCGCGCCGGCACGCCTCAACCTCGGCCTGCATGGCGAGGGAGGCGTCGGGATCGAAGCAGCGGACCGGGTCATCATCGATGCGGGTCAGGTCCGAGATGTGCGGGAAGTCGCCCTGTGCAGCCTTGACCGGTCCCAGTTCGACGACGTGGCTGAGCACGCTGATGCCGAAGCCCTGCTGGAGGAATTGCTTGGCGATCTCGCCGAGGGCCACGCGAGCGGCCGTCTCGCGGGCGCTGGCACGCTCCAGGATCGGCCGGGCCTCATCGAAGTCGTACTTCTGCATGCCCGCGAGGTCGGCGTGGCCGGGACGTGGGCGGGTCAGGGGCGCATTCCGGGCCTGCTCGGCAAGGACAGCGGGATCGACCGCGTCCGCGCTCATGACGTCGGCCCACTTGGGCCACTCGGTGTTGCCGATCTCGACGGCGATGGGTGAGCCCAGGGTCTCGCCGTGACGGAAGCCGGCGAGGAGTCGCACCTCATCAGCCTCGAACTTCATGCGTGCTCCGCGTCCGACGCCCAGGCGACGCCTCGCCAGCGCGGCACGAATGTCGTCGGACGACACCTTTACATGGGCAGGGATGCCCTCCATGGTGGCGATGAGTGCCTGGCCGTGGGACTCGCCCGCCGTGAGGAAACGCAACATGCGTGCAGTCTGTCAGGTAACGGCGCGCCGGGACATCTCGTCCCGAGCAGCGACGAGGAGCAGGTCGACGGGGACGCTGCCCCCGGTCATGAGCCGGAGTTGGTCGACCGCCTGATGGGCCAACAGGTCGATGCCGTCGAGCACAGGGAGCCCCAGCCGGGAGGCGGCAGCGGCCAGCGGTGTGGGCCAGGGGTCGTACGCGACGTCGAACACGCAGGCGGTCGCCGAGGCAAGTCCCTCCGCCACGGACGCCAGCCCGTCCCCCGGAATCGTCGAGACGACCAGGTCGGTGGGCCGGGGGTCGGCATCCAGGGGTGCCTGGGTCAAGGTGATGCCCACCGCCTCGGCAAGGGGACGCAGGCCCGCCGCCTGCTCCGGACGCCGAGCCAGGACCGTCACGAGGCGACATCCCAGCCTCGCGAGGGCGACGAGCACCGAACGCGTCGTGGCACCCGCGCCGGCAATGGTGGCGTTGTCAGGAAGGACGCCGGCACTGCGGCAGGCAGCCTCGAAACCTGTCACGTCGGTGTTGCGCACGATGGGATCGCTCCCGAGGATGAGCGTGTTCGCCGCCCCGACCAGTCTGACGAGGTCGTCAGGCTCACCATGGGCGAGGATCGCCTCCTTGTGGGGCATCGTGACGCTCAGGCCACGCCAAGACGCGTCCAGGCCGCCGATGAAGGCGTCAACCTGGCCCGGGGCGACGTCGACCGCCTCATAGGTCCACCCCAACCCGAGGTGCCGATAGCCCGCACGATGCATGACCGGGGACAGGGAGTGGCCCGCGGGGTGGCCGATGACCGCGCACCGCTGGGCTGCGCCCAGGGGAGCAGTCACGTGGGCGTCCGGGTCGTCAGCACTTGCCCGTGTTCGCAGCACACCACTGCTGCAACTTGGCGACGCTCTTCTGGTGCTCCTCGAACGTGGTCGAGAACTCCGTCTCGCCAGTCTCGAGGTTCACGACCGTGAAGAACTTGTAGTTGCCCTTCCCGGGGTTGAGGACGGCGCTCAGTGACGCCTTGCCCGGGGAATTGATCGGCGACGGGGGCAGGCCGTCGACCTTGTAGGTGTTGAACGGTGAGTCGATGGCGCGATCGGCGTCCGTCGTGAAGACCGTACCCGTCTTGCCGGTCGCGTAGCTGACGGTGGAGTCGAGTTGCAGCTTCTCACCTGCCGCAAGGCGGTTCATCAGCACCTCGGCCACCAGGGGGCGGTACTTGTCGGTGTGGACCTCGGCCTCGATGATGCTGGCCATGATGACCACCTGATAGGGGGTCAGGTCGACGTTCTTCGCTCGCGCCTCAAGCTTCAGCGAGCCAGAGACCGAGGTGAACTGGTCGACCATCTGGGTGAGCATCGCCGTCGCCGTCGGCTTGTCGTCGACCTCGTACGTCTCGGGAAAGAGGAAACCTTCAGCGTTGTTCTTGGCGTAGGTGGGCAGCCCGAGATCCTTCGGCGCGGCGAGGACCTTCTTGAATTCGGCGTTGGAAATGCCGGTGGCCTTCGTCAGTCTGGGCAGCACCAGCGACAGGTCCCAGCCCTCGGGGATCGTGACGGTCGTCCGCTTGATGTTCTTCGGGTCCAGCAGCACGGCCAGGGCCCCGGCAGCCGACATCTTCGTCTTCAGCTTGTACTTGCCGGCCTGGATGGTGTTCGTCCCGGGCGTCGACGCGGCTGCACTCTTGAACGCCTTCATCGACTTGATCACGTCCGCGTCGAGGAGCAGGTCACCCATCTCATTGATGGATGCCCCTCGGGGGATCGTGACCAGGACGTCGGCCTCGCCCGGACCGAGGTAGTCGTTGGTGGTGCGGAAAGCGACGTAGGCCTGATTCGCCTTGTCGAGGGTGAACCAGGCGCCGCCGGTCAGCACCGCGAGGCTGAGGAGCACGGCGAAGGCTGACCGGGCGTGATAGCCGAACTTGCGCCACGACCACTGCCCGTCGTTGTCGATGAAGACCCCGCTCACGACCTGCCACCTTCCCGTTCAGCCACGACCACGGCCGACCCTGAGGGGCGTCCCGTGCTGCGCTCGATCTCGAGGGCGTGCTCGAGAATCGCGACCGCAGCGGCCTGGTCGATCATCCCGCGCCGGTGCCGGGAATCCTTGCCTGCTGCAGACAGGTTACGTGCTGCCACAACCGTGCTCATGCGTTCATCGACCAGACACACCGGGATCGGGTGCAGCGCCCACGCGAGGTCGTCGGCCACGAGGCGCATCGCCTCGGCAGCCGGGCCGTCCGTCCCCGACAGGGCCCGGGGAAGGCCGAGCAACACCTCGATGGGTTCGTACTCGGCCACCAGCGCCACCACTCGACGCAGGGGCTGGTCGCGGGTGGCGATGGTCTCGACGGGATAAGCCAGAATCCCGTCCGCGTCGCAGGCGGCCACGCCGATCCGGGCGCGTCCCCAGTCGAGCGCCAGCCGCACCCCGCGCCTCAGCTCAGCCAATCGTCGCCCCGATGGACGCCCGGATGTCGTCGAGGGCCAGGGTCGCCCCTGCGGCGTTCGTGCCGCCGCCTTGCGCAAGATCGTCCTTGCCGCCCCCGCGTCCGCCGAGGGCGGGTGCTCCGACGCCGACGAGCGCCCCGGCAGACAGTCCGCGTCCGCGTGCGCCGTCGTTCGTGGCGACCACCAGGCCCGGCTTGTCGCGCGTCCCACCGATGAGGGCCACGACTCCCGGACGCCCGCCCAGTCGCGTCCGTACCTCGATCGCGAGATTGCGCAGTTCGTTGCCGCCCACGCCCTCCACCACGGACGAGACGTACGCGACGCCGTTGACGTCAACGGCTGCGTCCACAAGGGTCGCCACACCACCGAGCAACTGCTTGGCCTTGAGGTCGGCGATCTGCTTCTCGGCGTCCTTGAGTTGGGCCACGAGCTTCTCGACGCGATCGGTCAGCTGGTCGGGCTGCACCTTGAGGATGTGCGTGAGTCCCGAGACGAGGGCGCGCTCGCCCGCCATGTGTGCGAACGCGTCCGTCGAGACGAGGGCCTCGACGCGACGGGCGCCGGAGCCGATGGACTGCTCACCCAGCAGGGTCATCAGGCCGATCTCGCTCGTCGTCCGCACGTGGGTGCCACCGCAGAGTTCACGCGACCAGGGACCTGCGAGCTCGACCATCCGGACGATCGGCGGGTACTTCTCACCGAACATCGCCATGGCCCCGAGTGCCTTGGCCTGCTCCAGCGGCATCTGCGTGTCGGTGACCTCGAAGTTGTCGCGGATCGCCTCGTTGCAGCGCGCCTCGATCTCGTCACGGAGGGACACCGACAGCCCACCCTGGCTCGCGTAGTCGAACCGCAGATAGCCGGGCTTGTTGTACGAGCCGGCCTGCGTCGCCGTAGGGCCGACGTATTCGCGCAGGGCAGCGTGGATGATGTGCGTCGCCGTGTGGGCCTGGCATGATCCGAGTCGGTGGAAGCCGTCGACCTCGGCGATCGCCTCGTCACCGATGGCGAAGTCGGCCCCGACGCTCACCTTGTGGACGACCAGCCCGGGCACGGGACGCTGGACGTCCAGCACCTCGAGTTCGGCACCGTTGACGACGATGCGCCCGGCGTCCGCGTCCTGGCCACCGGACTCGGCGTAGAAGGTGGTCTCGGCCAGCACGACCTCGACCACGTCACCCGCGGACGCACGATCTGCCACGACACCGTTCGCGACGATCCCCCGCACCCGGGTCGGGACGCGGAGGTCGGTGTAGCCGAGGAACGGGGTCTCGCCGACCTCACGCAGTTCGCGGTACACGTCTGTGTTGACCGCACCACCCTTCTTGGACTTCGCATCGGCCTTGGCACGCTGGCGCTGCTCGCCCATGAGCGCCTTGAAGCGCGCCTGGTCGACCGACAGGCCCTGTTCGGCGGCCATCTCGAGGGTGAGGTCGATGGGGAATCCGAAGGTGTCGTGCAACTGGAACGCCTTGTCGCCGCTCAGTTGGGTGCTGGATGACTGGCGAACCTCGGTGGCGGCCAGGTCGAACAGCTGCGTGCCCGCATGGAGCGTGCGCCGGAAGCTCTCCTCCTCGGCCACCGCGACCGGGAGCACCCGCGCCCACTGGGCGTCGATGTCGGGATAGGACGTGCGCATGAGGTCGTGCGAGGTGGTGATGAGCTCACTGACCACCGGATCGGTGACACCGAGGAGGCGCATCGCGCGGACGCTGCGGCGCAGCAGGCGACGCAGGACGTAACCGCGCGCCTCGTTGCCGGGGGTCACGCCGTCGGTCATGAGCATCAACGAGGAGCGGATGTGGTCGCCCACGACACGCAACCTGACGTCGTCGGCCGGATCGGCGCCGTAGCGGCGTCCCGACATCTCGGACGCACGCTGGATGACGGGGAAGACCTCGTCGATCTCGTACATGTTCGACACGCCCTGCAGGAGATAGGCGATGCGCTCGAGGCCTGCGCCGGTGTCGATGTTCTTGCTGGGGAGCTGGCGCGCGACGTCGAAATCGTCCTTCGCTCGCACTGCCGACAGTTCTTCGGTCTGGAAGACCAGGTTCCAGATCTCGAGGTAACGATCCTCGTCGGCCTCGGGCCCGCCCTCGGGACCGAACTCCGGCCCGCGGTCGACGTAGATCTCGCTGCACGGGCCGCCCGGGCCGGGTACGCCCATGTGCCAGTAGTTGTCCTTGAGACCGCGCTCCTGGATGTGTTCGCGCGGCACACCGGCCTTCAGCCACAGGTCGATCGTCTCGGTGTCCCCGTACAGGGCGGTGACCCAGATCTTCGACGGGTCGAAACCGAAGCCGCCGTTGTGCTGCTCATTGGTCACGAGCTCCCACGCGTACTCGATCGCGCCCGCCTTGAAGTAGTCGCCGAACGAGAAGTTGCCGAGCATCTGGAAGAAGGTGCCGTGACGCGTGGTCTTGCCGACCTCTTCGATGTCGAGGGTACGGACGCACTTCTGGATGCTGGCAGCGCGTGTCCACGGCGCCTCTTCAGCGCCGGTGAAGTACGGCTTGAAGGGCACCATGCCGGCATTGACGAAAAGCAGCGTCGGATCGTTGTAGAGCAGGGAGGCGCTGGGCACCACGGCGTGCTGTCTGGACGCGAAGAAGTCGAGGTAACGACGTCCGATGTCTGCGGCTCGCATGATGCTCCTGGGTTCGGTGCGTGGATGGACGCGCACGGGCGCGACCGAGTGTCAAGACTACCGGCCGCGCCGCAACCGACGCATTCGAGTTGGTTCGCGTGGGTAAGTGGTCAGCGGGCTCGGCTACAGTCGGCCGGAACCCCACCCAGGAGGGAGACACGATGAGCACCGAACCCGTGCAGGACAGCAGGAGCAAGCAGGCAACCGCCCCGGAACCGGACGACCCGCGCAAACCGGACAGCCCGGGCGACCTGTCCGCGTCCGCCTGGCGGTTCACCGTGCGGAGCGCCTGGCGCGAGTTCAAGGCCGACCAGGCCACAGACCTGGCAGCCGCGCTGACCTACTACACCCTGCTCTCGCTGTTCCCCGCCCTGCTCGCGCTCGTCGGCGTCCTCGCCATCTTCGGGCAGTCGAAGGAGGGGACCCAGGTGCTCCTCGACATCGTCCGACAGGTGGCCCCCGGGGATGCGGCGGAGCAATTGGCCGCCCCGCTCGACTCCATGGTCGGTTCCAGCGCCAACGGCCTCGCCCTCATGGTCGGTCTGGCCGCCGCGGTGTGGTCGGCCAGTGGGTACGTCCGCGCGTTCGGACGCGCGATGAACCGGGTCTACGAGGTCGACGAAGGGCGTCCGATCTGGAAACTCGCACCGCAACAACTGCTCCTCACCCTCGCCCTGCTGGTGGGTGTGGCCGTGGTCGTGGTGGCACTGGCGGTGAGCGGCCCCATCGCGCGCGCCATCGGGGACGTGGCGGGTCTCGGCGAGTCAACGGTGAGGCTGTGGGACATCCTGAAGTGGCCGGTCCTGCTCGTCCTGATCGTCCTGCTCGTCGCGGTCCTCTACCACTTCACCCCGAACGTGCGGCAGCCGAAGTTCCGTTGGATCAGCGTCGGGGCGGTCGTCGCCATCACCATCTGGGTGGTGGCCAGCGTCCTGTTCGGGCTGTACGTGGCCAACTTCGCCCATTACAACAGGACGTACGGAGCCCTGGCAGGGGTCATCGTGTTGCTCCTGTGGCTCTACCTGACGAACCTTGCCCTCCTCTTCGGCGCCGAGATCGATTCCGAGCTGGAGCGTGCCCGCGAGCTCGAGGCGGGAATTGCCGCCGAGACCACCATCCAGTTGCCACCCCGCGACACCCGCCAGAGCGACAAAGTCGCTGCGCAGCAGGCCCGCGCCGAGGCGGACGCCCGGGCCATCCGCGACCGGGCCAGGACGCTGGCACAGCAGGACGAGGTCGAAGCGGCCCGGCTCGGCACCCCGCGTCCCTATGCCGACCAGGGCCTCGACGAGGACGGCTTCGTCGCCGGGTGAGGCGTCAGTCCTTCCCACCCCTGAGGAGCGATTCGACGATCTCGAGCCGCTCGCCGATGGACGCTTCGTACCCGTGGTCGGTCGGGCGGTAATACTCGGCGCCCAGCAGGGCGTCCGGCAGGTACTGCTGGGCCGCCACCCCGTGGGGATGGTCGTGGGCGTAGAGGTAGCCCTGGCCGTGCCCGAGGGTCCTGGCCCCGGGATAGTGCGCGTCCCGCAGGTGCGTCGGCACCTCGCCGATCCGACCCGACCGCACGTCGGCCAGCGCGGCGTCGATCGCGACGACCACGGCGTTCGACTTGGGTGCCGTGGCCACGGCGATCACCGCGTGCGCGAGGGTGATGCGCGCCTCGGGCATGCCGATCAACTGGACCGTCTGGGCGGCGGCCACGCACGTCGTGAGCACACTGGGGGCGGCCATGCCCACATCCTCGGACGCCAGGATCATCAGGCGCCTGGCGACGAAGCGGGGGTCCTCGCCGGCCTCGAGCATGCGGGCGAGGTAGTGCAGGGCAGCCTGCACGTCGGAACCACGGCACGACTTGATGAAGGCACTGATGACGTCGTAGTGCTGGTCGCCGTCCTTGTCGTAGCGCACGGAGGCGCGATCGACAGCGGCCTCGAGCGTGGCCGCGTCGATGTGGGTCGAACCGACGTGGGACGCACCCTGCGCCGACTCCTCCAGATACGTGAGGACGCGGCGTGCGTCCCCGCCCGAGAGTCGGAGCAGGGTGCGTCGGGCGTCGGGGTCGAGGGTGTACACACCGCCGTCCGGGGTTCGGAGGCCCCGCTCGTCAGTGAGCGCGCGTTCGATGAGGACGTCGATGTCGGCTTCAGTGAGGGGTGTGAGGGTCAGCGTCAGCGAGCGCGACAGCAGCGGCGCGATCACCGAGAAGCTGGGGTTCTCGGTGGTGGCGGCGATGAGCGTCACGAGGCGGTTCTCGACGGCGGGAAGAAGGACGTCCTGCTGGGCCTTGCTGAATCGGTGCACCTCGTCGACGAACAGGACGGTCGCCACGCCACGCGCGAGTTCTCGGCGCGCGGTGTCGAGTTCGGCGCGGACCTCCTTCACCCCGGCCGTGACCGCCGACAGTTCGACGAAGCGGCGATTGGTAGCACGGCTCACGACGGCCGCGATGGTGGTCTTGCCGACGCCGGGCGGGCCCCACAGGAAGACCGACATCGCCGACGTGCCCTCGGCCAGCCTTCGCAGGGGGGAGCCGGGGGCCAGGAGTTGTCGTTGGCCGACGATCTCGTCGATGGTTCGTGGACGCAACCTCACCGCGAGGGGAAGCTGCCCGTGCGCGGCACCGGTCAGCGAGCCGCCCTGGCCCGACCCGCGTCCAGCAGGGTCGGGATCGATCGAGCCGAAGAGGTCTTCGCTCATCAGGCCGGAACGGTCCCGTCACCGTCGCTGGGCAGGTGATCGGCCAGCCACTCCGTCGTGACCTCCCAGGCCGCCGCTGACGCCTCGGCGTGGTGGAACATCGGGGACGTGTTGTCGAAGGCGTGATTCGCGCCTTCCCACGTGTACCACTCGACGTCGGGGCCCTCCATGACGACGTCCAAGATGTGCTCCTGCACCCCGGTGGGGATGTAGGCGTCCGCTGTGCCGAAGTGGTGCAGGCTGGGAACCTGGACGATCGGGACATTGTCGACGAGCGAGGGCAGAGCGGAGCCGTAGTAGCTCACCAGGCAGTCGGGACCCTCGGGTGGCACGGCGCCGGCTGCGGTGGCGTAGGCCAGACCACCCCCGAAGCAGAATCCGATCGCGCCGACCCGGCCATCGCACGAGTCGTGCGTCCGCAGGGTGGCGATCGCTGATCGTGCGTCTGCCACGGCGGCCGCCCAGTCGAGGCGTCCGACGAGGCCCATGGCTTGTTCGAGCATGTCGTCGGCCCGCTCATCGACCTTGACGACGCCGAGGCGGTGGTAGATCTCGGGTACGAGCACCGTGTAGCCCAACGAGGCCAGGTCGGTGGCCCGGGCGATGATGTAGTCCGACACGCCGAAGATCTCCTGCAGGAGCACGAGGCCGGGCCCGCGTCCGGATTCGGGAGTGAACAGGTGGCCGGTCATGTCTCCGGCGTCGGTGGCGATGTCGAGGTGCATGGCCCCATCGTGCCACCCCCGAGGGCGCTGGCTCTCACTCTCGTTGTCACTGTCTGGTTGGTCGTCCAGCCAGAAATGGACGCCCAGTGATCGAGCCGACAGTCAGTCCCAGCCCAGTTGCTCCAGCCGGTCGTCGTCGATGCCGAAGTGGTGGGCCAGTTCGTGGACGACCGTGATCGCGATCTCCTCGCGCAACTCGGCCTCGCTCTCGCACATACGCTGCAGCGGCCCCTGGAAGATGGTGATCCGATCGGGCAACTCCGGCCCCCAGCGGTCCCGTTCGGTGAGGGGGACGCCGTCGTACAGCCCCAGCAGATCGGGCTCGTCGGGCGGAGGCTCGTCCTCGACCATGATCGCGACGTTCTCGAGCATGGGGAGGAACTCGGCCGGCACGAGGTCGAGGCCGTCCTCGACGGCGGCCTCGAACTCGTCCGGTGACAGGGCGATCATGGGTCAGTCGGTCGAGGGGATCTCGGGCACAGGGGTCACCGTCACGGGAGCCACGGTCACGCCCGCTTCGCCGGACGCCTGCTTCGGCTCCTTGACGACCGGCTTGGCGTCCACGCCCGCTTCCTTGCGCTGTTGCGCCGTGATGGGGGCGGGAGCCTGCGTCAGCGGGTCGAAACCGCCGCCCGACTTCGGGAAGGCGATCACGTCGCGGATCGAGTCGTAGCCGCCCAGGAGCATGACGAGTCGGTCCCAGCCGAAGGCGATGCCGCCGTGGGGCGGGGCGCCGAAGCTGAAGGCGTCGAGCAGGAAGCCGAACTTCTCCTGGGCCTCCTCTGCGCTGATGCCCATCACCCGGAACACCCGCTCCTGGATGTCGCGACGATGGATACGGATCGAGCCACCGCCGATCTCGTTGCCGTTGCAGATGAAGTCGTAGGCATAGGCCAGGGCCGAGCCGGGGTCGGTGTCGAAGGTGTCGAGGCAGTCGGGCTTCGGGGACGTGAAGGCGTGGTGCACGGCCGTCCAGGCGCCCTCTCCCATGGCGACGTCACCGGACGCCACAGCGTCCTTCGTCGCCTTGAACAGGGGCGCGTCCACGACCCAGAGCATCGACCACGCCGACTCGTCGATGAGGCCGCAGCGGCGTCCGATCTCGAGACGTGCCGCGCCCAGGAGTTCCTGTGACTGCTCGCGTGCCCCTGCGGCGAAGAAGATGCAGTCGCCGGGCTGGGCGCCCACACGGGCGGCGATGCCGGCGCGCTCGGCGTCCGAGATGTTCTTGGCCACCGGACCACCCAGCTCGCCCTCGGCGGAGTAGGTCACATAGGCGAGGCCGCGTGCCCCGCGCTGCTTGGCCCACTCCTGCCACGCGTCGAACTGGCGACGCGGCTGGCTCGCCCCACCGGGCATGACCACGGCACCGACGTACGACGCCTGGAACACGCGGAACGGCGTCCCGGCGAAGAAGTCGGTGACCTCGACGATGCGATTCTCGAATCGGAGGTCGGGCTTGTCGGAGCCGTAGTGGTCCATGGCGTCGTGCCATGTCATCCTGGGCAGCGGCAACGTGACGTCGTGGTTGATCAACGCCCATTCGGCCTGGATGACCTGCTCGGCGAGCGCGATCACGTCGTCCTGGTCGACGAAGCTCATCTCGATGTCGAGCTGGGTGAACTCGGGCTGGCGGTCGGCGCGGAAGTCCTCGTCGCGATAGCAGCGGGCGATCTGGTAGTACCGCTCCATCCCGGCCACCATCAGCAACTGCTTGAAGAGTTGCGGGCTCTGGGGCAGTGCGTACCAGGAGCCGGGGTGCAGGCGTGCGGGCACGACGAAGTCGCGGGCGCCCTCAGGGGTCGACCGCGTGAGGGTAGGCGTCTCGATCTCGAGGAAGTCATGGGACGCCAGCACCTCGCGGGCCACCCGGCTGACGTCGGAGCGCAGTTTCATCGCCCGCGCCTGCTGCGGACGTCGCAGGTCGAGGTAGCGGTGCTTGAGGCGGGCGTCCTCGCCCACGTTGATGCGCTCGTCGATCTGGAACGGGAGCGGCGCCGAGGCGTTGAGCACCTCCAGCGAACGAATGACGATCTCGACCTCGCCGGTCGGCAGGTTGGGGTTGACGTTCTCGTCACTGCGGGCCTCGACGATGCCGTCGACCTTGACGCAGAACTCGTTGCGCAGGTCGTGGATGCCGGCGCTGGCCAGGTACTCGTCGCGGACGACCACCTGGCAGATGCCGGAACTGTCGCGCAGGTCGATGAAGGCCACGCCACCGTGATCGCGCCGACGGGCGACCCATCCGGCGAGGGTGACGGACTGGCCGATGTTGGTCGACCTCAAGGTCCCGGCTGCATGGGTGCGAATCACGATGTTCCTCTCTGGTGCGCCCGCATAGACGGTGCGGGACTGCTGCCCGCGTCAAGGCCGCGGGACATCGTGGGAGTCTATCGGCCGCGCCGGACTCCCGACGAACCGGTTTCGGCGGCGGTTCAGCCGACCCGACGCGGTGGGCGGGGCACGAGCACAGGGGTGCGCGCCTTGTAGGCCTGGTAGTCGGCCCGGCCGCCCCACTTCGCGTCCGCCTTCTTCTCCAGGAGGGGGACGCCACTGACGCGCGTCAGGAGCAGGACGACGAAGACGGGTGAGATGAGGGTGGCGTACTGCCACCCTCGCAGCACCGGGAACGCGATCAGGGCAACGCCCAGCCACAGGGTGATCTCGCCGAAGTAGTTCGGGTGGCGTGACCACGCCCACACGCCCGTCGAGATGAACGTCCCCCGGTTGGCG
>CALKHV010000019.1 GCA_937988865.1 uncultured Propionibacteriaceae bacterium | reverse complement strand
CACGGACACCTCGCGACCGTCGCCCTCGCCCGGGAAGCCACCGCCCTGACCCACGGCAGCGAACTCGGGCTCGACGTCACGAGCGCGGCGGTCGTCCTCACGGCGTGCTCCCTGACGGCCGATGACGTGCTCGGAGGGCTCCGCACCGGCGTGGATGCCGCGCGCGGGCTCGGTGTGGAGGCGCACCTCGTCGGCACCCTCGACCGGGCCATGGCGGATGCCGTGGGCGTCGCCTCGCCCGCCACCCCCAACCCCACCACGCGCGCCTCCCCCGCCGGGCCGTCGCTGGACACGCTGCGTTCGCTGGCTCCGGACCCGACGTCGCTGTCGGCGCTGGCGGGCGGTCTGTACGTCGCCGCCACCCACGCGGAGCCGGAGCGCTTCCGCGACGCCCTGGAGCTCGCGGCCCGGGCACCCGAGGGCGCCGCCGTCGCCGCGGTCGCCGGGGCGCTGCTCGGAGCCGCCCACGGGGCGTCGCGGCTCCCGGTGGACCTGGTCGCTCGCCACGAGCTCGCCTGGCCCCTCGACGTGCTCGCACGGGATGTGGTCGCCCAGCTCAGCGACCCTCCCGGTGGCTCGGAGTACGTCGAGGCGCGCGACCCCCTGTGGCAGGCGCGCTACCCGGGCTGGTGATCACGACCCTCGACGTCGGCGTCAGCGGCTCCCCCGCGACCACGGCCGAGTCGCTGCCGGCATCCGAACCGGAGCACCCTCAGGCCGAGAGCTCCAGCCGCGTCACGGCATCCTCGGGCCACAGCACGTCAGATTCGCCGTCGTCCCACCACGGCTCATCCGGCTGCGACAGCTCCAGCTCGTCCCTGGCCCACCGTCGTTCCTCGGGATCGTCGCCCTGGATCGCAGCGACCAGGCTGCGCAGGCGCTCAGGTGTCAGAGGTGGCGGATCGTTGGCGGCCCGTTCCGCTCGAAGCCGTTCGAGGTGCCGGTCGTAGCTGCCCGGGTCGAGGTCCCAGACGACGAACCGTCCGCGCTCGTCGGGGGTGCGCCTCACCTCGGCGATCAGTCTGCGGCTGTGGACGAGCGTGTGATGTCTCTGGCAGAGCAAGGCGGCGTTGTCGACGTCGGACAAGCCACCATCCGCCCAGTGCACGACGTGGTGGGCCTTGGTCCAGGCCGCGGGAGCAGCGCATCCCGGGTACGTGCACGCCCGGTCACGCCGCCACAGTCGGCGCCGCTGCGCCCGGGTGAACAACCGCACGACCCGGCCGAGGTCGAGGTCCTCTCCCGCACTGCCGAGGACGTGGGGAATCAGGGCCGCGTCGCAGGCCACCCGGCGCAGCACCTCCGGCGACAGGATCGTGCCGGTCGCGGTGGACCCCATCACCTCACCGCACCCGGTTCGCGCCTCCAGGTCGGCCAGCGGAATCATCACGTGCAGCGCCGCCGACGTCCCGGCCGCGCCGTCGCGGCCGCCCGACTCATCGGCATCGACCGCCGACGACCGACGGCAGACCTCTGCGAGGGCCTCGACTCGGCGCCGCCCCGCAGGTCGGAGGTCGCGCTCGCCGGTCTCGGCGTTCGGGGCCGGTGCGCTCAGCGGACCGATGGCCGCCTCCAGCGCGGCAGCCTGCTCCGGAGTCATGAGCAGCAGGTACTCGGTGAGGTCACCGGACTCGACGAACGGTTGCGAGAGCCGTGCGGACGGAGCCAGCCGCTCCTGCAGGTCGTCGAGAACGCCAGCGTGCCCGTACTCCGCGAGGAGCCGGGGCCGCAAGCGACGCATGAGGCCCGGGCCCCACTGGACCCCCAGCTCGAGGAGCGCGTTGACGACCGTCGGCTTCGCCTCCTCCCTCAGCAACGGTGCGAGCCTGTCGAGCTCGCGCATCGTCGCACTCGCCAGGCCGGGCGACACCGAGCCGTCCGCGACGCCCGCCCACACGATGCCCACCGTCGACTCCGGGTCGACCTCTCCACCCTCCGGCCGGAACTGCGCACCGGCGGGCACCACCGCGGTGACCACCCGGGCGACGTCGCCGGCTCCACCCTGGCGCAGCGACGGAGCGTGGTCGCGAACCCACGCGTGGGCGTTGACGCCCTCCTCCGCCACCTGGCCGCGGCGCACCGCCTCGACGGTGATCGTCACGCGAGCGGCCGCAGCCTGGGCGGCCACGCCGTCGACGGCCGACATGAGCTCACCGAGCTCCGGACCCGTCGCCTCGTACAGGACGTCGGCAAGCCCCACCAGCGCCTCACGGGCAGCCGCGATCCGGGAGCGTCGCTCCTCGAGTCCCAGCGGTTGCACGTCCATGGATAGACACTAATCGAACATCCGTACCTCCTCAAGTCGACGCGCCGGGGCTGTGGACAACGCCCCGAAGGGCCCGAGACCGGCACCCGTGCTGTCCCGCCACGTCGGCCCCGTCACCGTCCGCGTGCGCGATCGGGGGTTCCACGCCACCATTTCTCTCGTGACCACCGGGGAGGCGAGCGACACCACGGCTGGCCACCCGGCATCCGACCAGCTGTGGCGCCTGTGGTCGGGTTCCCAGCGGCTCTGGCCGGACCCGACTGACGGACTCCCCCGGATCCACAGCCTGAAGAGTTGGTCGAGCAACGACCCGCCACACCCGGTGCCCTTCTCGTGCGACTCGTTCTCCTCGTGGACTACCTTGAGCATGGGCGTACCTTCCCGAGCCGGCGCGCCAACGCCGACCCTGATCAGACTTGCATGGGCTTCAGATCTTGCTCGGGAGGTACGCCCTCCTCACGACACCTCGCCGAGGCCCATCCACAGGTTCTGATCATTGCTCGGACGCGATCACCGCGGCCCGGTTGCCCTGTCCGACGATGACCTGCCGACCCCGAAGTCCAGCGACGGACCCGTGGAGTCGATCCGGGTGCTGGCGATGGTGCGCGACACCGGATCACCGGCAAACCAGCCTTCGCCGCGCTCACCGGAGTCAGCCCGATCCCGGCGTCCAGCGGCAAGACCAACCGGCACCGGCTCAACCGCGGCGGCGACCGCCGAGCGAACAACGCGATCCACACCATCGCCCTGGTCCGGATGACGATGGACCCCCGCACCAAGGCCTACATCGCGAAGAAGACCGCCGAGGGCAAACCCAAACGCGAAGCGATTCGCTGCCTCAAACGCCACATCGCCAACGAGGTCCTCGCCCTGCTGACCAACCCACCAACCGTCCCCGACGTCAGCGACCTGCGACCAGCACGACAAGCCCGTGGCCTATCCCTCCAGACCGTCGCCGACCACTTCGGCATCTGGCCCATGCACATCTCCACCGTCGAACGCGGCAAACGCCGCGACGACGACTTCACCCGCCGCTACCGCGAATGGCTCAACGCCGCTTGACAACCCATAGGAGCATCACGGCCCCGAAGTTTTCCGCAGGGCCACCGAGCAGTGATCACCGCGGCTGCTCGACGATGGGCCAGACCAACTGCCAACACACGTCACCGAGCGGGTACCTTGCCTGAGTGACCAACCCCGACATCCGCGAGAGATTCGCCCGCTACCTGGCCGAACAGTCGAACCGCGGTCTGGGCAGCATCCCCCTCGCCCCGACCAGGGCCCTCGCACCGATCAGCCGCGGGCTGATGGCCGGCGCGACGAACCTGCTCACCAAGGCGCTGCGAGCGCTCGAAGCCGACGATGAAGCCCGCGCACGACAGTTCGTCGAGCGAGCCGCCGCGTTGCCCTACGACGACCACGAGGAGCGTCACCCCGGCGTCGCCATGGCTCAACAGGAGCTGTTCACAGAGATCGTCGACATCCTTGAGGACTGCGAGGACCACTGGGTCGCGGCCGTCGCTGACGTCTTCGCCGCCGCGCAGGAGCAGGCCAGGTTCGCCCTGCGCGACGTCCTGAACGACATCCTCCAGGACTTCAGCCTGACCGACGACGAGCGGCGTCGCGTCCGGCACCTCATTCGCGACATCCCTCAGCGGGCCGAGCTGTGTGACCTCGACCTCGACCTCCAGGCCCGGGCGTCGGCGATCTTCGAGATCCTTGAGGCCGTGATCATCTTCCGAGATGCTCTCGACGAGATCCACGCACTGGAGGACGACGAGGAGTAACGACGCCGGATGCCGGCCACACGGCATCCGGTGTGATCTCCCGTCCCAGCCGCTTTCGAGGCAGAGCGAAGGGGTGGGTGGACGTCACCGTCCACCCACCCCTTGCCGAGTCACGTCAGGTCAGATCACTCGCTGACGCGGTCGTGGTCATGGTCGTGACCGTGGTCAGCGCCACCCAGCGGGCCGGCGAACGTGTGCTCCGGGCCAGCCGGGGCCGGGACGCTGAAGTTCCCGGGCACCTTCGCCCCACGCACACCGTTGACGCCCTCGGTGGAGGCGGCGTACGTGAACACCGAGTACGCCACGGCATCCGCGTTGACCTCCAACGCGTGAGCGTCGTAGTTGTCGATCGTGTCGCAGGCGAGGTGGTAGCACGGGTCGAACTGCGCGCCCGTGGTGCCGCCCCAGAGGGCCTGCTGCTGAGCCGTCTTGCGCTCCTCGGCGCCGGTGAACAGGCCACCGGAGGGGATGCCGTTGTCGATGAACGCGGCGTAGTCGGAGCGACCGCTGAACGCCGAGTCGTCGTAGGGCTCGCCACGCAGGGTGTAGAACGACTCGAAGGTCTTCTCGATGTCGATCGAGCCGTCCGGAACCGCGACCGGCGCCGCGAAGCTCGACTCGTTGGCGTCGTAGACCCCGAAGTAGTAGTTCGGCGAGCCGATCATGTCGAAGTTGAGGTAGAGCGCGATCTGGTCGAGCTCCTTCGGCGTGCGCTGGCCGACCCATTCGGTCGAGCCGATGAGGCCGAGCTCCTCGGCACCCCACCACGCGAACCGCACGGTGTTCTGGGGCTTGGACTTGGCCATCTGCTGCGCGACCTCGAGCAGGGCGGCCGAACCGCTGCCGTTGTCGTTGATGCCCGGGCCAGCAGGCACGGAGTCGAGGTGGGCACCGGCCATGACCACATTGTCGTTGGTCTTGCCGGCGAGCTCACCGATGACGTTGAAGGACTCGGCGTCGTAGAAGTCGACCTTGACCTGGGCGGTGGCACCCGGCGCAGCGAGCGCCTCGCCAGCGGCGAAGGTCGTGCCGACGACGGGGATGTCCAGCGTCAACGGTGCGAGGGTCGGGTTCAGCGGGCCGAACCGGTCGCCAGCGCCCGGGTCACCCTGGTTGAACAGCACGACGGCCTCGGCGCCGGCGTCCTGGGCGTTCTGGGCCTTGACCGAGAACGAGCAGGTGCCACGCTGAAGCAGCGCGATGTCGTTCGAGCCGGAGAAGTCCAGACCGGCGAAGTCGGCGGCCTCGCAGCCGCTGCTGTTGGCCCGGTTGCCGGCGAGGTTGATGTCGACGGGGATCACGCTGCCCGTCACGTCTCCCTCGCCCGTCCCGGCGGCGTCGAGGGCGATGTAGTTCGCCGCGACCGGGGTGAGCTGCTTGAGGATGACGTCGGCCGCGTCGTAGGTGAACGGCACGACGTCAGCCGACCAACCGGCATCCTCGAGCGTCTTGACGACGTAGTCGACACTGGCCTGGTAGCCCGAGGTCTGGTCGGCGCGGTTGCCGCCGTTGGCGTCGGCGATCGCCTGCAGCTTCTCCATGTGCTCGACGACACCGTTGAGCCGCACGCACTCCAACAGCTTCTGGTAGGTGTTGTTGGTGCGGTTGTCGCAGCCGTTCTGGGCCGGTGCGGCACCCGAGGACGGTGCGACGACCAGGGCCGCGCCCAGCAGGACGCCGAACACCCCTGCCGTTCCCACCGTGCGCTTCATGCGCGGACTTGCCATCAGGACTCCTATGTCACTGGTTACGGAGGGCGTCGTCATGCAGACACCCTGGCCGGTGACCGTAACTGCCGATCGGCCCGATTTGGCCGGTACGTGCACACCAATTGACGTGGGCTCTCACCGGGCGTCGTCGTGGCACTCGCCGCAAACCCTCGGATGCCGTCCGCGCCGTTCGCGTTCTCCCCCACCGTGGTCCGTGATGCCACCCACGTCACTCAGGGCCGGGCACGACGGGCACGTGCGGCGAACTCGTCCAGGGCGGTGATCGCCTCGTCGGATCGCCAGACAACGTCACGCTTGCGGTCGCGGCCGTGCTCGTTCTTGGAGGTGAGGATGCCGGCCTCGCCCAGTTGCCGCAGTGCACGGTCGGCTGCGGGTTGGGAGACGCCGGTGCGCTCCTGCACCAGTCGGGAGGTCACTGCCGGCTGGGCGAGCAGGATCGGCAAGATCCTCCACGCCACCGAGTCTCTGCGCACCGTGAGCTCGAGACGCCAGCGTTCGACGATGCCCTTCAGTTCGTCGGCCAGGACTCCACACCGTGCGTCCGTGGGTGCGCAGAAGGGCTCGCTCCACAGCGCGAACAAGCTTGGGGAGCACGACACCGCGTGTCGTCGTCGCAATGAGGTCGATGTCTTCAGAGAGTCGGGAGTGCGCCAGGTGGGTCCGGCTGAGCGCGGTGCCTCCGAAGAAGATCACGTCTTCTGAGCATGATGCCGATATGGCCGCGAGCACGTGCGAGATGAGGTGGTCCCGGCGGACTTGTTCCTCGGCGACTCCAAAGCGCGCGACTTCACGCTGCAACTCGTCCAGGTCAAGGCCGGTGGCGTCGGCGGATGTCATGGCACCAGACCTTCGCGGCGCAACCGCCCTAGCGCTCGGCCAAGTCGCTGCCTCCCCGCGATCACTTCCAGTTCCTCGGGGTCGCAGAGCGGTGCGAGCGCGCGCATCGCGGCAGCGACATCTTCGGTGAGACCACGCTGGCCAGCCCGGTGGGACAGGTCGAGCAGAGTCTGCTCAGGCGTGGTGACGAGGCACCGGCCAAGGTCTGTCTCCATCAGCTCAAGGTCCATGACCTCGAGGTCGCGCACCAGGAAGCGCACGGCGGCCCGTCGATCGGTGAGTTCGATGGTCTTTCGGCGACGTGGTGCCGCCACCACGGCAACTCCGACCGCTCTCGGTGTGACGTGGTGCATGCGCGCCGCACTGATCCCCATGAGCGCGAAGCCGCGTGCCCCGAAGTCCGCCGCCGCGATGCCTGCCGCGGCGGCCTCGAGGGTCGGCATCCATGCCGACCCGACCCGCTCTTGAGGCACGACGGCGAAGTACCCGTTGGCGAGGCGGTGCAGCAGACCTGCGTTCTCCAAGCGAGCAAGTTGTGGGCGCGCGTGCGCGTAGACCGTGACATCGCGGGCGCGCACCGTGCGCATCGGCGCTTGCGCCAACTCGACCGGGATGCCGGTTCGTCGAGCTGTACCCATGCGCCACCCTCCTTAGCTGCACTAATCGTACTCTTGAAAAGTACGTTTCGCGCATATTTGCATCGCGAGCGCATCTTCCGTCTCTGCAGCACGCCCCCAAAGGCCGCAGACACCGCGCTGCGCTGGTTGCCAAACGAAGTGGACAGGAGGGCCACGCGTCAGCACCTTGGCGCCTTACCCGGTTGGGAGCGGATGCCGTTGACTCGCTTTCGTCGCGATCCTCACTGCGAGCTTCTTGCCCTGTTTGGGCGTCAGGCCCAGAGCCTCGTGAGCCACCCGGACGTGCATGCTCCGTGATGCGAGCGGAGCACCCTTGGACGTCGAGAGGGGGACGCCGGCCCGCACCCACAGATACGTGGCCTGCCCACCGAGTGCGTAGGCCTGACGAATCTCGGGTGCGCCCAGCGTGTCCGAGCGCTTGAGCATCGGGTCGAGCGACTCTGACGCTCCGATCAACTCCCCCAACCTGAGCACGGCGACGGTCGAGCCTCCCTTGGCCTGCATGGTCCAGGCGCAGCCCAATGACCTCGGCGAGGCAACGACCTTCACGCTCGGGCTCAGCCCGGCCGAGGCGAGGTCCACGTCGGCGCACGACAGCCGGTCGGGCGCCGCGCTGGGAGGTGAGCCAACGGCATCCATGACGGGGTCGGTCATCACGCGGGATGCCGCGGCGCCCATCCCCGAGAACGCACCTGTGCTGGCGGCCCACCACAGGAAGGCCACGCCAACGAGTGCGAGGAGTGACCTCAGGATGCCGCCTCGTTGCGTCCGCTTCTCGCGTCGCCGGGGCGTGCGGCGAGTCGGGCGAGTCGGCGGGCGGGATCGGGGTTTGCGGCTCGGCGTCGAGGCCCGCTGTGGCGCCCGGCGGTCCAGGTCGCGACCCATGGCCGCGAGCAGCTGCCAGTCGGTCGTCGTCGACGGGAACTCGGTGCGCACGAGGACGCCGAGTCGGCTGAGATCGGGGATGCCGGCCGGTTGGCGGCTCTGGAGCCACCCGGCGAGCTTCCCCACCGGCACGACCCAGACGTTGCGCATCAGCCGCGGCTCCCCGAACTGTTCGGCACGCCTGCCGGACAGGGCGATCACGACGGTCACGCCGACCTGAATGCGGCGAGCCATCTCGGTGGCCATGGAGAACAGTCCGTCGAACTGACGATCCAGCGGGGTGTGGCGTCGGTCGCCCCCGGGCGCGATGGTGTGCTTGAACACGCTGCCTTGGTACTCGGTGATCGTGCCGGCCCAGTTCTTGGAGTCGATGAGGAAGGTCCCCGCCGGTCCGACGACGACGTGGTCGAGGTTGGTCTCTGAACGCCCGGGCATGAGCAACCGGTCGTGCAGCACGAGCCAATCGGGAGGCAGGGCGGTCAGGGCTTGGGCGACGCGGCGCTCCCCCAGCGCACCGGCCTCCCAAGCACCCGCCGACGACTTGCCGCGAGCGCGTAACTCCTTGGCCCGCCGGTCGGCGCTCCAGCCCGACTCCCCCAGGGGGCCAGGGTCGTCGGGGCCGGGCTTGTTGACGCCCGGCTTCGCGCGTCCTGTGGCCGAGCGTGCATCCACAGGACGACGTCGAGGTGCCGGAGTCGCCAGTTCGGGTGGCCAACGTCAACGCCGGGACTTCGCGACGCCTCATCGACGATCGCATCCAACCGTCGCCGGATGGCGTTGTCCTGAATGACGTGGCGGAACACCTGCCAGTCGACTTGGTAGTTGCCCTTCGGCCGATCCAGGCCGAGGTACTTGACCACCACGTTGTCCCGCACTGGGAAGAGGTCCGGACGCTTGCGGGCGCAGAGCTTGGAGGCGGTGACCCATGGGTTCGGGTTCCTGACGTCTGCGGGAGACAAGACGCGCTTCAAGGCTTCATGTAAATCAGCCATCGCCACAAGCTGACCGTCGTCGGCCATCGCCAGGTCCGCATCGAGCGGAAGGTTCTCCTCGCTCAGCAGACGTAGGAGGTGGCCCCGTTCGCGGGACGGCTCGAGCAAGCGGCGGATTGCGACCGGTTGCGCAACCACGCTGAGCAGGTTGAGCGACAGGAGGTCGGCCGACGTGAATCGATAGGGGTCGACGGGGTCGAGGCCCAAGAAGGTGGCGCCAGCGAAGTTGCCGTCCTTTCGGTAGTACCTCTCGACGCGCGTCACGACGTCCTCGTGATTGAGGGCCGTCCAGACCTGATCCATGGCGTACTGCACCTGGTCGGCAGTCGCCTTGTCCCAGCCATCCGGGACAGACGTGAATCGATCACTCAATGTGGCGCTCCGCTCCATGTCGGGACCTAGATGACGCTCCCCTCCGGGCCGTGGGGTCTCAACGCTGCCGTCACCCATCGGTCTCCTCGGCGACGCCGGTCTCGAACGCGGAGACGACACCCCTGGCGAAGGTGGCGAGGATGCGCTGGTGCGTCTGCCGCGGGAGCTGTCGGTTGCCGGGCTCACCGAGCGGCGTCCCCGGCCGTGCTGGCGCGAGCGCAAGCAGGTCGTCGAGGCCGGCTCTGGAGAGCAGCAGCAGGCCATGAGTCGCCCGCGTGCACGTCACTGCCAGGCGACCGAAGGACGAGTTGAACTCGTCGAGGGCATCCGCACCGGACAGCGGGTGGATGGCCACGGTGATTCCGTTGGTCTGCCCCTGCCACGAGTCGACGGTCGACGCGATGAGCACCCCGTCGGGTAGGTCGTGCTTGGCCACGAGCCGGTCGACGACGTCCTGAGCGTCATCGACAGCCTGGTTTCGCGTCGCCAGCACGACGATCAGGGGGTCTGAGCCCGGTGTTGTCACCGTGGCCTCCATCGTCTCCCCGTTCGGCATCCCGTGCTGGTCGTACACCGCTTGTCGGACGGCAAATGAGCTTGCGATGAGCTCGTTGAGCAGTGTTTCGAGCTGGTTCATCAGCGGAAGGTCCACGTCGGGCGCCTCGGGGTCCGCCAGGTCGGCGATCTCGAGCAAGGTCGGTGTGCCCGTGGCGACCTGGTCCCACACCGTTCGGGCCACGTCACCAAGCCCACCGTGGCCCAGCTCGATCGATCGGTCGCCCTCGGCAGCCACGCAATCCAGGCTCTCCCAGTCCGAGTAGAAGGCTCGCCACAGACCGAGTTGACGGGCCGTCGGTCGCCACACCGCCGGGAGCTCGGCCGCCCACGTCCGCTCATCTGCTTCGTAGGCGGTCGGCCACGCCCTGTAGGGGTTGTAGCGAGCGTCCCCGCGCCAGGGGTTGTGCGACGAGTCGAGGGGCGGGAGCTGCCCCACGTCCCCGACCCCAACGACCAAGGGCGCGAACCTGTCGATCCGCCGGTATCGATGGAGGGGTAGTTGCCAGGCCTCATCAACGAACAGGACGTCGAAGAACCGGTCACCGTTGGCAGCAGGACCAAGCTCTTTGAGGAGCCAGGGTGTCGTCCCCTGCAACTTGTGTGTCGTGCCGAGGATGACCTCGGCATCCTCTGGAACCTCCTTGGTGGTCACCGCCACCGTGCAGACGTCGCTCAGGCCGGCTGGCAGGTCCTTCAGCCGCTCCGGCGCGACAGCCAGGCACACCCGACTGGCGCCAAGTTCCTTTCCCAGGGCGGCCGCAAGCGGGAAGACCTGCTTGTTGGCGAAGGCCGTCACACCCACGCGAGACACGTCCGGATGCGAGATCGCCTCGTGGACCAGTCGGCGCAGGGCGAAGGACTTCCCCGCCCCAGCAGCTGCCTTGAGGAGGAGCCGCTCGTACGGCTCCGCACCGTCCAGAGCATCTTGGAGGGCACCGATGGCCCTGGTGGTGACGTCGACATTGCGCATCGCGGCTGCGCCGTGGTGCACCGCACCCGAAGTGGCGACCGTGGGAGGCGAGAACGTGAAGGGCATCTGTCACCTACTCCAGATCGTCCATGGTCAGGCCGGTGGGAGGTTGGGCAGTGACGGCCTGTGCGTCGGTCTCGGTCGGGGCGCCGTCCGCCACGGTGTCGAAGTGGTCCTCGTCGATGACTGGTGGCCACACCTGAGGATTCAGCTCGCCGCGCTCGCGGCGAGCCGCCAAATCGTCGGAGAACTCTGCCTCCGCCTCCTCATGGGGTCTACAGCACCACTGGTGGGCCATCGGAGCCGCGGCGTAGTCGCCCTCGAGGCATATGGGCTTCGGTGAACTGGTCTGGTCCAGCGTCGGTCGTTTCACGGCCACCTCTCGGCCTGACTTGAACGTCGAGAACCACCCACCGTCGATGACGATGAGCTCGGAGCCGACGGGGAAGATCACGGGCATCGACGGTTCCCAGATCAGCGTGCCGTCCTCAGCCGTCTGATCATCCGCGGTCAGCGGCCCGAGCCACTGCTCTCCGAACTTGAAGCTACCCGTCTGTACTTTGAGCGTCGTGGTCTCCCAGTCGACGATGGGCCCCGCCGGCGTGTGCGCCACGTGGACCAAGGACCCGTCCTTGATACGGCGAGAAGCGATCCGCAGGCGGCACGGAGACAGCTGCGTCACCGTGGCGATCGCTACCTCGCGGGTTCCGGCGGTCGTGGCCAGCTCTCGGGCGGCCTGCGGATTGCCCAGTGCCATCAATTGGGCCTCGAGTCGCGAGTCGGTGTCGAGCTGGTCCACCTGGTCGTTGCGCCACCACCACGGCACCCGCCCGAATCGCACGAGGTCCGATGCGTGCAGCGCCCACCGGCGCAGCCACACGGTCTGAGCGTCGGCTTCCAGCGCCCGGTGCACGTCGCGCAGTCGTGACACCTGGAAGGAGGAGAGGGCCTGGGCGGCGCGGTCGAGGACACGCGCCTTGTACTCGAGTTCGTCTCGTACCAGCGCTCCGTAGGCGTGCGCGTCGTACCCCTCGCCTACGGCACGGCCACGGCGACTGACCGCATGGATCGTGTCAGAGCGCCGGTTCGACAGCCGCGCGCCCGGGGTCGAGTCGGACTCCGCGACCTCGTCAGACACGGCACGGTGATCCAATGCTTCGGTCGCCGTCGCCCACGTCACCAGGTAGTCGAGGCGTAACGCATCCGGGCGAGGCCCACCGGGCACCACGTGCGCGGCCAGGACTCGTCTGATGTCGATGAGCGCGCTCCTCAACGCCATGGCGCGCGACCTGTCCGCTTCGAGCAGGAAGCTCACCGCGAGCCGTTGGTTGGCCGTCAGCGCCGCCGGAATCGTGGCGGGCTCGCCGTTGAACGTGAGGGGCTTTCGTCCCACCTGGACGTCACGCTCCCAGCGAAGCCGACTGATCTCCACGCCTGCCAGCGAATCGGCGATGGAGACCAGAACGTCGCCCGTCGCGGCATCCGGCATCACGAGGTGGATGGGGTCGCGCTTCGACCCGTCGCCGGCGCCGGTCGCAGTCAGGGCCCTGTCCAGGGCGTCGCCGATGAGGTCCATCACGGCCAGACGCGTCGTCGATGCCTGGGGGTCCTCGAACACAGTGAAGGTCCAGCCCTCGTCCGATGGGTCCTCTCCGTCGCGAAGGGCGATCCCGAGCACACCGAGGGCAGCGGCATCCGACTTGGCGATGACGACGTTGACAGTTCCCGCCATCCCGACCGGATCGGTTCGCAGTCGCCCGGTGTGCTGCGGCATGCCGGTCAGGGTGGCCGTCAACGACGCCACGCTGCTCGCCGGTGCGGATACCGCGACCGTTCCGGTTCCGTCGACCAACCCGATGAGCCCCGGCCGCTGCTGCGCGGGAATGCCGAGCTCGACCAAGCGGGAAACCGGTTCCGTGGAAGCACGCACCTCTGCGCGGCAGTGGGAGAACATGGCGCAGGAAGGACAGGAGGCGGGGTCGTACGCCGCCTGCAGGTGGGACACCCACCCCGGCAGTTCGTGGTCGGCGACGACGGTGTCTCCCCTGCTGTCCAGGACCTGCTGCCGTTCCCGGACCCGGTCAATCACCTCCGACCGGTGGTCATCAAGGCACTCGACGACAGCCTCGGGCTGGAGGTAGGCGTTCCGGGGGACCGCGAGCGCACCCCACGAATGCACCGTCATCCCCACCGGAACCTTGCTCCAGGCCTGCGCAGAGGCAGCACCGAGGGCGACCTGGAGAAACCCCTTGAGCATGCGTTGGTCATCGATCCGCGACCGAACACGCTCATAGTCCTTCGCATCACCCATGACGAGCCACGAACCGATGGGCCGACCGTCGCCGGAGGCCTCCGTTCCATCGGCCCCCAGCCGATGCCGTGGCGCAACGATGGCGAAGTCGGGCTTGACCGGGGTCGCACCGGCGACGTCCTCCATCCCGACGAACGGGACAGCGAGATTGGTGACCATCGTCGCCACCCCTTCGTGCACTGACTTGAGGTGAGCCTGCTGGAGCGCTGTCGCCGTCGCGTCGACCGAGACCCGCCCATTGGCACGCCGCACCGCCTCTGGGCGCACCAAGGACAACCGACCGACCGTGGTGGTGAGCAGCTCGGACACGAACCGCTCGTGCCGGACCAAGGACTCAAACGTCATCGCCCGCATCCACCGGGCCTCGGGGATGCCGGCCGAGGTGTCGGGGTGCCCGAGCCTCGCGGCCAGCGCACGCCGGGTCATCCCGATGACCAAGGGGTCGGTGTAGCGGAAGCGCTCGCATCCGGCGTGGGCGGACGCCGCCACCGCACTGCTGCCCCCACCGGTACTCAAACCACCCACGTGCCGTCACTCCCTATTCGGACTCCGTCCCCTGAACCATAGGCAATTCACGCTGCCTTTCCCGCTGTTTGTCACCTTCTCGGCACCACCCATCTCGACCGGACAAGGCCGTGGCTATGGTGTCGACACAAAGGGCCGAGGATATTGACGAAAGGGCACGGGGTGTCGGAGTCACGGTTGGAGTTCCTGCTCGAAAAGCTGGACGAGATCTGGAACGTCTACGGGTCCGACAAGGTCGGCAAGGGCGGCGCCTTTGAGCGGCTCATGGCCAGTTACCTCCGCACCGCACCGGAGTTCTCCGACCGGTTCGACGAGGTCTACCTCTGGCAGGACTGGCCCGAACGCGGTGCCATGCACGACCACGGCATCGACATCGTCGCCAAGGACCTCCACACCGGAGGCTGGTGCGCGGTCCAGTGCAAGTTCTACAACCCGCAGCACCACGTGTCGAAGGCCGACATCGACTC
>CALKHV010000018.1 GCA_937988865.1 uncultured Propionibacteriaceae bacterium | reverse complement strand
CCACCGCCATCTTCATCAACCAGTTGCGCGAGAAGATCGGCGTGATGTTCGGGTCACCCGAGACGACCACGGGTGGACGTGCGCTGAAGTTCTACTCCTCGATCCGGCTCGACGTCCGCAGGATCGAGACGCTGAAGGACGGCAACGAGATGGTGGGGAACCGTACCCGCGTCAAGGTTGTCAAGAACAAGGTCGCCCCGCCCTTCAAGCAGGCGGAGTTCGACATCCTCTACGGCCAGGGCATCAGCCGTGAGGGGAGCCTGATCGACATGGGTGTGGAACACGGGATCATCCGCAAGGCCGGCGCGTGGTTCACCTACGAAACCGATCAACTGGGTCAGGGCAAAGAAAACGCAAGGACCTACCTCAAGACCCATCCCGATGTTGCCGACGAGATCGAGGCGAAGATCCTCAGGGTCCTCGGCCTCGGGGAGCAGCCGGAGGATGCGTCGCAGGTGCCTGCCGGTGTCGATCCGGTCACCGGTGAGGTGGCCTTCTGATCATGGACGACGTCCGAGGCGTGCCGTCGGAGGATTCTCCGGCGGACGCCCACGACGTGGCTCGAGAGATCGCCCTGCGGAAGTTGACGCAGCGTGATTGCTCACGGCGTGAACTCGAAGTCGCACTGGCCAAGAAGCGGGTTCCCCCCGACGTGAGTCGCGAGGTGCTCGACCGACTGGAGGAGGTGGGGCTCATCGATGACGCACGCTTCGGGGGTGCCTGGGCGACTTCTCGGCACGAGCACCGCAAACTCTCGCGCTACGCCATCACGAGGGAGCTTGCGGCCAAGGGGATCGACCCCGACACCATCGCGGACGCGGTCGCCGGCATCGATCGCGACTCTGAACTTGACGCAGCTCGTGCTCTCGCCGACCGCAAGGTCCGCACGCTCGCGGGCCTGCCGCGAGAGACGGTGCAGCGGCGCCTGAGCGGCGTCCTGGCGCGGAAGGGCTACGGTCCCTCGATCGTGGGCCAGGTCGTCCGCGAGTTCCTGGACGCGAACGTGTGAGTGCGTCCGCATCGATGGTGGGTTGTGCCCGAATGCGCGTTCTGCTTGCGTCGCGCAACGACGCGGCAATAACCTCGTGCTTGGGTGACCCCCCGAAGGTGCGCGACATGTGAATCCGGCTCTGACGTGCTGCGATGCAGCCCCCAGAACCGGCAGCCGCGATATGTGCAGGACCATTCCCGTTCAGGGCGCCTCCCAGGCGTCGTGAACTTCGGCTCGGCCTTGATGTGTACGCGCCTCTCGGCGCACTCGCACGCCCGAGGAGGCCGATATGGACAGACCGCAGATCATCAACCTGATGGTGGTGATGTCGATCCTGCTGGTGGTTGCGATCGGCATGATCGCCGTCCTGTTGGTGCGCAGGCCGTCACACTCACGACATGAGGAGCTCGTCCCGCTGGTCAGGCAGCAGGCGGCGGACGCACGGGCTGAAGCCGCGTCGTTGCTGGCTGACGCCGAGCGTCGTCGGCTGGAGGCCGAGGAGTTGGCGAGGGCTGAGCGCGCTGAACTGCGTGAGTTGCGGGCGTCCCAGGAGAAGCGCGAGGCGCGACTCGCCGAACTCCAGGATCGACTCAGCGGTGAACTTGCGAGCATTCAGGCGCGCACCGACCGTCTGCGTCAGCGGCAGGACGACCTTGTGTCTGCCGAGACGGAGCTCAAGGCACAGCACGAGGCAGCGCGGACGGAGCTGGAACGTGTGGCAGGACTTGCCACCGACGCGGCACGGGCCGAGCTCATGGCCATCGTCGGTCACGAGAGCCGGCTGGAGGCGAACACCCTCGCCCGCGACATCGAACGCGCTGCGCAGCGTGATGGTGAGCGGATCGCCCAACGAATCATCGTCACGTCCATCCAGCGGCTGGCGTCCGAGCAGACCGCGGAGTCGGTGATCGCCACGGTCGATCTGCCAAACGATGAGATGAAGGGACGCATCATCGGGCGCGAGGGACGCAACATCCGGGCCTTCGAGCAGGTGACCGGCGTCAACGTCATGATCGATGACACGCCCGAGTCGGTCCTGCTGAGCTGCTTCGACCCGGTTCGCCGGGAGGCTGCGCGTGTCACTCTCGTCGAACTCGTGGCCGATGGCCGGATTCATCCCGCGCGCATCGAGGAGGTGCATGCGCGATCGTTGGCACGCATCCAGGAGCGCTGCATCCGTGGTGCGGAGGATGCGCTGGCTGAAGTGGGGATCTCGGACCTCCACCCTGACCTGTTGCCGATCCTTGGTTCGCTTCGCTACCGGACGTCCTACGGACAGAACGTCTTGCGACACCTCGTCGAGTGCGCGCACCTGGCGGGGATGATGGCGTCCGAATTGGGCCTTGACGTGGCCACCTGCAAGCGCGCGGCCTTCCTGCACGACATCGGCAAGGCCCTCACCCATGAAGTTGAGGGATCGCACGCCCTGGTGGGAGCCGACCTCGCCCGACGGCACGGTGAGCACCCCGACATCGTGCACGCGATCGAGGCTCACCACAACGAGGTCGAGCCCATGACGGTGGAGGCCGTGCTCACGCAGGCGGCCGACGCGATCTCGGGTTCGCGTCCCGGTGCCCGCCGCGAGTCACTGGAGGCCTATGTCCATCGTCTGGAGCGTCTGGAGGCCATCGCGGCTGCCCATCCCGGGGTGGACAAGGTCTTCGCCATGCAGGCCGGGCGCGAGGTGCGGGTGATGGTCACGCCCGACGAGGTGGACGACGCTGCGTCCCACGCCATGGCGCGTGACATCGCGCGTGAGGTCGAGGGCGAACTGACCTACCCCGGTCAGATCCGCATCACGGTCGTCCGGGAATCGCGGGCCACCGAGGTGGCGCGGTAGCAGTCCTACGACCCGCTCCGCCCCCGGTTGAGGAAGTCCCGCGCCCGATCGGTCGCGGGTGCGGTGAAGAAGCGCTCGGGCGTGGTGTCCTCCAGGATCACCCCGGCGTCCATGAAGACGATCCGGGACGCGACGTCGCGCGCGAACGACATCTCATGTGTCACGACGAGCATCGTCCGGCCTTCGCGCGCGAGGGCTGTGACGACGCCCATGACTTCTCCCACCATCTCGGGATCAAGCGCTGACGTCGGCTCGTCGAACAGGAGGACCGCCGGGTCCATGGCGAGTGCGCGCGCGATGGCGACTCGTTGCTGCTGTCCACCGGACAGTTCCGTCGGGCGTTTCGCGGCCTGGTCGGCGACCCCGACCTTGGTGAGCAGCGCGATCCCACGGGCGTGGGCTGCGTCCGTGCTGAGGCCGAGCACCTTGATCGGCCCGAGGGTCACGTTGTCGAGGACGGTCCGCGTCCGGAAGAGGTTGAAGCCCTGGAAGACCATGCCGACCCGCTCGCGGAGGGCGGCGAGGCCGATCGGATCGGACGGGAGTGGTGCTCCGAGCACCTCGATGCGTCCGGTGTCGATGGTTTCGAGCCCATTGATCGTGCGGCACAGCGTTGACTTGCCCGAACCTGACGGGCCCAGCAACGCCACGACCTCGCCGCTGTGGATGTCGAGGGACACACCGTCGAGGACCTGGAGGTCGCCGAAGCGCTTGGTGACGTCGACCAGCCGGACGACTGGTTCGCTCATCGTGCGGTCAGCCCCCACCGCCATGACACCGACGAGTCGGGCTCCAGCCGGGTGAGCCCCTGAGCCGTCTCGCCGCCGTTGAACGCGTCCGGGCCGCAGCTCATGGGCTCGACAGCCAGGCTGGCCCGATCATCCGGTGTGTAGACCTGCATCCAGCCCAGGCCCTCGTCAGTCCACAGTTCAACCTCGTGCCCGGACGCGGACACCGTGACCGACCAGGGTCCGCCGACATGTCGGAAGGCCGTGTCGAGCCGTCTGTCACCGAACGACTGAACCGCACGCAGGTCGGCGGGTGTCCCGTCGACAGGAGCGAGATGACGGGGCAGGAGCCGGTCGTCCACGACGAGGTACTGGTCGAACGGGGCGGTGACCCGCCATTGGTCGATCGGCGCATCGAGTGCGAGGTAGGGATGGGCGGCGTAGCCGACCGGCACGGCGACGGTCCCCAGGTTGGTGACGGCGACCTCGACGGTGAGACCGCGGGCGTCCAGTGTGTGACGCACCTGGCACTCGATGACGCCGGGCCAGCCCGGCTGCGGGAAGACTGTGACCCGCTGCTCGATGCTGCGTCCAGCAGAGGTGGGCCCCGCCCCCTCTGGACCCCCCCTGCTGTCGGTGTGCGTCGTGAGCCTCCATGGCAGCCACGACACGAGTCCGTGGATGGCGTTGTGGCGGGGCACCTCGGTGAGCGGAAGTTGGTGGGTGACGCCGTCGAGATCCCAGCGTCCGTCCCGGATGCGATTGGGCCACGGGAGCAGGTGCTGCCCCTGACACCCCTGGGGTGAGTCAGCCTCCCCGAAGGGGAGCACGACATCGCGGTCCCCGACGCGGTAACTGCGAAGCGTCGCTCCCTGTTCGGTGATGATCGCGGACTGGTCGCCGAAACGGATCCTGTACTGCTCACCGCTGGGAAGGGTCGCCATGAGCGCAGGTTATCGAAGATCCCGCAGATTCCACGGCAACAGAGGAGGAGCGTCCACGGCTACAGTGGGGCACCATGTCCGACCCAGCGCGCACCTATTCCGTCATCACCTACGGATGCCAGATGAACGCCCATGACTCCGAGCGCATCTCCGGGCTGCTGGAGGACGCCGGGTACGTCCGCAGTGACGTCGACGTCTCGGCTGCCGGTGGTGCCGACCTGGTGGTGTTCAACACTTGTGCTGTGCGCGAGAACGCCGACAACCGCCTCTACGGCAACCTCGGCCACATGGCCTCGATCAAGTCGAAGCGTCCCGGGATGCAGATCGCCGTGGGTGGGTGCATGGCCCAGAAGGATCGGGACGTGATCGTCGCCAGGGCCCCGTGGGTCGACGTCGTGTTCGGGACGCACAATGTGGGTGCCCTGCCCGTCCTCCTGGAGCGGGCCCGCGTCCAGCACGAGGCCCAGGTCGAGATCGCGGAGGCGCTCGAGACGTTCCCCTCGAATCTGCCGACCCGACGCGAGTCGCCCTATTCAGCGTGGGTGTCGATCAGCGTCGGGTGCAACAACACCTGCACGTTCTGCATCGTTCCGTCGCTGCGCGGCAAGGAGACGGATCGGCGTCCGGGTGACATCCTGCGAGAGATCGAGGCATTGGTGGACGAGGGCGTCCAGGAGGTCACCCTGCTGGGTCAGAACGTCAACACCTACGGGGTCGAGTTCGGCGATCGGCTGGCGTTCGGCTCCCTGCTGCGGGCATGTGGCGAGATCGAGGGTCTGGAACGCGTCCGCTTCACGAGCCCTCACCCCGCGGCATTCACCGATGACGTGATCGCCGCGATGGCCGAGACCCGCAACGTCATGCCCAGCCTTCACATGCCGCTGCAATCGGGGTCTGACAAGGTGCTGCGCGACATGCGTCGGTCGTACCGGAGCGAGAAGTTCCTCGGCATCCTCGAGCGGGTGCGTGACCGGATCCCGACGGCGGCCATCACGACCGACATCATCGTGGGCTTTCCGGGTGAGACCGAGGAAGACTTCCAGCGAACGCTCGATGTCGCTCGGGCCTCGCGCTTCTCGGCGGCCTTCACCTTCAAGTACTCGATCCGTCCGGGGACGCCGGCGGCCACCAGGCCGGACCAGGTGCCAGGCCAGGTGATTCAGGAGCGCTATCTGCGCCTGGTCGACGAGGTCGACGCCATTGCGTGGGCCGAGAATCAGACGGTCGTGGGCTCGACCGTGGAGGTGATGTTCGCCGACGGTGAGGGACGCAAGGACGCGGCGACGAACCGCATGTCCGGTCGCGCACGGGACAACCGCCTCGTGCACGTGAAGGTGCCGGACGACGTCGCACTGCGTCCGAGGCCGGGGGACATCGCCGAGACGGTGGTGAGTTATGCCGCGCCCCACCACCTGACTGCCGACAGGGCCATCACCAACCTCAGGCGGACGCGCGGCGGAGACGCCTGGCAGGCCCGGCACCTCGACCCGCGGGCGACGGGCGTGGCCCTGGGGATGCCGTCGCTCCGGGTCCACGGCGCCTGAGGCCCCGAGACGCCACAGGGCCGGTGCTCGCGCACCGGCCCTGTGGGTGGTCTGGGATGTGGCCCTCGCTCAGAGGTCGTCGACCTTCTCATGGAGGAAGTGTTGACCCTTGTCGATCTGGGAGGCGTACTTGTCGCCCGTCAGGTCGTCAATGGCGTCGCCAACCTTCTCGATGCCGGCGTCGATGTTGTCGGCGTAGTCAGCGATCTCGTCCCTGGCCTTGTCGAGCCAGGATTCGTCGGTGACTTCGTCGACCTTGTCGGCGACCGCATCCGTTGCGTCGTCGACCGTGTCGGACACCTGGTCCGCCACGTCATCGGCCTTGTCGGCCGCGTCATCGGACAGGTCTCCAAGTGACTGGACCACCTCGTCCTGGGCTTCTTGAGCGGCGTCCTGAACATCGTCGACAACCGAATCGGCTTCGTCGATACCGAGGGCTTCCTTGACCTTGTCGAAGATTCCCATAAGCAACTCCTCTCGTGAGGCACCGCCCCAGGACCGAGGCACGCGTCCAGTCTGCCGCTGCATGGAGCCCACGTCACCCCCTTTTCCGGAAGTCACAGCACGCTGACAGCGAAACCCCTTCGACGAGGGGAAGGGGGAGTTGGGGGACAATGGCGTCCATGTTGCCGCTGATCGTCCTCGTCGGTGCCACCGCGAGTGGCAAGTCGAGTCTGGCTGTCGAGATCGCGCTGGGGCTCGAGGCGCAGGGGCAGGGTGCCGAGGTCGTCAACGCCGATTCGATGCTGGTCTACCGCGGCATGGACATCGGCACGGCCAAACCGACGGCGGCCGAACGACGTGGAGTCGTCCACCACCTGATCGACATCTCCGACGTCACCGAGTCGGCTTCCGTGGCCGACTTCCAGGAGCTGGCGCGGGGGGTCATCGACCAATGCCGTGCACGAGGTGTCGTGCCGATCCTCGTGGGTGGTTCTGCCCTGTACACCAGGGCCATCGTCGACCAGTTCAGCTTTCCGGGGACGGACGCACAGGTTCGGGCGCGGTGGGAATACCGACTTGCCGAGATCGGGTCGGACGCGCTGCATGCCGAGCTTGCGACCCTGTCACCAGGGACGGCCTCCGGCATCCTGCCCGGCAATGGACGCAGGATCGTCCGCGCGCTCGAGGTGATCGAGCTGACCGGGGGGTTCAGCTCGCAGCTCCCGGCGTGGACCTATGCCCTCGATGACGTCCACCAGTTCGGTCTGCGACTGCCCCGTGACGTCATGGACGCCCGCATCGAGGCCCGCGTCCACGAGATGTGGGCGTCCGGTCTGGTGGATGAGGTGCTGCGACTGGAGGCGGTCGGCCTGCGTCGCGGGCTCACCGCGTCCCGAGCCCTGGGGTATCGGCAGATCCTGGCGATGCTCGACGGCGAACTCACCGAGACAGGAGCGCAGGAGGCCATCATCAGGGGGACTCGGAGGTTCGCGCGCAAGCAACTGGGCTGGTACGGCAGGGACGCCCGGATCACGTGGCTGGACGCCGGGGACCCGGGGAATGTGGACGCCATCCTGGGCGGAGTCGGACTCTCGTCTAGCGTGGGGGAATGAGAACCTGGTCCTTCGCCAAGGGTCACGGCACGCAGAACGACTTCGTCATCCTCGTCGATCGTGGAAACCTGCTGGGCATGGGAGCCGACGAGGTGCGTTTCCTGTGCGACAGGCGCGCCGGGATCGGCGCTGACGGAGTGCTGCGCGCCACCATGGCCAGCCACCTTGACGGCTGGACGGGCGACCCCGACCTGTGGTTCATGGACTATCGCAATGCCGACGGCTCGATCGCCGAGATGTGCGGGAACGGCCTGCGCGTCTTTGCGCGTCACCTCACCGACGAGGGTCTCGTGACCTCCGACCCGTTCGACGTGGTCACCCGGGCGGGCGTGCGGCACTGCGTCGTCCACCGTGACCAGTCGGTGAGCGTCTCGATGGGTCAGGTGCGCATCGACGAGACCCCGGTCCTGGTGCGACTGGGCGAGAAGAGCTGGGACGCGGTGGAGGGTGACGTCGGGAACCCGCACGCCGTCATCACCGTCGTTGATGCCGCAGAGCTGGCGTCCCTCGACCTGTCGCGGGCCCCCACATGGGAGCCGGCTGACAGGTACCCGAACGGCGTCAATGTCGAGTTCATCCACGAGGTTGCCCCTCGGCACCTCGACATGCGCGTGCACGAGCGCGGGTCCGGGGAGACCATGAGCTGCGGCACCGGCACAGTGGCGGCGGCTGCCGCGTGGGCCAGGGCGCACGCGGTCTGGGCTGGGGACTACCGCGTGGATGTACCGGGCGGGACTGTGGTCGTGTCGATCAGCGACGCGGGTGAGGCCGTCCTGACCGGACCGGCCGTCATTGTGGCCCACGGAGACGTGAGCGTCCCCGGTCGCAGCTGATATCCGTTCGCCGATTGTCACCCCGGAGTGGCAAGCTGGACAACGATGAAGCACTCCTCAGCCCGCAAGAAGACCGCAGCCCTCCTCGACGACGACCTCGAGGTGGAGGTTCCCGACCCCGACGCCCCCGATCCTGAGGAGGCCGAATTCGACGGCGACCAACTCGACCTGATGGCCCGTCTCTCACTGAAGCGCGTGGCCGGCATGTCGACGCAGCTCGTTGACATCAGTGAAGTCGAGTACCGCGACGTCCAGCTGGAACGGGTCGTTCTCGTCAGCGTGTGGACGAGGGGCAGTGAAGCCGACGCAGAAAACGCCATGGCCGAGTTGAAGCTCCTCGCCGAGACCGCCGGGGCAACTGTGCTCGAGGGCCTGGCCCAGAGGCGACACAAGCCCGACCCGGCGACCTACATCGGACGCGGCAAGGTCGAAGAGGTGCGCGACGTCGTCGTCGCGACCGGTGCCGACACCGTCATCTGCGATGGCGAACTCGAGGCGGCCCAGCTGCGCAACCTCGAGGACCGAATCAAGGTCAAGGTGATCGATCGAACGGCACTGATCCTCGACATCTTTGCCCAGCATGCGTCCAGCGTCGAGGGCAAGACGCAGGTCGAGCTGGCCCAGCTGACCTACCTGAAGCAGAGGCTGCGGGGGTGGGGTGGAAACCTGTCCCGGCAGACCGGTGGACGCGCTGCCGGTGGCGTGGGCATCGGTGGACGTGGCCCTGGCGAGACCAAGATCGAGACCGATCGTCGGCGGATCAACACCCGGATCGCCGTGCTCCGGGCACGGCTGCGCGACATGGACGCCACCCGTGAGGTCAAGCGAGCCGACCGACGGCGCAATCGCATCCCGTCGGTCGCCATCGTCGGGTACACCAACGCGGGCAAATCAAGCCTGTTGAACCGGCTCACCGGCGCGGGGGTCCTCGTGGAGGACGCATTGTTCGCCACGCTCGATCCGACGACGCGACGTTCGACGACGCCAGATGGACGCGTGTACACCCTGACCGACACGGTGGGTTTCGTCCGTCACCTTCCGCACGACCTCGTCGAGGCCTTCAAGTCGACCCTCGAGGAATCCACCCAGGCCGACCTGTTGCTCCACGTCGTCGACGGCTCCGACGCCGATCCGGTGGGCCAGATCGATGCAGTGCACACGGTGCTGAACGACATCGGTGCTGGTGACGTGCCAGAACAGCTGGTGATCAACAAGCTCGACCTGGCGTCCGCTGAGGCGGTCACGACGCTCAGGCACCTGTACCCGGACGCCATCTTCGTCTCGGCGCGCAGCGGTGAGGGCATCGAGCCGCTGCGTGCACTGACCGAATCGCGATTGCCGAGTCCCGACGTCGAGGTGCGGGCCCTCGTGCCCTACGACCGGGGTGACCTGATCGACCGGATCCATCGCCACGGACAGTTGATCACCACCGAGCACACGGGGGAGGGCACGCGCGTCGTTGCCCGCGTCCACCCCGACCTGGCGGGTGAGCTGGCCCGCTACGCCGAGTGATGCAGGGTTGTCACAGCACGGGTCTAGGGTGTGGCGGGTGACTCCCGAGACCCGTGCACAGGTGCTGCAGGAGGCCGTCGAGTCCATCGGGGGCCAGCCTCGCGAGGGCCAGCAACAGATGGCCGACGCCATTGCCGGTGCGTTCGAGTCAGGCGTCCACCTGTTGGTGCAGGCAGGCACGGGCACCGGCAAGTCGCTCGGGTACCTTGTCCCGGCGCTCCTGCATGCGGCGGAGACCGGCGAGCGCATCGTGGTCGCCACGGCCACGCTCGCACTACAGGCGCAACTCGCCCACAGCGACATCCCCACCGCGCTCGATGCCGTCGAGAAAGTGACGGGCAAGCGGCCACGCCACGCGCTCCTGAAGGGACGCAGCAACTACGCGTGCCTCTACCGGACCCGCGAGGGAGTGGCCGACGACCAGGACGCGTTGTTGGGCGGGGCCGAGGTGGCCAGCGCGGTGAAGCAGGCCGGGGCGGACGCCGGCTCAGTGCTCGGGGCTGAAGTCGTCATGCTGCGTGAGTGGGCCGAGGGCCAGTTGTCCGACAAGCACCTGGCAGATCGCGACGACGCGCCCGCGCACTCTCCCCGTGCCTGGAACCAGGTGTCGATGCCGGTTCGCGAATGCCTTGGCGCGCAACGTTGCCCGTACGGCGCGGAGTGTTTCGTCGAACTGTCGCGCGAACGGGCGCGTGCGTCCGACATCGTGGTCACCAATCACGCGCTGCTCGCCATCGATGCGATGCACGGCGGGACCGCGCTGCCCGAGCACACGATCGCCATCATCGACGAGGCACACGAGCTGGTTGCGCGGGTGACCGGTGCCGCGAGTCAGGAGTTGGGGGCTCCGCAGATCGAACGCGTCGCCAGACGATGCATGAGCTGGATCGATGACGATCTCGCGCTCGAGTTCCTGGAATGCGGGGATGTGCTCAGGTTGGCCTTCGATGACTCCGAACTGACGCGCGTGACGGAGTCCGAGTCCGCCGCAGGCACTGCCTTCCGGGTCGTCCGCGATGTGGCACGTCGCGTGGTGTCGGCCATGGCGGACAAGGAGCAGTCCGGTGCTGACAACGAGAAGCGACAGGCTGCCGCCGCCGCCAAGGAGATCTTCGACGTGGCGGAGCGGATGGCCGGGCTGTCCCCACTCGATGTGGTCTGGGTGGCTGAACGGGAGCGAATCGGTCGGTGGGCCCAGGTGGCGCCTCTGTCGGTGGCCGGGCTGATGCGCGAGCGGGTCCTGTCGGAACAGACCACTGTGCTGACGAGTGCCACCCTCAAGATTGGTGGCGTCTTCGATCCCGTGGCCTTCTCGATAGGACTGAGGGCGAGCGAGCGCCTGGCCACGGGGGAAGAGCCCGAGTCGGACGATGCCGTGGCCTGGCAGGCCCTGGATGTCGGATCCCCGTTCGACTACGGACGCCAGGGGATCCTCTACGTCGCCCGTCATCTGCCTGCCCCACGACGGGATGGCATCACGGCTGAGGCGCTGACCGAGATTGCGGAGCTCGTGTGGGCTGCCGGCGGGCGGACGCTCGGCCTGTTCGCGTCGCAACGTTCGGCCGAGGTCGCAGCAGCCCACGTCCGCAGGGAACTCCCCACGCACACGGTGTTGTGTCAAGGGGATGCCCAACTTCCCGAACTGACCCGGCAGTTCATCGCCGAACCGACGACGTGCCTCTTCGGCACGATGTCGCTATGGCAGGGGATCGACGTTCCGGGTGAGACCTGCAGCCTGGTCATCATCGACAAGATCCCGTTCCCCCGGCCCGACGACCCGCTGATGCAGGCTCGCCAGGCCGACATCGCAGCCGCGGGCGGCAATGGCTTCATGGCGGTGGCCGCCACGCACGCAGGACTCCTGCTTGCGCAGGGATCGGGACGCCTGATCAGACGTCTGAGCGACCGCGGCGTGGTCGCGATCCTCGACCCCCGACTGCTGACGGCGCGCTACGGAAGCTTCCTGCGAGCGTCCATGCCCGACTTCTGGATGACAGCAGACCGCGAGGTGGCCGTGCAGGCACTCAGACGTCTCGACGCGGGCGGCCCGCCAGGCGGGTCATGAACCCAGCAACGCATTCCACGTGGATGAGCAGGTGTCGGGGATGTCGAGGGTCTTTGAGCGACCCTGCAGCCCGTGGACGAGCGTGACCTCCGTGGGACGCACGCCGAGGGCCTTGGCGAGCGCCTGCACCACCGCAGCATTTGCACGCCCATCGACCGCAGGGGCGGTGACGGCTATGACGAGCGCGTCCCCGTCCGGCGACGGGTAGCGCCCTCCGACCCGCTCTCGTGAGGTGCCGGGCTTGACGCGAACGCGGACGCGAATCTCGACCTCAGACCCGCCGCAACACAGCGACAACCTTGCCCAGGATGGTGGCGTGGTTGCCGTCGATGGGCTCGTACGCCGGGTTGTGGGGGAGCAGCCAGATCTGGTCAGGCGACTTCTTGAACGTCTTGACCGTCGCCTCGTTGTCGAGGAGGGCAGCGACGATGTCACCGTTGTCGGCGGTCGGCTGCTGCCGGACAACGACCCAGTCGCGGTCACAGATGGCGGCATCAATCATCGAGTCGCCCCGCACCTCGAGCATGAACAAGGTGCCTTCTCCGACGAGTTGGCGCGGCAGGGCGAAGACGTCCTCCACGTGTTCCTCGGCGAGGATCGGACCTCCGGCTGCGATACGACCGACCATCGGCACGGTGACAGCATCGGGGAAGGCATCCTTGAAGCCGGTTGCGTCCACGTCGTGATCGGTGAAGGTCGCGCCCGCACTTGCCTTCTTGGGACGCTGCATCGAGCTGGGAAGTCGCACCTCGAGCGCCCGGGGGCGGTTCGGGTCCCGGCGCAGGAATCCCTTCGCCTCGAGGACCTTCATCTGGTGGGCGACGCTCGATGAACTGGCCAACCCGACCGCCTGACCAACCTCGCGGATGCTCGGCGGATAGCCGTGCTTCTCGAGGGAGTTGCGGATCGTCAACAGGATCTTGCGCTGTCGCGGTGTCAGCCCGTCGCCGTCGGTCACGATGTCGGGGAGTTGGGTGATGGTGCCCTCCAGTTCCGCGCGCACCGCGGCGTCGCTGGGCCGTCCGGGGCGCCGGGGGGCGGGGGAGTTTGTGTTGTTGCCTTCCATGAGGGATACGTTATGACGCGCCAGTGACAAAATCAAACATTTGTTCGACAGTACGGTCGGCGTGTCGCGCTCGGGGATCGCCGCCACCGTGAGATGCGTCACGGGCAGGCACGACGTCCGGAAAGTGTCATGGGCGGGTGATGGACTGCGGTTGTCGGCATCCCTCGGGTGACGACCGGATGGGACGCTTTCCCCTCGACACGCCAGTTCGAACAATTGTTTGAATGTGGCCGAGAGTGGCGCTAGTGTCAGATCCGAACGAATGTTCGATCCATCGGATGGATGGTCGGACCGGTTCACCAGCAGAAGGAGATGTCATGAGCCTCACCACTCTCGGCCCAACCCCACGCCCCACGCGTCCTGCCGATCGCGGCGAGCCGCGCACCCGCCACCTGCGGGGCCCGCACGCGCGGCCCGCCGGCCGCGGCGCGCCTGGTGGCAGGCCGGCCCAGCCGGCCTCCCCGTCCGCCGGCGGGCCAATCCAGCTGGTGTCCGACGGCTCGGTCACACTGCGACGTGTGCACGTCGCCAGCGGCACAGTCCACCTCACCGACAGGGCGCTGGTGCTCATCATGGCCGTCATCTCGGCTGTGGTACTGGCCGCGCTCATCACCGTGGTGGGGCAGTTCCTCGCGGTCAGTGACGCGCCGTTGGTTGAGCCGATGAGCTTGATCGACGCCGCACGGGTGCTCGCGCAGGAATAGGCGTGGTGGGCAACACACCGTGAAGACACTGGAGGCCCCGACCGAAGTCGGGGCCTCCAGACGTCCAGAGGGACGCTGGATCACATCGGGTTCGAGTTGATCGGGTTGCCACCGTTGGGGGTCAGGTCGACCACAGTGGTGTTGCTGATCTTGTCGGCCAGGGTCTGGCGCTTATTGTCCCAGATCGGGAACAGCCATCCGATGCCACACGCGAGCTGGTCGACGATGTGGGTCAGGTTGCGGCTGATCGCCTTGTTGCCTTCGACCGGGCGTCCGTCGCCGTCGAGCAGCTGTGTCTTCGCGATCTTGCGACCGGGGGTCTGGCCGTTCTTGGTGAGGACCCCGAGGCCGACGGCCACGATGAGGAAGCTGAGGATCGAGGTCCAGTTCGAGGTGATGTCGTTGCTGGATCCGGGCAGGATCACGTCAAGAACCACGGTCAGAACGATGGTCGGGAGGAACCAGTCGACGAGCCATCCAAGGACACGCTTGCCGAA